>JBGUMF010000017.1:0-109002 GCA_045116675.1 Bacteroidales bacterium
GCTGTTCAAAGACGAGCTGGACCTGCTCAGACGCATGTTTACTGGTTTTGAATACACCAAGTTCTTCAAGGGCACGCCGTTGGAACAATTGAACGCTCTGCAGCTGTCTGCCGAGTTCATCCAGCAAACCGAAGAGACCGAGAAACGCTTCATGAAACATACCCTTATCATGAAGTCGGCCTACAATATGTGCAACAACGACGAGCGCATCACGAGGGAGGAGATTGACGATGTGCATTTCTTCACAGCTGTTCGTTCCATCATCTATAAGACTACCACGGGCGTGTCGCCCGATGCCACGCAGATGAACCGCCACGTGCTGAAGTTGGTCAATGAGGCGTTGATTTCGGAAGAGGTGGTGGCCATCAACAATCTGCAGCTCAACGATGCCAAACAGATAGACCTGTTAGCGTCACAGTACATGGATAAGCTGAAAAATCTGCCGTACAAGAACACGAAAGTCAAGCTGATGGAGCAACTTCTCAAGCGTGTGATTGACAGCGTGAAGAAGGTGAACAAAGTGAAAGCCGTCAGTTTCACCGAGCGTCTGAATGAAATCATCGACATCTACAACGACCGTTCCGACGACATCGTGCTGGCCGACGAGATTGTGACCGAAGTCGCTAAGCAATTGGCCGACCTCTTTGAGGAAATCAAGAAAGACAGCGTTTTGCCAGACGGCATTCCGGATATTGAGGTAAAGGCCTTCTATGATATCTTAAAATCGGTGGCCGAACGTTATGGTTTCTTGGACGAATACACCGAAGAGCAATACATTGAGATAGCGCAAGCCGTCAAGGAAAAGGTTGACGACAGTTCTCAGTTTATCGACTGGGACAAGCGCGCCGACATCAAGGCGCAGCTGAAGGTGCAGATTATCCTCACGCTCTCCAAGCACGGTTATCCGCCCGCCACCCGCGACGAGGTTTTCAAAGCCATCTTCGAGCAGGCGGAGAATTTCAAGAAGAATAGGATTGATGAACCATCTCCAGTTATTCATTTGTATTCGACACAAGAGGAGAAATTGCCCAAGGCGGCAGAAGATAGAGCACCGTACGGAACTGATAGCAGCAAGCCTCTATAGATGATTTATTAAAATGATGAGCACCGCTCTTTTCATATTAATTGTTGTTCTTGCTCTGGTTCTACTCATTGTCAGGAGACCTTTAATCGCTTTTTTCAGAGGAAAAGAAGGTGAAGTGAGTGTGGGGATATGGCTCAAATTGTTGCCCTCGGACCAATATAAGGTGATCAACGACCTTCTTATCAGCAGTCACGGGCATACTTCACAAATCGACCACGTGGTAGTGTCGGAATACGGCATTTTTGTGATCGAGACAAAAAACTATCAGGGTTGGATATATGGTGGCAACTATAGTGAATATTGGACTCAAAACATTTTTGGACATAAATACGAGTTGCGGAATCCAATTCTTCAAAACCAGGGGCATGTTCGGACCCTAAAACGATTGCTTCCTGACGTGTCTGCAGATTCGTACATTCCCATAGTAGCCTTCTCCAGACGAGCGACGCTAAAACTTTCAACCAATGAGCCTGTGGTGTATTGGAGCAGCTTGATACGTGAAATCCGCTCACACAAAACCCGACATTTGACTCCGGAAATGGTGCAACAAGTTTATACGGTTCTTCTATCCTCCCATCAAAATTCCAAGGAAAAGAGAAAAGAACACGTGAAAAATGTCAAGACTACCATTATGCGGAATCAAAATGCAGTAGCCAACAACCGCTGTCCCCTTTGTGGTAGCAAATTGGTGCTGAGGGATGGCAAATACGGCAAATTCTACGGTTGTAACAACTATCCCAATTGTCGGTACACGCATCAGGCGTAATTATCCCCTCGCATACCCTAACACTCCCAACCCCTTCAGCCCTGACGGGGTTTTGTTTATTTGTTTAATTGTTGAATTGTAGGATTAAGGAGTTAAGAAGTTAAGAAACTAAGAAGTGAGGAAACTAAGGTTCTGGATACTAGTCACTAATCACTGATCCCTATTCCCTGACCCCTATCCCCTAAAAAAAAATAGTACTTTGCATTGCATAGTATTATAAAAAGTGTATCTTTGCAGCCGAAAAAAAATTCTGACATCATGCCAATCAATCCCGACAACATCAAAGCCCAGATGCGCAAGGGTTTCCTGGAATACTGCATCTTGCACGTCATCTCCCGGAAGCCGGCGTACGTGTCCGACATCATCGATGAACTGAAGAAAGCCCGCCTGATTGTGGTGGAGGGCACGCTCTATCCGCTGCTGTCACGGCTGAAAAACGTGGGCTGCCTCACCTATCAGTGGCAGGAGTCGCTGCAGGGCCCGCCCCGCAAGTACTACGAGCTCACGGAAGAGGGCCACCGCTTCCTTTCGGAGCTGGAGGAAGCCTGGAGCGAACTGCAAGAGGCAGTGAACATCATTAAATCCGATAACTTTTAATCACCATAATTATGAAGAAAACATTGACAATCAACCTGAATGGGTGTGTGTTCAACATTGATGAGGATGCCTACCAAAAGCTTCGCCAGTATCTGGAGGACTTGGGACGGCATTTCACTCCGGAGGAACGCGATGAGATTCTGAAGGACATCGAAGCCCGCATCGCGGAACTGCTGACCGAGAAGATGACCAATCGCAACGTGGTGGAAATAAACGATGTACAGGAAGTGATGGACACGCTGGGCCAGCCCAGCCAGTTCGGCGATGAGGAAGAGGAGGCCCCGTCGGAGCCGTCCGCCCCGCAGCAGGAGACCACGGCGAGAAAATGTCCGCGCAAGCTTTACCGCGACACGGAGAACAAAAAGATAGGGGGCGTGTGCAGCGGCTTGGCCGCCTATATGGACTGGGACCCGACCATCTTGCGAATTATCTTTCTGCTTGTCTTTGTCTTGGGTATCGGTTGCCCGCTATTCATATACATCCTGTTGTGGATCTTTATCCCGGAGGCCCAGTCGGTGTCGCAGCAATTGGAGATGCGGGGCGTGGAGCCCAATGTGGACAACATACGGAATTTCTCCGCCCGTAGCGAGCCCTCCCAGCCGAGGGATTCCGGTGCTTTGGGCCGGGTGGTGAAGGTGCTGGCCATCGTGGTGCTGAGCCTGATAGGCTTCAGCCTGTTCACGACCATCCTGGGTGTCTTCACCGCGGCGGTGATGGTCGGTTTCCACCTGATACCATGGGTTACGGCGGGTGTGAACGAGGTGGCGCTACTGTTGAGTGTGGCCCTGTTCCTGCTCTGTCCGGCGGTCTCCATCGTCATGTTCTGCATCTACCTGGTCAATAACCGGAAGCCGCGTCACCAGTGGATTGTATGGTCGTTGGTGGTGCTGTGGCTGGTCAGCATTGCGGGCATAGTCATCACGGGGGTGCGCACCTACAATAACCGCCAGAACCTGCGCGTAGAGCATTTCTGGGAAGAGGTGGCCCCCTCCGTGCGGTACAAGCCTGCCGTTATGGCGGAAGAGTGGCGCGACGGGGACACGTTCCATGCTGTGGACGCCGCGAGCGGTGTTGAGGTGCGCTACCGTCAGGCGGATACCTGCGCCGTCCGCGTGAAAGCGTCGGAGGATGCCATCCAGCATTTACATACGGAGGTTCGCAACGGCATCCTCTACATACGGAACGAGGACGACCGTATTAAAGGCGGGTCGGCGGCGGTGGTGGAGATCACGGCTCCGTCGCTCGACATCATCAAACTGTCGGAGGCCTGCAGTTTCCGTTCCGGGCAGGCCCTGAACCTGCGCAAGCTGGATCTTGAGGTGTACGAGGCTTCGTCTGTCAAGCTGACGGGCCGTATCGACACGCTGAAGGTAAAGGTGGAAGAGGCCTCGAACGCCGACTTGGAGGCAGTGACGGCTGAGGTGGCTGATGTGCGCGCCACGGAGGCGTCGCGTGTGGCCATGGGCACGGTCCGCGACCTGCGCGCGCGCACCACGGAGGCGAGCAACGTGACCTACAAGGGCCACCCCGAACGCTTGTCGATGAGCAGCAGCGATTTTTCCGTTTCCCGGTGGGAGGATTGATGCGGCAATTGTGTGGTCTGTAGAGACGCAATGCATTGCGTCTCTACGAAAATATACCGTAAACCAGCAAGCCCGCTACGCCGCTGAGCAGGATGAGCAGGATGGGACTGGTTTTGAATTTGAAGGAGGCGATGAACACCACGGCGAAGATGGCGATGCTGACGAAAAACTGCAGCGCGTCGGCGGGGTAGGAGCCGAACGTTTCGGCGGAGACCATCAGCAGGGCGGCGGCGGCAATCAGGCCCACCACGGCCATGCGGAGCACGGACAGGGTGGTGGCCACCACGGGGTTTTGCCTGTGCCGCATCAGCAGGTTGCAGACGACGAGCATCATGATGACCGGCAGCAGGATGGTGGCGAGGGAGGCCGTCAGCGCGCCGAGGATGCCCGCCCATTCCGGGTAGCCCGCGTTGACCACGGCGGTGTAGCCCGTGTAGGTGGCGGTGTTGATGCCCACGGGACCGGGTGTGATCTGCGAGGTAGCCACAATGTCGGTGAACTCCTGCGTGGTCAGCCAGCCCTTTTCCTCCACCACGTCGTGTTGGACGAGGGCAATGGTGGCCAGTCCTCCGCCGAAGCTGAAGACGCCGATCTTCAAGAAGGTGAAAAACAGCCGCAGGAAAATCATGATGCCGCCTCCTTTCTGTTGGTGAGATAGCCGTAGAGGCTTCCGCCGAGGATGGCGGCCAGCACAATCCACACGGGTGACACGCCCAGCAGGTATATGAGCAGGCACGCCAGAATGGGAATCCAGCAGTTGCGCAGGCTGATGCGGGCGGTGCGGGCCATGTTGAACACCGGGGCGGCAATGAGCGCCACCACGGCGGGACGTATGCCTTTGAACACGGCCTCGAACAAGGCGTTGTCGCGGAGCTGCCGGAAGCCTATGGCCAGACACAGGATGATGGCGATGGGCATCAGGATGTTGCCGGCGATGGCGGCCAGCGTTCCCCGCACGCCCCGCAGACGGTAGCCGATGGAGGTGGCCATGTGGACGGCGAAGATGCCGGGCAGAGCCTGCGACACGGCCATGAGATCCATGAACTCCTCCCGCTCCAGCCATTTTCTATGATCCACCAACTCCTTCTCCATCAATGGGATCATGGCGTAGCCGCCCCCGATGGTGAAGGTGCCAATTTTGAAGAATGACCAGAAAAGTTGATGCAGTCGGACCATAATTTTAGCGGGCACAAAAATACAAATTAATGGGGTTGTTGGATACATGGAGAAGATTCGATATGCTGAACTTTTTTTTGTATATTGCGCCGCTTTTTTAAAATGACAAGGAGGCCTTTCCGTTAAAGGCTATAATTGACTGATATATTATGACTTGTAGAAAAATAACCAGAATATTGCCCATCGCCGTTATGGCGGTTTTATGCTTCTTTTTTCCCATTTCCGGTCAGGCGGCCGACGCTTCCGGCGATGGTTTTCAGGCTGGTCCATTCATCATCGACCACGTAACGGACAGTTACGGATGGCACATTTGTGGCGATGGCGACAAGAGTGTCACCATCCCGTTGCCGGTGATCCTGATCGACGGGGGGCGTCCGGTGGTCTTCATGTCCGGCAAGTTCCATCACGGCCATGCGGCCTACAAGGGTTATGCGCTGGGCTGGGGCGACCAGAAAGGATCCATCGTGAAGCTGACCGATGACTACACGGGCCATCTGGAGGAGGGTGGCGATTATGCGGTGGACCACGTCTGCAAATTCAACATTTCCATCACCAAGAATGTGTGCGCCCTTTTCATCTCGTTGATACTCATCACGTGGATTTTCCTTTCCGTGGCCAAGCAGTATAAGCAACGGCCCGACCAGGCCCCTAAGGGAATGCAGGCGCTGGTGGAACCCGTGATCGTGTTCCTGCAGGACGAGGTCATCAACCCATCTTTGGGGAAAAATGCCGACAAATATGCGCCCTATCTGCTTACGCTCTTCTTCTTCATCCTGTTGAACAACCTGATGGGGCTCATCCCGATATTCCCGGGCGGGGCCAACCTCACCGGCAACATCGCCGTCACCGGTATCTTGGCGCTGATCACGTTTTTCATCACCACGTTCTCCGCCGGCAAGGAGTACTGGGTGGACATTTTCAACACGCCGGGCGTGCCTTGGTGGCTGAAGCTGCCCGCCCCGATCATGCCGTTTGTGGAGTTGATCGGCATCTTCACGAAACCGTTCGTGCTGATGGTCCGTCTTTTCGCCAACATCACGGCCGGCCACATCATTGTGCTGGGCTTTATCTCGCTGATATTCATCTTCGGGCAGATGGCGCCCGCCCTCGGCTACGGCGTGTCGGTGGTGTCCATCTTCTTCTACATCTTCATGGGCTGTCTGGAACTGCTGGTGGCCTTCATCCAGGCGTTTGTCTTCACCCTGCTGAGCGCCATCTACATCGGTATGGCCTGCGGCCATGAGGAATCAACGGAATTAGTGAAATAAACTTTTTTAACCAATTTTAAATTATACCAATTATGTCTGTATTCACAACATTACTGCAAGCAGCCACAAATTTAGGTATCGGTCAGATGGGCGCCGGAATCGGTGCCGGTCTCGCCGCCATCGGTGCCGGTCTCGGTATTGGTAACATTGGCCGTGATGCCATGTCTGCCATCGCCCGCCAGCCGGAAGTGTCCGGTGACATCCGTACCAACATGATCTTGGCCGCCGCTCTTATCGAGGGTGTCGCCCTGTTCGCCATTGTGGTCTGTCTGCTCATCGCAATTGCGTAAGCATTTCAACGTGTCCCCGCGGTTGGCGGGGATACGTTGTTTTAAAAATTGAATTAAAAAACACCATTTAATCATATATGGAACTCATAAAACCCTCATTCGGACTCATTTTCTGGATGCTTATCGGCTTCGGCATCCTGTTTTTCATATTGGCCAAGTTCGTATGGCCCGTCATCACGGGTGGCATTGCCAGCCGCAACAAGAAGATCCAGGACCAGTTGGACGAGGCCGAGCGCGTTCATGCCGAGCTGAAAAGTATCAATCAAAAGTATGAGATCATGCTGGCTGCGGCCAAGTCGGAGCGTGACGCCATCCTCAACGAAGCCCGTGTTGTCACGGAAAAGATGAAGGAAGATGCTCTCCTCAAGGCGGAACAGCAGTCGCAGGCTATCATCGAAGATGCCAAGAAGGCCATCAACTACGAGAAACTCAAGGCCATCACGGATGTGAAGAACGAGATCGCCAACCTTTCCATTGAGATTGCGGAGAAGGTGATCGGCGAGGAACTGAAGGACGAGGCCAGACAGAAACAGCTTATTGAAAAGTGGGTGAAGGATTGCAACCTGAACTAACCTTCCCCCAACGCATACGCGCTATTCGGGAGAGTTATGGACACAAGAGACACGTATCATGTGAGATTCAAACTGGCACTTCTCGTGCTGGTTTCTCTTTTGTGTTCAGGCATTCCGCAACAGACGCAGGCCCAATTTTATAACGGTTCGCAGCTCACTTTCGGCAAGAACCGCGTGCAGCACCAGAACTTCAACTGGCAGTACATGCGCGCCGAGCAGTATGACGTGTATTACTATCCCACCGGACGGGCGCTGGCTCAATACGTCTTCTATAAAGTGCCCGACTATATCCGTGAAATCGAGCACCTTCTGAATTATACTTCCCAGAAAAAGTTGCAATTCATCGTCTATAATACGCAGGAGGATTTCCGCGAGTCCAATTTTGCCTACGATGACGATGATTTCTACAACCAGGGCGGTGTCACCAACGTGTATGGCACCAAGATATACCTTTACTTTGACGGCAATCACGCCCATCTGGAGCGCATGATCCGCAGCGGCATCATGAACGTGTATGCGCATTGGCTCGTGCAAGGCGCCAGCGTGGGCTCCAACATGACCTACGATTACCTGATGGATGTGCCCAACTGGTATTTCAGCGGGCTGGCTTCCTATTTCGGGGAGGCTTGGAACAGCGATATCGACTATCATGTCAAGGATGGGATCTTCACCCAGCGTTACGCCGACTTTGACGAGCTTTCGCCCGTGGACGCCACCTACGCCGGCCATTCGTTTTGGAAATATGTGGTGGACCTTTATGGGAAAGAGGTGATTCCGAGGATTTTGTATAACACCCGTTCTTCCAAGAACATGGAACGGGGTTTCCTATATGCCACCAAGACACCCTATCGTGTGCTGTTGCTCAACTGGTACAAGTACTATTATGTGATGTACCACCCCGACAAGAGTCGCACCATGCCTGTGGGGGAGGGTCTGCTCAAGCATCCACGGTCCGCCCGCCATTACGGACAGTTCTGCTTCTCGCCCGATGGCGAATCCCACGCCTACGTGACCAACGAGGCGGGACAGATCCGTGTGTGGCTGAAAACCCCGGCGTGGGACCGGCCCCGCTGCATCCTGAAACGTTTCCAGAAAACCGAGGACAACCCCGACTACTCCTACCCGCTGCTTTCGTGGCACCCGCAGGGCGACGTGCTGGGCATGACATTTGAGGACAAGGGACATTGCTACTATTATCCCTATAATCTGGAAAAAAAGAAATGGGAGAAACGGTTTCTGGTGGACGTGGAGAAAATTACCTCCTGGTGCTATGCCCCGGATGGCAAGATGATGCTGTTTTCCGGCTTTAAAAACGGGCAATCCGACATTTACCTCTACAGCTTCCTGTCGCGCTCGTTCCAGAATCTGACCAACGATTTCTATGACGACTATGGTCCGATATTCCTGAAAGACCAGCAGCAGATTGTCTTCGCCTCGAACCGGAACAGGGATACCATCGGGCTGAAAGATGATTTCATGGAAGCCAACCCGAAACGCTATCCGGAGTTGTACATGTATGATTACTCGAAGAAAAATCCTGAATTGCTCCGGATTACCAATACTCCGTATGCCGAAGAGTACGGGGTGCAGTTCGTCGGGCCGCAGCAGATTCTCTACCTGAGTGACAAGGATGGTCTGGTCAACCGCTATATGGCCACGTTCGACAGTACCATCAGCCGGGTGGATACGGCCGTGCATTACGCCTATTATGCCAACAGTACGGCACTGACCGACCGCGCGTACAGCATTGTGGAACAGGCCTATAATCCCGCCACGGGCAAGGTGGCTGACATCTCGCTGGTGGACAAAGTGAAACGCATCTACCTTTCGATATTGAACCCGCTGTTCACGCCGGATGTGTCGCCGTCGGTGTTCCATAACAAGATACAGCAGGAGATGGCCGGCGGCGTTGTCAGCAAAGCCGACAGCGCAAAGGCGACGACCACCACCAAACAGCACGGGTTCGTGCAGGTGTATTCGGATGATTCGGAAACAGGTGTCGGGAGTTCGGAGAAGTCGGGGCGCAACCGTTCGGAGTTTTACATCCCGGTGGGCACGGGCTATCGGGTGCAGTATTCCATCAACAAGGTCATCACGCAGGCCGACTTCAGCTTCCTCAACAACACGTATCAGCAGTTCACGGGCGGCACGTCGCCCATCTATCTCAATTCCGGCCTGAACGCCTTGTTCATGCTGGGTATCAATGATCTTTTTGAAGATTACCGGGTGACGGGCGGTTTCCGTATAGGCTTGAACCTGCGCAACTACGAGTTCATGCTGAGCTATGAGAATCTGGCGCGCCGCCTTGACCGGCAGATTATCCTATACCGGCAGACCATCTCAAGCGAGGCTGGCGAGTATTACATCAAACAGGGCAATAATACGTTGTTTTACATCCTGAAATACCCGTTTAACAAACATCACAGTCTGCGGCTGACGTTGAAGGGCCGGTACGAGACGTGTGTGTATGCCTCCTTAGGCGATGTGTCGCTGCAGATGCCCGATAGTCGCCATGTGTGGGCGGGCGCCCGTTTGGAGTACATCTTCGACTCGTCCAAGGAGCTCTATACCAATCTGTGGCGCGGCACCAAGTTGAAGATGTTTGCCGAATACGAGCAGCGGGTGGAGCGCGAGACGATGAATCTCTTTGTGGTCGGTCTGGATGCGCGGCGGTCGTTCAAGCTCTACCGCAACATGACCTTGGCCCTGCGTGCCGCCGCCTCCACCAACGTGGGCTCGGCGCGTCTGGTCTATTACATGGGCGGCGTTGACAATTGGGTGAGGGCCAAGTTCAACAGTGATATCTGGGTGGATCAGACCAAGAATTATGCCTATCAGACGTTGGCCACCAACATGCGCGGTTTCAGGCAGAATATCCGCAACGGCACCTCTTTCGTGCTGTTCAGCGGCGAGCTGCGCATCCCCTTCGTGCAGTTGATTGCCGGACGCAAGCTGTCTTTCAATTTCTTGAATTCCATGCAGTTCAACCTGTTTGGCGATGTGGGCACGGCGTGGACGGGGTGGACGCCCTATTCCGAGGACAACTGTCTTTATACACGCTACATCTATTCCGGCCCGATCACCGTGATGGTGAAACGGCAGGTGGATCCGTTTGTGGGCGGCTTCGGCGTGGGCTTCCGCTGCTCCCTGTTGGGCTATTTCCTGCGTCTGGACTATGCGTGGGGCGTGGAAGATTTCAAGATTGCCAACAAGAAGGGCATGTTCATGTTCTCAATCGGAACGGATTTCTAAAACTCTTCGGGAAGGAATGGTCGTACCGCGCGGTTGAAGATGCCGTTGAGGTAGGCGATCATCATGCCGTAGTTGGACACGGGGATGCCGTGTTCGATGGCGGGCCGCAGGCGGTTGAGGAGCTGCCGGCGGGTGATCATGCAGCCGCCGCACTGGATGACCATGGCGTATTGGCGGATGTCGGGAATCTGGTTGAGGCCGGCCACGAAGTCGAAATGCAGTTCCTTGCCGGTGTGTTGCTGGATCCAGCGGGGCAGTTTGCCGCGTCCGATGTCTTCGCAGGAGGTGCGGTGCGTGCAGGACTCCAGTATGAGGATGCGGTCGCCGTCGTGCAGCTGGTCGATTTTGGGCGTGCCTTGCAGGTAGTGTTCGAAGTCGCCCTTGTGGTGGGCCAGCACGATGCTGAAGCCCGTGAGCGGAACCGCCTCCGGCACGTCCCGTGCCACGCGGGCGAACATCTGGCTGTCGGTGACCACCAGCGCGGGAAGTTCATGGTCGGCGATCCACCCGGCAATCTTGTCTTCTTTCAGCACGATGGCGATGGCGTCGTTGTCGAGCACGTCGCGGATGAGCTGCACCTGCGGCAGGATGAGCCGGCCCTCGGGGGCTTCCGAATCGATGGGGGTGACCAGCACCACGGTGTCGCCCTCATGGATGATACCGCCCAACAGAGAGTGCGAGATGTAGGCCGACGGGGGCATCTTGGCCACTACGGCATCCAGCATGGCGGCGATGCCGTCGCCGGTTTTGGCGCTCACCTCGTACATGTTGTCGGCAATGACGCCGTCGGTCACGCGCTGCGGCTCCTCCAGGTCGGATTTGTTGTTGACGATGATGAAGGGGATCTCGTATTCGTGGAAATGGTCGGCCAACATCCGCTCGGGTTGCCCGTATTGGTGTTTGGTGGTGACGAGGATGGCGAAGTCGATGGTGGGCAGCACGTCCAAGGTCTTCCGGATGCGTTTCTGCCCGATGGTGCCTTCGTCGTCGATGCCGGCGGTGTCGATGAGGATGACGGGCCCGATGCCGAAGATCTCGATGGACTTGCGCACGGGGTCGGTGGTGGTGCCGGCATGTGCGTCCACGATGGCGATGTCCTGGCCGGTAATCGCGTTGATGAGCGAGCTTTTGCCGTTGTTGCGCCGCCCGAAGATGCCGATATGCGGTTTGTTTTCTCTACCTTTCATTTTTTATCCTCCCAAAATAAATGATTTCCAACATTTCAGAGGGTGATACCACTTTGCTGACACGCGGGAAATGTTTGAGATTCCCTGTTACAAGGTAAGCTTCTTCCTTGGAAAGAGCTACTTCGTAAAAGACCGCATCGTCTGGATCTGGAAAAATCTCGTCAGTATGTGTTCTCCTCAAATTGATTCCCGTTGCCAAAGCAGAAATAACATGGTTTACTTGGTCAGCTGTGAATCCGAATTTTTTTCTGCTTAAAACATTCTTATATTCATTCAGTATTTCATCGTTGAAAACAGGAATTATCTCACCATCCATTACCATGTTTAATAATATTGCAGTTGGAGAATCATGATGCGAGGTGAGTAATGCCGAAACAATGACATTAGTGTCGAATACTGCGTAATATAACATCTCTTAGGCCTGCTTTTCTTCTCTTGAAAATCTGATTTCGTCATTGATTTCTTCCAAACTCATGTTTGAAAGGCCGTTTTGTTCACTGATAGCACGCATTTCATCAATAGCTCTCTTGGCTTTTTCCATCACCATATTGGAAGAATTGAGATCGACACGGAACGGAATGGCTTGTTCTCGTAAAGACTTTCTTATAAACAAGTTAAATGCTGCAGATACACTCAGTCCGAGTCGTTTGCAGAGCAAGTCGAACTGGCTTTTGGTCTCATTGTCGATGCGAATGGTATATGCGGTCATAATTTTATTATTTGACTGCAAAAATACTGTTTTTTGCCATACATTTAATGGTATATTGAAAAATATTGATTGTTGTAATGCTAAGCCAATGACCCATACAGATCATATTCCGCGGCTTCGGTGATTTCCACGTTGTAGAATTCGCCGATGGTGAGGGGCTTTTCCTTGGTGACGAGCACGCTGTTGTCCACATCCGGGGAGTCGAATTCGGTGCGGCCCACGTAGTGGTCGCGCTCCTCGCCGTCGATGATGACGCGGAGGGTGCTGCCCACTTTCGACTGGTTGATTTCCAGCGAGATAGTCTCCTGCAGTTGCATGATCTCGCCCACGCGGCGGGTTTTGATGTTGCGGCGTATGGGGTCGCCCAGCGGGTAGGCGGGGGTGTCCTCCTCCTGCGAGTAGGCGAACACGCCGAGGCGCTCGAACCGGTTGCGGCGCACAAACTCCACGAGCTCCTTGTGTTGCTCCAGCGTCTCGGTAGGATAGCCGGAGATGAGGGTGGTGCGCAGGGCAATGCCGGGCACCGTCTCGCGGATGCGGGCGATGAGGTCGTAGATGTACTGCGAGCCGCCGCCGCGCCGCATGTCCTTCAGGATGTCGTCGCTGATGTGCTGGAAGGGGATGTCGAGGTAGCGGCAGAACTGCGGATAGGCGTTCATCACGTCCAGGATCTCGTAGGGGAAGTTGAGCGGGTAGGCGTAGTGCAGCCGGTACCATTCGATGCCGCGCACCTGGGCCAGGGCCTCCATCAGGTTGGCCAGCTCGCGTTTGCCGGTGAGGTCGATGCCGTAGTAGGTGAGGTCCTGTGCGATGAGCATCACCTCCTTCACGCCCTGGTCGGCCAGCTTGCGCACCTCCTCCACCAGCAGGGGGATGGGCTTGGATACCTGTTTGCCGCGGATGAGCGGGATGGCACAATAGGAACATTGGTGGTCGCAGCCTTCCGACACCTTGAGGTAGGCGTAGTGGGATGGGGTGGAGAGCAGCCGTTCGCTGGTGCCTAACAAGTCGAACTCGTTGGCATCCACCATCTTGTGCAAATCTGCAAAGGAGTAGAATCCGTCCACCTCGGGCAGCTCGGCCTCCAGCTCCGCCTTGCAGCGCTGGGCCAGACAGCCCACCACGTACAGCTTCTTGATGTGGCGGCGCATCTTGCGCTCCACCTGGACGAGGATCTCATTCACCGACTCCTCGCGCGCATCGCCGATGAAGCTGCACGTGTTGAGGATGACGATGTCGCTCTTCATGGTGCCCTCGAAAAAGACGCGGTGCCCCATCCGTTGCAGCCGGGCAGCCAGCACTTCCGAATCCACGATGTTCTTGGAACATCCTAAGGTTATGATGTTTACGGTCATTTTCTCTATATGATTTTAAAACGGCAAACCTACATTTTTTTTCGGAATTATCAAAATGTCAGATGTAGTTATCCGTTGTGCCTTTTTTCATGAAAAGAATGGACAAATTTGTTGAATGGTGCGTTTTTTCTGTGGTATTCGGATTTTTAGGATAAAGGAAAAAAATGTACATTTGCAACGGCTATTCTATGGAGTCTTCCATCCGAATGATGCCATAAGACACGCCGCTGCACAATAATGGAAGAAGTGGTGAAACTGGCTGGCAGACAGCAAGATGAAATACCTGTCAGCACAAAAGGCAACGCTCTTGTCTATCCCGAAGTTGAAAAAAACAGCCTCGGGAAGTCGGTGGGGTATGCCCCGCAGCCGGAGGTGCGCTGCTGGTTCCCCATTCGCGCCACCTATCACCGCGCGCAGAAAGTGTACGACCGGCTGGTGGCACTCGGCAACGACCGTCTTGAGCCGTACCTCCCGACACTCTGTCGCGTTGAAGAGGACGAGAATACCGGCAATTCGGTGATAAAGGAGGAGCCGTTGGACAAAAGCCTGTTGTTTGTGCGCACCACGTTCTGGGATTTCCGGACGTTGTTGGAAAATCCGTCGTTGATTCCGGGATTGACACCTTATTACAACCATTTTAAAACCAATGGGTTCGGTAAAAACGAGTTGTTGACGGTGCCCGACCGGCAGATGGAGAGCTTCAAGATCATTGTCGAGTCGCGTAATCAGAACATCATCGTCCGGCAATCTGAGATGCCGAAGATCATCGAGGGCGACCGCGTGGTCGTTACGGACGGCGCTTTCGCCGGCGTGGAGGGTGTGGTGATGAAATACAAGCACCAGAAGCGCGTGTTTGTGCAGCTGCACGGCGTCGGCATCTATGCCACGGCCTACGTGCCGAACACCTTTCTGAAGAAAATTGAAACGTAGAAACGTAGAGACGCAGTGCACTGCATCTCTACAAATCCCTGTAACCTGCAACCTGTAACATAGTATGGGCATTATCGCAAGACAAAGCATCAAAGGCACCATCGCCACCTACATCGGGGTGGCTATCGGCTTCGTGACCACCTTTTTCATCCTCACGTCGTACCTGACGTCGGAGGAGATCGGACTCACGCGCGTGCTGGTGGATGCCGCCACGCTGTTCAGCTCGCTGGCGCTGCTGGGCACCAGCTCGTCCACCCTGCGTTTCTATCCCCATTTTAAGGATGAGAGCCGCAACCAGCAGGGACTATACTTCTGGACACTGATTATCCCCTTTGTTGGTTTTCTGCTCTTTTTACTTTGCTTCTTTATTTTTAAAGGATTAATAATCAAAGCATTTGAAGAAAACTCGCCTCTTTTTGTCGATTACGTCCAATACACCTTGCCAATTGCATTCTTTATGTTGTATATGTCTGTGTTCGAGGCAAATGCAACGATATTGGAGCGGGTGGCGGTGCCTCGCATGATCCGCGAGGTCTTCATCCGGGCCGGGCTGTTGGTCGGATACTTGCTGTATGGTTTGTGGCATGTGATCAGCTTGGATGGACTGGTGGTGGTCTTTTGCGTGACGTATGGGATGGGGGCGTTGCTGAATTTGTGCTATCTGCTTTTCTCACAGAAGATTTCTTTCAAGCCTGATTTCAAAAAGATTACGCTGGAGTTGCGCCGCGACTTCCTGTTATACACCGCTTTTTTGGTTACGGCGGCTTTGGTGGGCAGTGTGATGCCCACGCTGAGCAGCTTCTTCATCACGGCCAAGATGGGCTTGATGTTCACGGGTATCTATGCCATTGCCAACTACATAGCCACGATGGTCGAGATTCCGTCGCGTTCGTTGAATGCCATCGTGCAGCCTCGCATCGCGGTGGCGTTGCGGGCCACGCCCGCCGACTTGCCCACAGCCACCCGACTGTATCAGCAAGTGTCGTTGAATCAGCTGCTTGTGGGTATGGTCATCCTCATCCTGATTTGGATAAATATTGACTTCTTTTTCGACATCCTGCCCAATGGGGAACAGTATGTTGCGGGCAAGTGGGTGGTATTGATTTTGTCCATCTCCAAATTGATTAGTTCTGCTTTTTCCCTTGGGGTCTCAGCACTCAGCTACACCCGTTGGTATTATACCTCCTTGATTTTCACGCTGATACTGATGATATCCTCCATCTGTCTGAATAACTATCTGATTCCGATTTGCGGCATTGAGGGTGGTGCATGGGCCACGTTAGGGTCCAACGTTATCTATTACATCCTATTGCTGGCGTTTGTCAAGTGGCGGGTGGGCACCTATCCGTTCAGCTGGGGGCAGGTAAAAGTGCTGGTTGTGGGCTTGTTGATGGTGGTTTTGAACTATCTGATGGTCCTCATTGCGGGCAAGATTTTCCCGGAGCCCTCGCTGATGTTCCGCATCGTGGAGGCGGTGGTGCGCACGGGCATCGTGTCGCTGGCCGGCCTGCTGGTCGTCTATTACGGCAACGTCTCCCCGGATGTGAACCGGCTGATAAGGAAAGTGTTTCGTCAAATCGCCAAATGAAAAATCGTCAAATCGCCAAATGAAAAATCGTCAAATCGCCAAATGAAATTTGTAATTGATTAAAATTGTGTATTTTTGCAGCCGAAAGTACTATGGGAATAAACAGTGTTTTTTATAAGGCGAGAATTGCGGATGAACTACTGAAAATCAAGTTGAGGTCATCGTCTGCTGTATTGGTTCAGGGACCCAAGTGGTGTGGCAAAACCACAACAGCTGAACAGGTAGCCAATAGTACCCTTTATATGGCTGACCCAGATACGATTAAAAAGAATCTTTTATTAGCAGAGTCCAATGTGAAGTCTTTGTTGGAGGGGGATACGCCCCGTCTTATTGACGAATGGCAGGAGGCTCCCCAATTATGGGATGCTGTGAGATTTGTGGCTGACCACAACCATGCAATGGGTCAGTTTGTCTTGACGGGAAGTGCTGTTCCCAAAAATCCTGATGCGATGCGTCATAGCGGAACTGGACGAATTTCCCGTCTGACTATGCGCCCGATGAGTTTATGGGAATCAGGGGAATCCAAAGGAAACGTGAGTTTGAAGGAGCTCTTTTCTGAGCCTGAGAGCCTCTTTGCAGAAGCCGAGTTGCAGTTTCCCGACATTGTCTATCTTATTTGTCGGGGAGGGTGGCCGTCTGCCAGTAATATGGACACACCTTATTCACTTGAGGCAGCCATCGATTATTTTGAAGCAGTTACAAACGTTGACATTTCGCGAGTGGACGATACTCTGCGCGATGCTTCGAAAGCGAAACGGCTGATGCGATCGTTGGCTCGACATCAGGGTACGCAAGTGGCCAATACGGTGATAAGAGATGATATGAAAACCAACGATGCTGACACCTTGACGGAAGATACGGTAGCATCGTATATTTCCGCATTGAAAAAGATATTTGTTATTGAGGATATGGAAGCGTGGAATCCCAATCTCCGTTCCAAGTCGGCCATTCGTACCTCCGATACACGGTATTTTACAGATCCGTCCATAGCCGTGGCCGCTTTGGGAATTGGGCCAGAAGACCTTTTAAATGACTTGAACACAATGGGGCTGTTGTTCGAGACGTTGGTGGTGCGTGATTTGCGTGTATATGCTGATGCTTTGAATGGTCAGGTGTTTCATTTCAGGGATAGAAATGGGCTGGAGTGTGACACCGTTATTCATTTGCGCAACGGACATTACGGACTCGTAGAGATCAAGTTGGGGGGGGAGGAGTTGATTGATGCGGGGGCGAATTCTCTTAATAAATTGGAGACGAAAATAGATGTGGACCGGATGTATGCGCCATCTTTCAAGATGGTGCTTACTGCTGTGGGTAATATTGCCTACCGCCGTAAGGAGGATGGTGTTTATGTGGTGCCGATAGGATGTTTGAAACCGTAGTCCGCATCGGTCCCGACAAGGGCGGATATTGGAAGGTGGGGGGAGTGAGAGGAAAGTATATGGTTACACTTGTGGTGTGAGGTGCCTTGACTGCCGACCACCGTTTCAGATATTTAGCTATATATAACGCTTGCTTTCATGATGGTTTAAATGTGAAACAAGGGACGATGGATGAGTTGGTGAATGAGGGTGTTTTATTGAGAACAAAGAGTGGTAAACTCTCAATGTCCACAGAGTATAGAAAGTTAGTCGCTGAGATTGCTCATCGTGATGACCGGAATGGTGAGATAAACGCTCTTAGCGGTAGTCTTAGAGAAGTCTATATGATTGTGAAAAACAATCCGGGAATAAAGATAAAGAAAGTGGCCGAACTGCGGAAGAAGTCTGAATCTACAGCGGCAAAACAGCTGACTGACCTAAAGAAGAAGCAGTTGGTTGAATACCGTGGCGCTAATAAGACCGGTGGGTACTATGTGATATAACCTGATCGTATGGCCGATATGTATTGATTCCCCTCCCACGGCCGAAGTTATGCGTGACCTCTCGTTGCGCAGTGAATGATAATCGGAAATGTTGATTTTTAGCAGAAGTAAATAGAGTATTGTATCTTCGTGCTTTCCGAGTCTTGGTTAATGGGGATTGGCGAGGGATGAAAGTGAGGTGAGTCCTCCACCGATTGTCATCTTGCTGATATGCTGATGGGGGGGGTAAAAAGGAGATTCCCAAAGTTTAATTGGTCGTTTTACGTAGAATAATAATTCTAATGCTGTTATAATGGATAAGTTGATAAGAAATAACATTGAAAATCACTCGCACAAAGGGGATGTGTTTGGATTGGGATTGGAGGTGATAAAGTCCCGTGATTACCAGTGGTTAAGGGATTATACGTTATCTGGCGACGCTCCTAAAGGTTTTGTTCGTATTTATGACTATGAAGCAGATAGTATGGTGAGACGCCGCTCGCCCAAAACGTGGACTCAGTATATTGCTAAAACGGGGCACAAATGGTATCCTATGGAATCGGTCACAGAGTATTTGTTGAATAGGTTGGGAACGGTGTTTGGATTAGAAATGGCAGATTCGCGATTGTGTATAATCAATGGCCAATTGCGATTTCTTAGCCGCTATTTTTTGCGGAAAAATGAAGAACTTGTTCATGGAGCCGAGATATTTGCGGGCTATATGGAAGATTTGGCTTTCGTGGAGAGTATAGAACAAGCCAATCTTTCAAGAGAGCTCTTCACGTTGCAGTTTGTTGAGAAAGCTGTAGAGAAGGCTTTCCCGTCAGAAGAACAGTATATCATGCGTGACTTGGTTAGACTGTTGCTTTATGATGCCCTAGTGGGTAACAATGATCGCCATTTTTATAATTGGGCTGTTATTCGATCTATCTATTCGAATGCACCTGCAAGGTTTTCACCCATTTACGATACTGCACGTGGATTGTTTTGGAATGTCTCTGATGAGCGTTTGGAAATGCGGATGCAACAGAAAGATGTTAGTCGGTATGTAAAGAAATATTGTGATACATCGCGTCCTAAATTAGGTTGGGAAGGCGAAGGAGAGTTGAATCATTTTCGTCTCGTTAAAAAAATCTTCGAAAGCGAGTTTTATATCATTCATGGTGAGATGAGGGAATTATTTAGTGAAAAGGTTCTGTTTTCTATGAAAGAAACAATAAATGAGGAATTTAGTCGTTTGTTATCACCGACAAGAAGATTAATGATAAATGAATGCCTTGAGTACAGGCACAAAAAGATACAGGAGGTAATACAATGAATATCATTGAGAAAATAAGGCTTTATTGGCATGATAGCGATGAAACCAATCTTCAAGCTGTAAAAGGTAGTAAAGGTTGTTTCGATTTGATGCTTGGCAAAATGTTGGTGGGGAAATTGTTATACGAAAATGGCATGTGGATTTTTATGTATTCTGATGAATACAAGCAGCAAAATCGCTATGAACCGTTAGTTAATTTCCCTAATCTGAACCAAGAGTACAAATCAGATCAGTTATGGCCATTCTTTGCTTCGCGTTTGCCAGGAGTTTCTGAATTGAAGGAAAACGACAAGTCAGAGTCGGATGTTCTTTCATTGCTGCGGAAATACGGACAATGTGTGATTACAAATCCATATAAGTTGGTGTCTTTGTGATACTAACAAGTTACGTTAGCAGCTTTCCGCGCTTTCCGTGTGAGAAAAACAATCTGTAAGCGGTGAGCAAGGTTAGAGCCAAGTGAAAGGAAAAAACAGCAGTGAAGGCCAACTCCAAGATGGAACTTTTTTGGGGGCACTGAGGCGTTATGAAATTGTATGTTTAGGGGACGCTTGAAAATTGATATCGAATAACTAGGAAAAAGCGAACGAAGATTTTGTAATTTCTGTGTGACAATCTCTATATTTCTTTTGAATTACTAATTATTGAAAGAAAATGAACATAAAGAACAAATACATAATCTGGACTGTTTTCATCATCTTCGGTTTAGGATTATTTCTTATTGCTGAATGGATGCCAAGTGATTTCTGGCAAGGGGTGGTTAGAAGCATCGCAGGAGCACTTCTTATCAGTGGAACATTCTCTGTGGTTCATGATGTTGTTGAAAGGAAAGAAGAGGAGAGTTTTTTTGCAAATATGTTTGCAATCTCATCAGCTGTTAAAGAAAGTGGTTTGCTGGATATAAGGACGGATTCAAAGGAATATTCCTTTAGATCAGTGCTAAAGAAATCCAAAAAGTTCGCCGCAATAATGAATGACGGTCGTACTTGGGTCAATCAATATTATACCGACCTGATTGAAAGATTGAATACATCAGGCACAGAAACGGAGTTTTTTCTCGTGGATCCAGAAGGCTTCTTTATACCTGCGTTAGCCCAAAAGACAGATTATAAAGAAGATAAACTAAAGGAGAAAATCGTGGAGTGTGTTGAACTGTTGAAGAAACTTTATGAAGAAAGTGATAAGAAAGGTTCTTTGGCAATTACATATCTAAAGAACTATCCCACACAATCTTTGTATTATGCAGATGATGAGGTTATTGTAACACCCTATCAAGTTGCGTGTGGCAGAAATAAGGTTCCAGTATATGTATATAGTTACAAGGGCGGACATGAAACAATAGGTAATTTTTTGGTTAAAGACTTAAGAAATGTACGAGCAGAAAGTCGAATGGTTTGGAATAATGGACAAGAATTAAGATTGGAGGAAGAATGAAAGCAAAAGTTCAGTATAATGATTTTATAGGGACTGCGGCAGCAGATATATCTGATTATTATCTTAACTCATTAAACGAATATCTTGAAAAAAGGTATTCCAATTATGATTCGGAAAGGTACTATTGTGTGGGGTGTGAATTCTATACTTCTTATGGGCAGTATCCCTCCGTACGTTTTGTTTGTCGCGATATAGAGAATAATTCTTACCATCAGTTCCGACCAGAACAAGAATTTTCTTTAGTAGATTTCTTTGAACTCTTTAAACGTTTTTCCATAGTGATAGGACAGGGTATTGACAACATAGAGATTGATGAAAACGAGAATATAATCTTAAAGAGTGCCGAAACAGAAGAATAAAAGTTTATGTTAGTAGTTTTTGATACAAACAGCTATAGAGATATGGTATCAGGTGTCGATGCCGTTGACGTTGTGCCTCGGATGAAGAAGCTGCTGGCACTTGAGTCAGCAAAGGGCGTTACGGCATTGATGAGTACCATTGTGGCGGAAGAAATCCTTGGTTATCTTCTTGATGACGAAAGTACGCGGACGTATAAGGCATGTATTAAGGCCACGAAGGCATTATATATGCACTGCGGTGATGAACATCAGCTTCGTCTTGTACCATCACCGCAGACACAATTGGCTAAAGAGTTTTTTTGGAGTAGAAAGCAAAAGGTTTTTTGACACGCAGCAGGCTGTTGCTCTCACAGCGTTTGAGATATCCAAGGATTTGACCAAGGACAACATCAACCGACATAAGGAAACACTAAAAAAGATAAAGATGCATTTGCAAGAATCAGAGAAAGAACTTGCTGATGGCGTATTAGAAATGGGACGCAAAATAGATCCTTCTTATACCGACTGGAAACTGTTTGTGGGGAATCAAAGTATGCGTACCAAATATTTGAATTTTATTAAACCTGAATCATTTAGGATTGGGATTTCTGCGATATTTTTGTCAGCGGTAGGAATTAATCTTGAAGAGGAAGGTTTAATAACCACACCAACTCAGGAAGAATTCCACAAAATGATACAGGACTATATGCAACGTTATGAAGCCCCCATCAATATGCAGGCATTGTTTTATGAGTTAGTGTTGCAGCCAGATTTTGATGTTACTAAGAATTCTCATGCCAATTTTTTATGGGATACTCAGATACTTCATGTCGCTGGTCATTCTATTTCAGGTGACGATATAATCCTTGTTACCTCTGATAAGGCAATGATTATGCAAGCAAATAAAGTAATAGCAGGGAAGGTGTTCACGTTAAATGAATATAAGACATTCGTGGGGCTGCAGTAGTTAACCGCTGAAATTGAAAAAAGAGGGTACAATTACTTCATTTTCCTCTCCTCTATCCCACTTTCCCACGTACTTTTTGCCACCTCCTACCTTTCCCCTCTCCGTCCCCAATAAACACCAACAATATGAATGCAACCAAATTCCCCGCCGAAATAGGCTGCAACCATATACACATGCCCAACAATTCTGTAAATTACCATCGCATAAAAAAAACTACTGCTGCATTCCCGCATGACTATTCCATGCGGATGGAGCTTCATATTCCAATGGTGGAGTTGAATGCGTTAGGCGTTTATGGTTTTTACAATTAATTGAGATTGTGGATATTTGAGAGTGCCAATGATATGGTCAATTTTTAGTATAGATGTTTTTGTGATTTAACCATAATAAAAATAATAAATGGCAATTATACCAAGTTTTTATCTGAATTCTGTTGTGGCTATCGGAGTGCGTGCGGATAGTGGAGCTGTTTCATGGGTTGGAACAGGTTTCTTTGTGGGTCGGTCTGCACAAGATAATCCTCAAAAAGTGCGTCCATTTCTTGTAACGAATAAGCATGTGTTTTTTAATCGAAATACAGTTGTTATAAGAATGAAAATAGAAGGGACTGAGGAACTGCAAATGATTGATGTTCCTCTAAAAGATGCTGGGGGCAACCTCTTATATCAACTTCATGAAGATGCAAACATTGATATAGCTGTGTTACAAATTAATGCAAAATTCATAGAGAACAGTCATTTAGAGTTCCAGTGTTTCAATATATATGATAATGCCATGACTTCAACAGAACTTAGGAACCAGGGCGTTGACGAAGGCTCTATCATATATATGTTAGGATTTCCTATGGGTTTGGTAAATGAAAAATCGAATGTGCCTCTTTGCCGGATGGGATGTATATCTCGGATGAGCGAGATACAAATACGAGAGCAACATAACATGTTGGTGGATATTCAAAACTTCCCTGGAAATTCTGGAAGTCCAATCATTTCGCGTCCTGAAATTATCTCAATCAAAGGGACTCCCAGTCTTTCTAAATGCGTTTTAATAGGCATTGTACATTCCTATATTCCATATCATGAAAAACTAATTAATAGTCAAACCAATCAGGTTGTTGAAATAAAAAGTGAGAATAGTGGAATCGCAAATGCTCATCCAGTGGAGTATATTCGTGATATTATAGATAGAATTCACGTAGAAACAATGTGATTATATATGATTCTATTTATTGTCTTGTTCCTTCACTATATTTGCAGCAAGCTCTAATACCACTGCTTTGTTTGCTAGAAAGTATCTTCCTTTTGCAATTCTATATCACCTCTCGTTCCCGATAAACAACAATCTGAGCACCGCCAAAGAAATATTGATGACAGAGTGAAACATTTTGTAAGGAGATTTCGTGCTATTTTCGTTTTTTCTCACTACTTTTGCAACCTCAATATTTACGCGATGCTTTTAGAATATTTAGATTCAAAATAGATTTTATAGTATGATAATCGGTTATACCACTGGTGTTTACGACTTGTTTCATGTCGGGCACCTCAATTTGCTGAAAAATGCAAAAGGCATGTGCGACTATCTGGTTGTCGGCGTTACCGTTGACGAACTGGTCGCGTATAAGGGCAAACATGCCATGATCCCGTTCGAGGACAGAATCGAAATCGTGAGAAGTTGCAAGTATGTTGATGCGGCTGTCCCGCAGTACGACATGGACAAACTCACCGCCTGCAAGAAACTCGGTGCAAAAGTCCTTTTTGTGGGCGATGACTGGTATGGCACCGACAAATGGAAGGAGTACGAAAAGAAATTCAATGAGGAAGGTATCAGAATTGTTTACTTCCCATACACCAAAGGCATTTCATCTACAAAGATAACACAGGCACTGCAGCAGGTTCGCGGCTGGACAGACGAATCGGCGCAAAAAGCACTTCATTTAAACATAGGAGACCAAGAAAATGACAGATAAAGAGTATTGCATGAGTTCGTATCTGGCGTTGAGATACGTGGAAGATGACGCGAAACAGTTTTTTCCAGGACTCAAGCATCAAGTTTATAAGCAGCATCCTCTTTCCGCAAAAACATTAGTCGATGATGCTCAGGATGTTGAAATTGCGTTGCGCAATGTCTTCAGATTGATCAGCAACGAGCGTTTGGGTATGTTGTTGTCAGGAGGTATGGATAGTTCCATATTGGCCTCCTATATGCCGGAAGGCTCGGATGCTTACACTTTCCGTTTTTTAGGTGGAAAGTTTGAAAATGGAGAGTTGGAACGGGCTGAATATTATGCCAAATACTATCATTTGAATCTTCATTATGTGGATATTGACTGGCAAACGGTAGAGAATTCTGTTGACCTTCTGATGGATCGAAAAGGTGCGCCAGTACATTCCATAGAGCCTCAGATTTATACTGCGGCGTTGCAGGCTAAATCGGATGGGGTGACCATGTTGGTTATCGGTGATGCAGCCGACTATGTGTTTGGTGGGATGGACGGTCTGCTATCGAAAAACTGGGGATTCAGAGAATATATTGACAGGTCCATTTATATCAATCCAGAAGATGTCTTATGTAATCCTGTTTCCATGGATTATTTGTTTGAGAGATACCGTTTAGGTAAAAACAGCATTGACTATCTTCGCTTTTATGATGAAATTGTGACGGATGAGAGTTACGCATCCTACGAAAATGCCATCTCAACAGCTGATATGGATTTCATTGACCCGTATGAGAAATTGAAATTGGCGAAGCCGTTGGATTTAGGTAGAATAAGGAATGGTGAGTCGAAATACATCATCCGAGAATTGTTCCGGATGAAGTACCCGGATATCACGATTCCGTTGAAGCAGCCCATGCCCCGTCCGGTAGATGAGTATTTTAAGAATTGGGAGGGCCCAAAGCGTCCTGAATTCAGAAAAGATATTGATATTAAAAAGTATAGCGGAAACCAAAAATGGCTGTTGTATTGCCTGGAACGTTTCCTGAATAGATTTGACAAATAAATGATTGTGTTATGGTAAACAAGGACTTTTGCTTGAGTTCCTATATGGCATTTCGTTATATATGGAAAGATGGCGTTGATTTTGTTGAAGGGTTTCAACACAAAAACTTTCAGCCTATTGCGGATAAAGACCGTATTCCCGTAAGGACATCAGAGGACATTGAGCGAGAGATACAAAAACAGTTTGATGAGTTGTATGCCAAATACAGCAACATCGGCATTCTGTTGTCTGGTGGGATGGATAGCGCAAACTTGGCAGCCTATCTTAAACCTGGGAGTCATGCTTACACATTCAACTCCACATCCGGCGTCTTTGATGCTGATGTGGAACGTGCCAAAATATATTGTAAGAAATTCGATTTGAAGCATCATCTGATTGATATAACCATGGAGGATTACAAAAAATATGCTCCTGTGGTGATGCATCATAAATTTGCCCCGGTCCATTCTATCGAGCCCCAGATTTACAAAGCTGCAGAGTTGGCTAAGAATGATGGTGTTCAATTGATGATTGTTGGCGAAAGCGCAGACCTGATTTTTGGAGGCATGGACAAACTTATCAGCCCTATATGGACTTTTGATGCGTTTGCGAAACGTTATACGTTCTTGGATCCTAAATTGGTTTTGGTCAATCCGATTGAACAGGTTGAACTGTTTGAGAAATATCGTGAGGGTGAAAATGGGATTGATGTGCTGAGGTTTATGGATGAAGTCTTTTCTATAGAGAGCAGCAGCTCTTATTTGAATGCTTTCGGTGCAGCTTGGATGCCTTATTATGATCCGTATGCGAAACTGATTATGGCTGATCCCCTGGATATGGACAGGGTGCGCAACGGAGAGCCCAAATACCTTGTCCGTGGATTATATGCCATCAAATATCCCGAATTGGAAATACCTTTCAAGATTCCTATGCCGCGCCCTGTGGACACCGTGTTCAAAAATTGGGCAGGCCCTACTCGTCCGGAGTTCAGAAAGGACATTGACATGGCTTCGCTCACAGGCAATCAAAAGTGGCAGTTGTGGTGTGCGGAGACCTTCCTGAATATGATACAATAATTATATGAAAATGAAAGAACTCAGTACCGAGGAGTTGAAGCAGATAATGCTTGACGAGTTGATAGTGGTTGATGAATTCTGTCGTAAAAACGGAATAGAATATTTTCTTGAAGGAGGTACTGGTATAGGCGCAGTTAGACACAAGGGCTATATTCCTTGGGATGATGATATTGATATCGCCATGACGCGGCCGAACTATGAACGTTTTATTCACACTTTTGGTGGATATTGTGCCCACTTAAATCTATATGCTCCTGAACTTGATGAAAATTTCTATGCAGCTTATGCCAATGTGTGTGATAACCGTACGGTTTTGTTTGAGAACCAATTTGACTACCGAGGCTATGATATTGGGGTGAAGATAGATGTTTTTCCTATTGATGGTTGCGAAGACGATATACGCGTGTGTAAAAGATGGCACATTTTAGTTCGTATGTTGGATAATATTCTCTCCCGCCGTCACCGAAATATGCGTTATACATGGCGTACCAATAAATGGAATTATCTTACGTGCACCATAGTTCGGTTGCTCACTTCGCCTATCAAATATCGAACATTTATGCGCTGGCTGTTACGCATTGTTAAGCGTTGTGATTATGAAAAGGCCAATTATGCCTATCATGCCTCTTTGCCGTACAAGAGCGTGACCCGTTGCCCAAAGTATGTGTGGGAAAATTATGTTGATGTTGAGTTTGAAGGACATTTGGTGCGAAATCTTCGCGAATATGACATTCACTTAAGTACTATTTTTGGTGACTATATGCGACTGCCACCAGAAGAACAACGCACCCCACACCATAACTTTATTGCTTATTGGAAAGACTGATTATGAAAAAAATACTGCTTGTTTTTGGCACACGGCCAGAGGCCATTAAAATGTGCCCGTTGGTAAAAGAATTTCAGAAATATCCAGCTGAAATAGAAACAGTTGTATGCGTTACCGGTCAACATCGGGAAATGTTGGATCAGGTGCTGCATATTTTTGAAGTTGTGCCAGATTTTGATCTTAATATTATGAAGCAAGGTCAAGATCTATATGATGTCACCTCTCGCGTTCTGACAGGAATGAGAGACATTTTACAAAAAGTCAAACCCGATGTCGTTTTGGTTCATGGTGATACCACAACTTCCATGGCAGCAGCTCTGGCATCGTTCTATCAGCAAATTCCGGTCGGACATGTGGAAGCTGGTCTTCGGACACACAATTTATATAGCCCTTGGCCCGAAGAATTGAATAGACAAGTCACAGGAAGAATTGCCAAGTTTAACTTTTCCCCGACGAAACTTAGCCATGATAACTTAATTGCTGAAAATGTTCCAGAGAATCATATTTACATTACAGGAAATACGGTCATTGATGCTTTGCATGTTGTTGTAAATAAGATTAAAAGCAGTTCTCAAGTTTCATCTGAATTAGCTCAAGTACTACTCAAATCGGGATACGACACCGAGAGATTATCCAATGGTAAAAAATTAGTTCTTATCACTGGACATCGTAGAGAGAACTTCGGCGAAGGCTTCATCAATATGTGTACTGCCATCAAGGATTTAACGAAAAAGTATCCGGAAGTCGATTTTGTTTATCCCATGCATCTGAATCCGAACGTGCGAAAGCCTATTCATGAGGTTTTTGGTAACGATCTGGGTCATCTTGACAATATGTTTTTCATCGAACCATTGGAATATTTGAGCTTTGTGTTCTTGATGGACAAGTCATATCTTGTTTTAACGGACAGTGGTGGCATCCAGGAAGAGGCACCGGGATTAGGAAAACCCGTACTTGTTATGCGTGACACTACAGAACGCCCAGAAGCCGTTGAAGCTGGGACGGTGAAATTAGTGGGAACTGATTATTCTTTAATCGTAAGTGAAACAACACGATTACTTGATGATTCCAAATATTACAATAGTATGTCACAGGCCGTTAATCCTTATGGGGATGGTCATGCTTGTGAAAGAATAGTGAATATTTTAAAACAAACGCTATGATTCCCAAAATCATCCATTATTGTTGGTTCGGAGGAAATCCATTGCCGGAATTGGCCATTAAATGTATAGAAAGTTGGAAAAAGTTCTGTCCAGACTATGAAATCATGGAATGGAATGAGGAGAACTTTGATTTGCATTATAATGACTACGTTTGGGAGGCCTATCAGGCAAGGAAATGGGCTTTCATTACAGATGTTGTCAGATTGTATGCACTGACACAATATGGTGGGGTTTATATGGATACCGATGTGGAAGTGATTAAGCCATTAGACCCATATCTTGATCATGTGGCTTTTAGTGGTTATGAAAATGAACATGAAATACCCACAGGTATCATGGCTAGTGAAAAAGGAGGGAAATGGGCGATGGACAACCTGCATTATTATGACAACAAACATTTTCTTAATCAAGACGGATCTTTTGATATGACAACAAATGTTGTTACTCTTACGAATTATATGCTTCCTCTTGGTTTGAAACAAAATAACACATATCAGGATTTTCCCGGATTAATAACCTTCTATCCCAAAGATTTTTTCTGCCCAAAATCATATTTGGATGGTAAGATTTATCTGACAGAAAACACGGTCACAATTCATCATTTTGCGGGCAGTTGGCGCTCCACATCAAGCAAGATCAAGCATAAGGTTATGAAATTATTGGGACCAAGAATTTGTGGATGGTGGGAGAGTATGAAACAAGCTGTTAGAAGCAAGTAGGGCTATTTCCCCACCAACCCCTTTGTCACGTTCCATCTGAACTGAATCAGTTTCCAGCCTCTCTTTGGGTGGCCCGTCAGCGTGTGGCCGATGCACAATACGATGGAGGCGGCCCATTTCACCATCTCTGAAACAATCCGTTTCAGATACTTTCCTTTCCCGATATTTAAAGTACGCATCCGCTCGCTCTTCCCGATGGAATAGGTCAGGCGGTCGAAGTAATCCTTGCTCAGTTTTTTTTCGGGGATAAGATGGTATAGGATGGCGGTAGGCAGGTAGTAGAAACGCATTCCCAGCGTGGTCATCTTGTCGAAAATGTCCTTCTCTTCGGCGCCCACCAAACTGTCGCCCTTCCGTCCCAATTCCACGTTGAACAGCCCCACTTTCTCAAACACAGAAGCGCGATAGGCTGCGTTTCCCCCTCCAGGATAGTCATTCTGGGGAAACTCTTTCGGTTTGTCTCCAAGGTATTTATAACCTGTGATCAGCGCTTTGGTGAAATGCGACATCCAATCGGGCTCTGCCGTTTCATATTGCGGGATAATCGGGCCACCTGCGGCATCTATTTCCGGATGCTGCTCGAAGAAATCTGCAAATGTTTGCAGATACTCTTTATTGACCAACGCATCGTCATCCACATACACCAAAATATCCCCCTTACTTTCTCTTATTCCGCAGTTGCGGGCATGGGAAAGACCTTGGTTGGTCTCTACAAAGTAGCGGAATACCACATCCGGATAGTCTTGCATAAAGCGGTCGCACTCGCTGCGGGTGTTGTCGGTGCAGTTGTTGTCCACCAATACAATCTCATAGCGGTCGTGCGACAAAGTGTTGTCGGCCAGACTTTTCAGTACATTATAGATGTACTTGTCGCGGTTATAGGTGCAGATGATGACGGAGAGCATAATGATAACGATTATTAGTTTTTGTTATCTGCAACCACTTCTTTTTTCCCTTTCCGATAATACACCACCAAACTTCCCGCCACGGCCAGCACGAACAGGATAGAAATTATCAGGGAAATCTTATCCAGCTTGTGCATCAGCGGGGCTTCGTTCTTGAATTCAATCTTGTGCTCGCCGGCGGGGATGACCATCGCTCTCAAAATGTAGTTGGCGCGGAAATATTCTGCGGGTTTTCCATCAATATAGGCGCGCCAGTCGGGAGCGTAATAAACTTCGGAGAAGACGGCCAACTGGTCTTTGGATGTCTTGGTCTTATATACCACATAATCCGGGTTATAGGGCTTCTGATGCTCCATAACTATTACAGAGTTGCTGTCGCGCTCCAGGTTTTTGCCCTGCACCATGTCGGCAAAACGCTTGTCGATGATGGCGGTGTCAGCCGGATTCAACTCGTTCAGTGCCAGAATCTCCGCATTGGGATCCTCCACTAACTGGTAGGCATCCACAAACCAAGCATTCCCCAAGGCTTCGGGGTTGCGTTGTACCATCGGTTGGCCATCCTGTCCGGAAACAACCACATAGCGGGTGTTCAGCATGTTCAGCACGTTGGTGTTGATATGACGGGAGAGATAGAAGTCGATAAGGTCTTGATAACGGCGCAATTTGGCTGCGCTGTAACCGCCAATCTGATGGTGGAATGCAGATGGGTAGGAGTCGTTGAAGGTGTTGACCGACAGGTCGAAGACACGGTAATCCTCGTCGTTGAACTGCGCGGCATATTGATCCAATGTTTGGTCGGTCTGGGAAGGTCTCAGTTTGGTGCGTTTTTCAGTGATGAAATTGGATTCGTTGAGGTAACGGCGGTCCACGCCCCAAAGGTCGAACAGCACCAGACAGGCAAGCACGCCGATAATGATGCCGGATTGTTTAATTTTCTGGTTGATATAGAGCCACAAGAAGAGGGCGGAAATCAGAATCAGGATCAGCGAGCGCCAGGAGTCGGACATGAAGAGTGCTTTGCGGTCCTTAACCAGCACATCCTGAATCATATCCCACTGGTTGCCATATTGCGCGGCCATCTGCACATCGCTGACACCCGAGAAGGAGAAACTGCCGGAGAAGACCATCATCAGCAGGATGAAACCGGCGGTGATGCCCGTAGAGATATACAAGCCAAGGTTCAGTTTTTTCTTGTCAACGGAGTTCTCCTTGTCAAAGATGGCTTTCAACGCCAGCATCGCCATTATAACCATCGTGACATTCGCTATCACGAGACTCATGGAAGGGGTGCGGAATTTGTTGTAGAGTGGCAGATGATAGAACAGGAAACTGTTGAATCCCATCAAGTTTTTACCCCACGACATGAGGATGGCCAAAATTGTAGCCAAAAGGATCCACCAGCGCTCAGGACCTTTCACCACGAAGAGGCCCAATACGAACAGGAAGATGATGATGGCACCGAAATAGACTGGGCCGGAAGTGAAGGGTTGGTCGCCCCAGTAGAGCGGAGCCTGTTTCTGACGGAAGTTCTTGTAGAATTCGGAATCGGTGCCGACTGTTTCTCCAGAACCGCCGCCGTATGCGCCCGGCACGAGCAGTGTATAAGTCTCACCTTTGCCGTAACTCCAGCTGTAGGCGTAATCAATGTCCAGACCGTTAGAGGCGGCAATGGATTTGGGCTCGCCATCTTTGTACAGGTCTTCGGGGGTTACGGTGATTTCGGAACCGCCGCGCATGGTGTATTTCACATATTCCTGGTTGATGAACAGCAGACGGGCGTTGGCTCCAATGGCGAAACCGATTCCGATCAGCATGATACCGACACCTATTAGTAGTGGCTTGAATGATTTGTCTTTGATGGCATACACCAGATATACAAGCCCTAGAATAAGTCCCATAATCATGGTGTAATATGTGATCTGGATGTGGTTGCAGGAGATTTGGATACCCAACGCAAGGGCAAAGAGAATTCCTCCCCACAAATATTTCTTCCGCTGCAATATCAGCAGCATGCCACCGATGATGGGTGCCATCATGGCCATGGCGTATGCCTTGGTGATGTGCCCCGCCTCAATAATGATAATGTTGTAACTGCCTAACCCAAAGGCTAATGCCCCTAACAAACTCAGCCATGGTGACATGCCAAGAGCCAGTAAAGCCACATAAAAACCTATGAGATAGAGGAAAATGACACCGATGTTTCGTCCAAAACCCAAGTAATACAGATTCAGAACACTTTGGATTTTATTGAAAACAGATTTTAATGGGGAGGATGTCACCTGATACGACGGCATCCCGCTGAACATGGAGCTGGTCCAGGTGGTGTATTCGCCTGTTTTTTCATGATAATCCACTTGTTCTTTAGCCATGGCCTGCCATTTCAGGGTATCGCCCTGCTGGATGACTTTCCCATCGAAAGCTGGGGACATGTAGATGGCGGCAATCAGGAAAAAGAATAGGACAATGCCACCATGGATTAGGGTTTTCTTAAGAATCGGTTTCATATTTCAGTTGTTTTTATTTTAAATTTTAAGGCTGCAAAAGTACGAAAAATAACGCGCAATTTCTCAATTCTTATACAGTTTCACCACTTAGTCGCGCCAACCGCTCACACACCATCTGCCAATAAGCCTCTTGGTAGTCCTTTGGAAGAAAAGATTGTTGTATGTTGTATAACCATCCCGGTACCTTTTGATGGAATTTACGGAAAATATTGGAGATGACCTTGTCGGGGATGTCCGCCTTTTGCATCGCTTGGACAAAATCTGCTGTTTTGATTTTCCTTTTCCGGGCATTGAGCGTAAGTGCCAATTCTTCTTTGTCTTTTGGGTTTACCAACGCTGCATTCAGCAAATCGTAAGCTGGGGTCAAGCGGAAGCCGTCCCCACTGGGATCGTATAAAGCGAAGTTTTTCAGGTGCATGTCGTTGTTGCCTGTCAACCAGCAAAAAACCAGCAGTTCGTAATAGCGCGTCAGGTCCATCTCAGGTAGGGAGGAGTACTCGCGAATTACTTTTGCCACCTGCTCGTAAGAGCTTTTGTATTTGTACTCTGTCATGCGTCCCGACAGTTGGCAAAGGTCTTCCATGGCGATTTTCTCGCCTGAGGTCATACGGTCGATGCGTCGGGTGATGTAGCTGAGTTCTCCATCTTTCATACGGATGAGGGAATGTGGAACGGTCTGAATTCCGAATTGATCCGCCAAACACATTGTAAGCTGCTCTACTTCGGGTAGATAGGGGAACATATCTGTCTGGGGTTTGAGGATGAAACCACCCCAATGACCCACAATGGTCAGACGGCTGCAGCCTTTGTGCTCGTTGAGGTGCAGCGATATTTTGGGCTGGACACCTGTCAAAGTGGTTTGAGTCTGAATGAGCTCTGCGGCCAAAGAGTCCATATCGGCTCGCGTATAGTCAAAAGTCGGGGCAGGGGAGACACCGAAAAATTTTTTTGCACAGGCCGCATGAAAATCCTGTTCCCCGGAATTCAGTTCTTTATTGCAATACAGACATTTACTCATTTTCTTCTGGAATTTCAACAACACTTAAAGCACCGATGCAGTCCTTGCAGCAGAGCAACAGCAGCGACATCCTGTCCAGTCTGCTGATGTCGGTGTTGCGCAAGGCCACATCCAGCAACCAGCCTTCTGGAATCAATCCGTCAAATGCCGGAAACAGGGTCGGACTCCCGTATGCGAGATTGGATAAGGGCATGGTCAAACTGACTGGTTGAGGATTGTCAGATGACAAATATTCTGGCAGATACTCGAAGCGGTACCCCGTGTCAGTCTCGGTTAAAACACCGGCCAATTGGTTTTTATAGAAAAAGTTAGCTCTGCGCATGTTCTCTTCTTTGGGGTACTAGTTCATAATCAAACAGGTTAAGGACCTTGTTCACCATATCCATCCTTTGTGATGTTTTGCCTTGTTCCAATTCTCGAATGAAAAAAAGACTTACCCCTGACCGATATGCCAAATCCTCTTGAGTGAGCCCGTGTTTTTTGCGCAATTCTTTAACGCATAATGACAAACGTGTTTTCATAAAACTATATGATTTCGTCTGCAAAAATACACTTTTTTTTAAATATTATATGGAATCTCATATATTTTTTGTCTGGAATAAAAAAATATATGTTTTTTCATATAATATAACATCTGACAAAATGTTATTAATTCCTACGTATGGCTTGAAAAAATCATTATCTTTGCACTTCCAAACCAACCACCCTATGAAAATCATCATTCTTGGGACAGCTTACCCCTACCGCGGCGGATTGTCGGCGTTTAACGAGCGACTGGCTTACGAATATCAGAACCAGGGACACGAAGTGGAAATTTACACCTTCACTCATCAGTACCCGGATTTTCTGTTTCCGGGCAAGACGCAATACAGCACCGAACCCGCGCCCGAAGGACTTAAAATTGTGCGTAAAGTACACTCTTACAATCCGTTCAACTGGATTAAAGTCGGGCACGAAATCAAACGGAAAAAGCCCGACGTGATGATCACCAAGTTCTGGCTGCCGTTCATGTCGCCCTGCTTCGGCACCATCGCGCGGATTGTGCGCAAGAACAGGCATACCAAGCTGATTTCCATTCTCGACAACGTCATCCCGCATGAGCATCGCATCGGAGACAAGATGTTTGTGCGCTACTTCATCCGCCCTACCGACGGCTTCGTGGCTATGTCGAAGTCGGTGCTGGCGGATTTGCGACTCTTCACCCAAGACAAGCCCGCCGTTTTCTGTCCGCATCCGCTCTACGACCACTACGGGGAACGGCTGTCCCGAGATAAAGCCCTATCGCTGCTTAATCTTAGTCCAGAGAATCGTTATGTGCTCTTTTTCGGCTTTATCCGCACCTACAAGGGACTGGATCTGTTGCTGGACGCTTTCGCCGACAAGCGGCTGAAAGAGGCCGGTGTGAAACTTTTGGTGGCGGGAGAGTTTTATGGTGATTCGGCACCTTATCTCAACAAAATCAAGGAGTTGGGCATTGAAGACCGTGTCGTGCTCTGCACCGACTTCATCCCCGACAGCGAGGTAAACCGCTATTTCAGCGCGGCGGACATTGTGGCACAACCCTACAAGACCGCCACGCAGAGCGGCGTCACCCAAATCGCCTTCCACTTTGAGAAACCGATGTTGGTGACCAATGTAGGCGGCCTTGCCGAAATCGTGCCCGACGGCAAAATCGGCTATGTGACGGAACCCGATTCAAAGCAGATCGCTGATGCGCTGTGCCGTTTCTTCGCCGAAAACAAACAGGCGGAATTTGAGATGAATGTGGTGGAGGAAAAGAAGAAATACGCCTGGTCAGCCTTCACGGCGGCCATTGACAGCATTTTCGCTGTGTTAAAATAAATGTTATCTTTGCATAAGGAATTTTCCATTTGAAAATTCCTATATTAACCTGATATCAAGTAAAATAATAATTTATTTGTAGATTTACGATATGATTATTCGCAGCAAAGCACCTCTCCGATTAGGCCTCGCCGGTGGCGGCACAGACGTGTCTCCATTCTCTGACATCTATGGAGGTGCCATCCTCAACGCCACGGTGAACATGTACGCCTACACCACACTCGAGCCGTTAGACAACGGCCAGATCATCTTTGAAAACCCTGCCAAGGAGGAACTTGGAGAAACCCATACGGCCACCGATGCACTGGTCCCGGAAGGATACTTCATCCTGCACAAAGGGGTCTATAACCGCATCGTCAAACAGTTCACGCACAAGCCCTTGTCGTTTAAGATCAGCACCTTCGTGGATGCGCCTCCCGGCTCCGGCTTAGGCACCTCCTCCACCCTAGTGGTATCCATCCTCGGTGCTTTTGTCGAGTGGCTGAAACTGCCCTTGGGCGAGTATGATATTGCCAAGCTGGCCTACGAGATCGAACGGGTGGATTTGCAGATGGCAGGCGGCAAACAGGACCAATATGCTGCCACCTTCGGCGGGTTCAACTACATGGAATTTATCGGTGACAACGTGATTGTCAATCCGTTACGCATCCGCCAACGCTACCTTGACGAGCTGGCACACAACCTCGTGCTCTACCACACGGCCACGAGCCACGTCTCGGCCAAGATTATCGAGGAACAGCAGAAGAACGTCAAGGAGAAGAAGCAGAAATCCATTGACGCGATGTTGGCCTTGAAAGAACAGGCCTTCCACATGAAGGAGGTGTTGCTGAAGGGTGATTTGGATGCCATCGGGCAGATATTGGATGAGGGCTGGAAGCACAAGAAACAGATGGCTGACAGCGTGTCCAACACATTCATTGACGAGGTGTACGAGGCGGCGCGGGCGGCTGGTGCCACGGGCGGCAAGATCTCTGGTGCGGGCGGCGGCGGCTTCATGTTCTTCTACTGCCCCTCCAACGCCCGCTATCGCGTCATTGACCGTTTGGCGGAGTTCGGTGGCCAGTCGAAACGCTACGAATTTGTGACCGAAGGTCTGAAGACATGGACAATGTAAGATTCCCCTTCTATGTAGAAGGGGTGCCCGCAGGGCGGGGTAGTAGAAAAAGACACGAATAATGACAACAATAATACAAAAAGAAGCAATTATCTTAGCCGGCGGATTCGGCACACGGTTACAAGGCGTGGTCAAAGACCTGCCTAAACCGATGGCACCCGTCAACGGAAGGCCTTTTCTAACATATATTCTTGATTATCTGATAGATTTTCATTATTCGAGAGTGATTCTTTCCGTAGGTTATCTGCATGAGAAAATCGAAGAATATTTCGGGAATCATTACAAAAGTCTGGAAATAGATTATGCTGTGGAGACGGAGCCTCTTGGCACGGGTGGTGGCATTCTCTTTGCCATGTCAAAATGCACAACAGACGATGTGCTGATAATCAATGGAGATACGATGTTTAAGGTGGATTTGGATGCATTTGAACGGTTCTATCGTGAAAAGGGTGGTCTTCTGTCCATTGTGTTGCGTGAAGTGGATGATGTGTCGCGATATGGCAGTGTGCTTATTGGTGACAACAACCTGATTGTGCTCTTTTCGGAAAAAGAATCATCAGAAGGTAGCGGCCTTATTAACGGAGGTGTTTATCTCATCAACAGAAAATTGTTCGACAAATACCCCCAGCCGACGAAATTCTCGTTCGAAAAGGATCTGATGACCCGATATTACACAAAAGAGTTGTTTTTCGGGATGCCTTCCAGCGGTTATTTTATTGATATTGGCATTCCCAAAGATTACGCCCGGGCGCAGAATGAACTGTCGTAACATTTTATAGATAAATCATTAACTCAAAATAGTATCATGACAAATACTCGTATTCCCCAATCCATCCAGCAGTCCATTGCCGCGAAGCAGGCGGTTCTTGATAACCCCGAATTTCTGGAGCGCATCCAGCAGGCGGCTGACATGATTGTCGTCTCCCTGCGCGGCGGCGGTAAGATACATTTCTGCGGCAACGGAGGCAGCGCCGCCGACGCGCAGCACCTCGCCGCCGAACTCTCCGGACGCTTCTACTTCGACCGTCCGCCCCTCAACGCCGATGCCCTCCACTGCAACACCTCCTACCTCACCGCCGTGGGCAACGATTACGGCTACGACCTCATCTTCTCGCGCCTCCTGCGCGGCACCGCCAAGGCCGGCGACGTCATCGTGGGCATCTCCACCTCGGGCAATTCCAAGAACATCCTAAAAGCTTACGAGGTAGCTCAAGAGATGGGCGTGAAAATCATCGCCATGACCGGCGAGACCGGCGGCCTGATGAAAGACTATGCCGACATCCTGCTCAATGTGCCGTCAAAGGACACGCCACGCATCCAGGAAAGCCACATTATGATTGGCCACATCATCTGCGAACTTGTGGAAACCGCTATGTTCGGCGAAAAACGATAGGCTTTTCCCAAATCTTATCATTTTATCTATTTTCGCCGACAATTTTGGCAGATTTTTACTATTTTTGCCGTGCGAATCCCGTTTCAGTAGGTTGAAAAGTCCGAATCCCTAAATCCTTTGCCATTATGTACATGAACGAATCCCTTTTCAAAGACTTTTTAAGTGACAGGGAGATACTATGGCTGGGCATCAACTTCTCGCAGGCGAAATTCACACGCCAAGGGCTGGATTTTTCTCAGGAGATTATGCAGCATTATTTTCAGGACTGGAACAGGCTGATTCTCAACGACCAGAAAAAATACGACATCCGCATGAGCTTCCGCAAGCCCATCATGCAGTACGATTTGTCGCTGGTGACCAAAATCAACAAGACTGCCAAGGCCTCCAACATTCTGGTGTCGAATCTGGGTCTTAAGGATATGCTGAATGAGGATATGCTCCGCAAGTATGTCGCCCAATATTCGTTCCCCATGACGCTCCGGTTCGCCCTCATTTTCGTGGTGGAGTCGTTCGACTCCATGGCCAAGACGGCCTCCATCTGGGTCATCATTCTCCAAACCGCTGATTCGGAAGTGGTGCTGTGCGAGAAATTCATGAAGACGCCCGGCGGCTTTGGAGCCCGGAACTATTGGGCCAGAACCTTCTACAACCTCCTTTTCGATATCAAGAACCACGACTATCTCCGTTGGGAGAACATGGTCAAGGAACAGGAACTCCAACATACGGACATCATTAATCCTATAATCTGATTTTTCAATATGGGTGCATTCAAAGCATACGACTTCCGCGGAATCTTCGGCCGGGATTTCGATTTGGACACAGTGTATAAATTCGGCTATTTTCTCCCATCGCTTTTAAAAACGGACAAGGTGCTCGTCGGGCGCGACATGCGCACCACCTCGCCGCAGATGTTCGAGGCCCTCTCCCGGGGCATCACCGATGCCGGTGCCGATGTCTATGACATGGGGCTGACCACGACACCGATGGTCTATTACTTCACCGCCCAGCACCATTTTGATGCTTCGGTGATGATTACGGCATCCCATAACCCCAAGGACCACAATGGATTAAAGGTCTCGACCACCAACGCTCTGCCCGTGGGCTTTGATTCGGGTCTTGGCGAGCTGGAGCGCCGCGTGAAGGAAGAACCCGTGACGCCCGCCGCCACGAAGGGACGCATCATACCCCACGAAGTGAAGGACGAATACCTTGCCTTCCAAGCCCATTACCACCATGACATCTCCAATCTCAACATCGTCATGGATTGCAGCAACGGCATGGCCGCCATTTTGGTGAAAGAGATTTTCGGCAATGCTCCCACCTATCTGTTCGACACCCTCGACGGCACTTTCCCGAACCATGAAGCCAACCCGTTGGAACTGGAAAATGTGCTGCCCCTAAGTGAAAAGGTACGGGAAACGCACGCCGACATTGGGGTTATCTTTGACGGCGACGCCGACCGTGTGATGTTCGTGGACGAGCACGGCGACTTCATCCCTCCCGACCTGATGATTGCTGTTTTGGGGCATTATTTCATAAAAGAGAAAAACTATGCCGGCAAGGTCATACAGGACATCCGTACCTCAAAATCCGTTTCCGAATATATTGCCAGGATGGGCCGCGAGGTCGAAATCTGGCGCGTGGGACGTGCCTACGCCGCGCTGAAGCTGCGCGAGATTGACGGCGCCTTCGGCGGAGAGTTCGCCGGCCACTACTATTTCCGCGACTTCTTCTACTCCGACTCCGCCATGATTGCTGCTCAGGTGCTGCTCCACGTCTTCAGCGACATGAAGCGACAGGGCATCTCCGTGTCACAGCTCATCCGGCAAATCAAACAATATGCCAACTCCGGCGAAATCAATTTCACTATCCAGGATAAGAAAGGAGCCATGGAAGCCGTGCGCGAACATTTCTGCGCTATAGAGGAACCCACCACCTTGATGGACTTTGACGGCTACCGTATCGAGTTCCGCGATTGGTGGTTCAACATACGTCCTTCCAACACGGAACCCTATCTGCGCCTCCTTATGGAAGCCCGCACCCCTGAGATGCTTCAGGAGAAACTCCGCGAGATGGAAGCCGTACTTAATCCATACCAATAATGTAATTGTATAATTCGCCGCCACCAAATCCAATGTTCGACAAAATCCTCAACACCTTCCTGACACGTGTCGTTTCCATGCTGATGATGTTCCTCGTGGTCATCATCAACACCAACACGTTCGGGGCGGAGGGTACTGGCACCATCGCGCTGGTTATCCTCGGTCTCACCCTGCTGCAGGTATTGTCGAATTTCGTGGGTGGAACATCCTTGGTCTTCCTCACTCCCCAGAAAAACATCTTCCAGCTGCTCTTCCTTTCCTACCTTTGGGCGATTGTCAGCAATCTGGGCGGCATCACCCTTTTGTACCATTTCAGGCTCATTCCCACCGAATATACGTTACATCTGCTGGCTATTACGTTGGTTTATAGTGTTTTCTATATTCATACCGGCATTATGCAGGGACGGGAGGATATCAAGCAATTCAATATGCTCCAGCTGACGCAGGTGCTACTGCTTATTCTTTTCCTCAGTGCCGCCATTCTGATCAGTCGTGCCTGCGGACATTTGCCAGTGGTGGATCTATATCTGTATGCCTTCCTGTTTTCCTATCTGGTGCCCACGATTATCAGCTGTTTCTACATCGCCCGCCATGTCGGGAAACCCTGTTTCGACGGGATGGGCGGTTTGCTGGCTGAGATGCTGAAGCTTGGCTTCTGGACCCAAATCGCCAACCTGACGCAGTTGCTGACCTACCGGCTCAATTATTACCTTATTGAAGGGTTTGTTGGGCGTAAATCGTTGGGTCTGTATGAGTTGGGTACGCGCATTTCGGAAGCGGTATGGATTTTTCCCAAGAGTATATGTCTGGTGCAATATGCTCGCATTTCCAACAACCACGAACACGAATACGCCAAGAATCTGACTCTTGGTTTGTTCAAAATCGTGTTTGTGTTCTCCATGCTGGCTGTATTGGTCCTTTGGGCACTGCCGGCCAGCTTCATCGCCTGGGTGTTCGGGCCGGAGTTCGCTGCTTCCAAGCCCGTCATCTGCAGTTTGTTGCCAGGTGTGGTCTTTTTAGCCTGCATGTCGGTATTGTCGCACCATTTTGCCGGCTATGGGAAATACTGGATTAATGCGGTGGGCTCTCTTATCGGGCTGGCTGTCACGGCGGCGTTGGGATTCACATGGTTGCCCGCTGCCGCGCACGCGGGTGCGCCCGAGGCCCTGCGCACCGCCGGCTGGATATCCTCCGCCGCCTATTTCGCCTCCTTTGTCTTCACGCTCATCTGCTTTGTCTGCCACACTTCCGCCACAGGGCGCGATTTCCTCATCACCCGCGCCGACTGGCTTCTTTTGAAAAATATCGTTCACGAAAAACTGTCCGCATACCGTACTCGTAAGAAATGATTATCCTGCATATCCCTTCCTGGTTCCCTAATCCGCAGAAGCCGTTGGATGGCAACTTCATCCTCCGGCATATTGCTGCCGTGGCTCCGCACACGCGTTCCATCGTGCTGCATCATACGGAGCAGGCTTTTAAGGAAAAATTGGATCCCCTTATAGATGATGCGGCGATTTTCTATCCTATAAATAACGTCTTCAAACATTGCAAATGGTCGCTTTTCCGCGCTTATGACAAGGCTTTCCGCAACATCGTGCGCCAGTATGGGAAGCCGGACATCATCCATCTGCATGTGGCGTTGCCGATGGGACCTTTGTCCGCCTGGCTCAGCATCCGGTATCGTATCCCATTGATTATCAGTGAGCACTGGTCTGTCTATCAGCCGCAAAACCGTCATCAGCTCACAGTCCTCCAACGTCTGCAGCTATGGTTTACCTACCGTCGAGCTGCTTTGCTCACCACGGTGTCGGAAGATTTGCACCATGCTGTTCTGGATACTGTGCGCATTGCCCGGAAGGTGCCTTGGCAGCATGTCAACAATGTGGTGGACACGGATTTGTTTAAGCCGACTCCCTCCTTGTTGCCTGATGACGACAAGCAGCATATTCTGCATGTCTCCTCGTTAGAAGATGCCTCCAAGAACATTATGGGCATCCTGCGTGCCGTGCGCAAGTTGCGCGACATACGCCAGGATTTCGTGCTTGACATCATCCACGATCTTCGTAATGTTGAGGTGGAGCGTTTTATAGAGGAGTATAAAATGGGGGATTATGTGAGATTGTTGGGTAAAATGGATAGTGCCGGTGTGGCGGAGCATGTCCGTCGGGCTGCATTCATGCTGCAGTTCTCCAATTACGAAAACCAGCCTTGCGTGTTGGTTGAGGCCTTTGCCAGCGGCAAGCCGGTGTTGGCCACGCGCGCGGGCGGCATCCCTGAAATCGTAATCCCGTCCCGCGGGCGGTTAGTCGCCCCGAAGGATGAGAACGGTCTTCTGGATCAGCTTCAGTATATGCTGGATCACCGCTGCGATTTCGACGGTGCCGCCATCCGTGATTATGCGGTGCGCAACTTCAGTGTCCGGCATATCGGTCAGGCCTTATACAATATATATGGTATGGTTCTGGGACAGGATTGTACAGAAACACCTTCTGAGGAGGCTACTCCTCCGTCGGGCGGCTGCTGACGTAGTCGCGCCACTTGTCCACCACCGCTTGGAAATCCGCCGGCAACTCGGATTCAAACAGCATATATTCGCCTTTGGTAGGGTGCTTGAAGCCGATGGACTTGGCATGGAGCGCCTGCCGTGGCATCAGCGCGAAGCAGTTGCGGATAAACTGTTGGTATTTGGAGAATGTGGTCCCTTTCAGGATGCGGTGCCCGCCGTACGACTCGTCGTTGAAGAGCGGATGGCCGATATGTTGCATGTGCACGCGTATCTGGTGCGTGCGGCCTGTCTCCAACTGGCACTCCACCAGCGTCACGTAGCCGAAGCGCTCAAGCACACGCCAATGGGTGACGGCGTGTTTGCCGCGCTCGTCATCTTCCGGAAAGACGGTCATGATCATACGGTCTTTGGGATGGCGGCCCACGTTGCCCACGATAGTGCCCTCGTCCTCGTCGAAATCGCCCCATACCAGTGCCCAGTACTTCCGTTCAAGGTCGTGGTTGAAGAAGACCTTGGCCAAACGCATCTGGGCCAGCTCATTTTTTGTTACCACCATAAGGCCGGAGGTGTTCTTGTCGATGCGGTGCACCAGCAGGGGCTTCACGGGCGTGCCGTCAGCCTGCAGCTGGTCCCGGAAATAGTAGCATAGTGCGTTGACCAGCGTGCCGGTGTAGTTGCCGAAGGCGGGATGCACCACCATGCCGGGCTCCTTGTTCACAATCACAAAGTCGTCGTCCTCGTATATGATGTTGACGGGTATGTCCTCCGGATAGACCTCCGTGTCGCGGGGTGGGCTGGGCATCAGGATGGAGATCACATCGTTGGGATGCACCTTGTAGTTCTGCCGCTCGGGCTTGCCGTTCACCAGGATGCAGCCGGCTTTCGCCGCCTGCTGGATCTTGTTGCGCGAGGTGTTGCGGATGAGGTTGAACAGATATTTGTCGATACGGAGCAACTCCGTGCCGGGATCGACCACGAAACGGTAATGCTCGTATAGGACGTCTTTCGAGTTGTTTTCTTCTAATTCGATATTGTTAGTTTCCTCTTCCATAAGAAAATGCTAAACCCTGAACCCTGTTCCCTGTTTCCTAATTACCGGCAGGACTTGCAGATGATGGCGCGCACCGCTTCGTTTTCCAGCACGCAAGCCGGCAGCTTGTCGAAGAGGCCGCACAGACGCGGGATGTCACGCTCGACAGCCATCTTCACAGCTTTCGTGAACATCGGACTCAGGTAAGTCTGCTCGCGGTGGGCGGCAATGGAGATGTAGGAGAAGATGAAATCCTCCGCGATGTTCTTCTCATCCAGGAAAGGATCCATCAGCGAGAGTGCGTAGCTGTAGTCGTGCTTCTTCACAAAATAGGAGGCCAGCTTGTAGGCGTTCTGCCAGCTGTCCATCTTGGGATTGCGTATCTCCTTGATTTTGGCGAAGGTGGCGGCGGAAAGCGCAGCGGTTTCGGTCGTCACGGGAACCGTATCCAAATAGTTTATGATCTTAAGCTGGAACTCCATATTCAGGCTGTTGACCTTCTCCTTGGAGATGCCGGGGATGGCGTATAGCTTGTCGATGTTGGCCTGTATCTTTGTGATGTCGGCGGTGGAACGAATCGGGGTTTGGAACACGTCGCACACGGTGATGTTGAAGAGCAGCGGCTGGTTGGCCGGGTTGAGGTTGTACACCGTGGTCATCTGCTTGGCGATGGAGGGAGTCATCTTGGTTTCATCATAGTACTGCATGTAGAGGCGGTTGTTCTGCAGCGTCTGGAACTCCTTCTTCATCGGGATGTTCATGTCCGCAAGGAGGTCGGCGGAGTAGTTGCCCTTCTCCATCTGGTCGATCATGTAGTTCTCGATGGCCATTGCGAGCCCTTTGTTCTTGTTCGCCATGGCGTTATTGAATTTCCAGGTGACGAATTTCTGCTCTTTGTCTTTGGTCTCGATTGGGTAGGTGACGTAGTATTTGATTTCGTAGTAGCGGCACGGGGCCAGATAGGCGCTGTCCAGCACCTTCAGGGCGTAGCTGTCCGATTTCAGCTGTTTGGCGGCCTCGTCCAAGGTCAGGAAGCTGAGGTCGTAATACTCGCCGTTGTTAACAATAATTTTTTTAAAGAATTCCCAGCAGAAATCGTAGGAGATGGTGATCTCCATGCCGGGATATTTGGTCATCATACTCTTCTTCAGGAAGTCGGCACGTTTCTGCTGTATCTTTTGGTAGTTCACATCTTTATAATAGTTGGGAGAGTTGTGGGCTATGATCTCGATTTTCTTCAGCGTGTATTCAGGTACGTTTACGGTGGTCAGCAGCGAGTCGAAAGAGGCGCATGTGTAGTCGGTTTTCTTGTGCACGTAGGGGAAGGTGATGCTGAAGTCGCCGTCTTCCGTGGAGGGCACCCACTCACCGGTGCTCTTGATGCCCGTCATGTCTTTCAGGAAGTTGATTTTTTCGGTGTAATCGGCGTTTTTGGTCTCAATATGTTTGGGGAAAATTGTGCGGCACACATAGTTACCCTCTTTCAGGACCAGGATGTTGATGTCCATATCCTGATTCAGTTCAATGGTCTCGGGCACGGAACCGATCTTGGCCACCAGTTTGCCGGATTTCAGGTTGGCGTTTTCGTTCGCCTCGAAAATCTTCTCATAGGTGATAGGTTTGCTGACGGTGCCGCGGTGCGCATGGTCGTAATCCACGGTCAGGTCATCGCAGTCGTACTGGCTGTGCTGCACGTAGTCAAGCGCGATGGCATCACCCTCTTTGCCAATGAGTTTCTTCAGGTTCTTGTAGTCGTTGCAGACCAGATACACATCGCCGTTCTTATTCACGCTGATGTATTCGGAAAGGGCTTCCAGGCCCGGTTCGGTGGAACATTTCTTGCAGACTTTGTCGTCATAAGCCTTGAGGCCGGCCATGCCTTTGGTGTAGGGCAGGTCTCTGGCCCCGATGGGTGTTTTGTAGCCGAGGGTGCGGTCGTTGCCGAGGATGACGGAGAAGTACATGCTCTTCATCATCTTGTCGGTGTTGAAGCCGATGCCCGCCAGGGAGTACTGCTTGTCAAGGAGGATGTCAGCGGTTTTGACGTTCTTGAGCAGGAGTTGGATGGTGGACAGGCAGAGGTCGTAGTAGGTGTATTCCACCTCGCCGAGGTAGGCTTTGGTTTTCGCCACCAGTTCGATGCCGTTGCCCGCGAGACTGTATTTGCGCAGACGGTAGGGTAGTGTCCGGTAGGGGGGCACATTGTCCTCGGTCTTCTCGTCCTTCACGGCCTGATAGTCGGCCTGGAATTGTGCGGTGGAATCCATTTGCTCGTTGTGCTCCAGAGGGGGAAGAAAGCGGTATTGTGCGCGGGCGAGATCCATCATGTCCGTCAGACACTTGTATAGAACCTCAGGTTTGTAGTTGTTGGGTGCGAAATTGCGCGTGTATTGCGCATTTTGCTTCAGCGATGACGGGTCGAAGCCTGAGTATGGGTTTTCTGTTTGGGAAAAAGATATATTACTGAATATCAGAAATATAATAAAAAAAACAGCCGACAATTTTTTATCCATAATCATATAATTTACGGGTTTTGCAAAACGGAAGCAATAATAATAAAAATTTGCTTTGCCTCCACCTTGCAAAGAGTGCTTTTTCTCCCTGTTGAAAAAAATATTGCAACAGGGGTTGGTTGATTTCAAAAAAAGTGTATTTTTGCAGCCCTTTTAAAAGAAGTAAAAATAAACATTAATAGAGATGAAAAGAACATACCAACCTTCAAACACAAGACGCAGAAACAAACACGGTTTCCGTGAGAGAATGTCCACGGCAAACGGCCGCCGAGTGCTGGCTGCCCGTCGTGCAAAAGGCAGAAAGAAATTAACGGTTTCCGACGAAAGTCTGGGCAGAAAATAATTTCTGGAACCCATAAGCGTTTTAACAAGAGAAAGAAGGCAAATGTCTTCTTTTTTTTGTATTTTCGCACCCTGTTTTTTCCAATACCCCAAAGGTCTCCAAATGTTATATACAATGAAAAGAATCATCTTCATCCTGCTTCTCTCCTGGTCCATTATGCCGCTTCTGGCCCAACCCAGGAGCGCGGGCACGACCGTGGACGGTATTGTGGCCGTCATCGGCAAGGAGATCATCATGCAGTCGGATCTGGAGAAGAACTACCTGGACTACACCTCCCAGTTCAAGACGGTGGAGGACCCTTACGAGACCAAATGTTTCATTCTGGAGACCCTGATGTTCAACAAGCTGCTTGTCAATCAGGCTGAGTTGGACAGCATTGAAATCACCGACGAGGAGGTGGACTACCGCATCAACGCGCGTATGTCCTATTTCCTCCAACAGGTGGGTGGCAATGAGAAATACATTGAGGAATATTTCCATAAATCCATGGCGGAGATCAAGAAGGACCTGCGGGAGATGATGTACGACCAGGCCCTGATTGAGCAGGAACAGAGCAAGATCACGGGCAGCATCACGATAACCCCGTCGGAGGTGAAGCAGTTCGCCAGCAGGCTGTCGCCCGACAGCATGCCGGTGGTGCCCACCAGCTACCAGTTCGGTGAGGTGGTCAAGATTCCGCCGGTGAGCGAGACGGAGATCCAGGATGTGAAAGACCGGCTGACCAGCTACCGCGAGCGCGTACTCCGTGGCGAGAAGTTCTCCATGCTGGCACGCCTCTACTCCGATGATCCGGGCAGCGCCTCCAAAGGCGGTGACCTCGGTTTCGTGGAGCGCGGCACCCTCTATCCGGAATTTGAAGCCGCTGCCTTCAACCTCAAATCCGGGGAGGTCTCACAGGTAATCAAGACACAGGCCGGCTACCACATCATCCAGATGATCGAACGCCGCGGCGAGTCCATCCATGTGGCCCACATCCTCATCCAGCCCAAGCCCTCCACTGACGAGCAGGTGAAGGCTATCACCTATCTGGATAGTGTGCGCGCCATCATCCTCAACGAGAAACTCTCCATTGACGATGCCGCCAAACGTTTCTCGGAAGGCCCCACCCGCCTGAATGGCGGCCTCGTGGTGAACCCCTACACCAACTCCAACTACTTCGACCGGCAGTCACTTGACGATGCCACCTACATCGCCCTCAACAAACTCATTCCCGGCGAGTACTCCGAGTGTGTGCCCTATGTCAACGAGGACGGCATCATGGGCTACCGTCTCCTCTACCTCAAAGAGAGAGTGAGCGAACACAAGGCCAACATCGTGGAGGACTACGACATGATTAAGAACGCCGCCCTGGAGGAGAAACGCTATGACGCTCTGCAAAAGTGGGTCGTGGATAAGGTGAAAGTGACCAGTATTAAGATAAATGAACAATATAAGGACTGTCCTTTCGTTAGCAAATGGCAGATCCCGGAATAGGGTACAGAAAGCAGGGGACAGGGTACTGATTGATTATTAAGATAATAACTAAAATATGGACTTGAACACTAAATCCGATGTGGAAGCTATTGAGGCTTTCGTTGAAAAATACGCCGAACTGAAAAAGGAGATTGCCAAGGTCATCGTCGGGCAGGACGAGGTGGTGAAGAACATCCTGATGGCCATGTTCAGCCGCAGCCACGCCCTGCTGATTGGTGTGCCTGGGTTGGCCAAAACCCTTATGATCACCACTATCGCCAAGGCGGTGGACATGTCGTACAACCGTATCCAGTTCACCCCCGACCTGATGCCGTCCGACATCATGGGTGCGGAGATTCTGGATGACAGCCGCAACTTCAAATTCGTCAAGGGCCCCATCTTCGCCAATATCGTGCTGGCGGACGAGATCAACCGTACGCCGCCCAAAACGCAGTCGGCTTTGCTGGAGGCCATGCAGGAGCGTTCCGTCAGTATGAACGGTACTACCTACCAGCTGCCCGATCCGTTCTTCGTGCTGGCCACGCAGAACCCCATCGAGCAGGAGGGTACCTACCCGCTGCCGGAAGCCCAACAGGACCGTTTCATGTTCAACATCCTGCTGGACTATCCCACCAAGGATGAGGAGGTGCAAATTGTGAAGAGCACCATCCACGGAGCCATGCAGGAGCCCAAGCGCGTACTGACGGTGGAAGACATCATCTTCTATCAGAAGTTGTTGCAGAAGGTGCCCGTTCCGGAGAACGTTTATCGCTACGCCGTCAGTCTGGCCACGCTTACGCGTCCGGGCACGACAGGCGCGCACCCGTGGGCCAACGACTACCTCTCTTGGGGTGCCGGCCCGCGTGCCTCGCAGTTCCTCATCATCGGCGCACGCACACACGCTATCCTCAACGGCAAATACTCGCCTGACATCGAGGATGTGCGTGCCGTATCTTACAACATCCTCCGACACAGAATCATCAAAAACTATAAGGCTGAGGCCGAAGGAATCACCGTCGAGCAGATCATCGACAAGCTGCTGGCCGCCGCCGAATAACCATCCCCTGCCATGAACAAGGGTATTCAAAAGTCACACTGGAAATGGCTGCTCTTCATATCCGCAGCCATTGTCTTTGTGTTGATTATGGTTTACTCCAACAAGCTCATCAAAAACATCGCCCAGGAGGAGCGCGAGCGTGTGGAGATATGGGCCGGGGCCATCTCCTACAAGGCTCAGATTGTCAATGAGACGGAGGCTTTCTTCAACTCCATCCGCGTGGAGGAGAGCAACAACGCCAAGATTCTCGCACGCGCCATCCGCAAGGTGACCGCCGCCTCCTTCGACGAGGACATCACTTTCTACACGGACATCATCTCCATGAACACCAGTGTGCCGCTTATCGTGGCCGAGCCCAACGGCAACATTACCGCTGCCGTCAATGTGCCCGACAGCGTAGCTGAGATGAAGAATGTGGACCAGTTGGGCGAGGCTATCGCCGATTACGATAGTGTAATTCTCCCTTACTACGGACGGCATTTTGTGAAAGTCTATTATCAGGAGGATCCCGTATATGTGGACCTGCACAGCGTCATTGACAATCTGATTCAGTCTTTCTTCCAGGAGACCGTCATCAACTCGGCTTCCGTGCCGGTCATCATCACCGACAGTACCCGGCAGACGGTCATCGCTGCGGGCAACTTGGATACCAATCTGCTGAAAGATCCTTTGGCCCTCAAACAGGAACTCAAGCGGATGAATGACGAAAACAATCCCATCGAACTTGACCTCATCGACATTGGCAAATGCTTTGTCTATTATGAGAACTCGCCCGTGCTGCGCAAATTGCGCATCTTCCCCTATATCGAGCTCGGCTTCCTTCTCGTCTTCATCATCATCGCCTACCTGCTGTTTAGCACGCAGCGTAAGTCGGAGCAGAACCGCGTGTGGGTGGGCATGAGCAAGGAGACCGCCCACCAGCTGGGCACGCCCATATCCTCGCTCATGGCCTGGACCGAGCTGCTGAAGGAGATGCCCATCGACCAGTCCATCCCCACCGAAATCGGCAAGGATGTGCATCGCTTGGAGACCATCGCGCAGCGTTTCTCCAAAATCGGTTCCGCACCTGTGCTGGAGCCCACCGACCTGGTGGTCGTCATCGACGAGTTCTCCCAATATCTGCAAAGCCGGATTTCCTCCATGGTGAAAATCCATTTCAACCGTCCGGAGGCTTCCTCTATCATCATTCCTCTCAACCGCTATCTGTTTGAATGGGTGGTGGAAAACCTGTGTAAGAACTCCGTGGATGCCATGGATGGCAAGGGGGTCATCAACATTGACATTTTAGAAGAGAAAAACAAGGTGTATGTGGATATTTCCGACACGGGCAAAGGCATTCCAGCCAAGATGCAGAAGCGCATCTTCTCGCCTGGCTACACGTCGAAAAGCAGAGGTTGGGGTCTCGGCCTCACGCTGGCCCGCCGCATCATCAACGAGTACCACAAAGGCCGGCTGTTTGTGAAATCGTCCGTCATCGACCACGGCACCGTCATGCGCATCCAGTTGCGGAAAGACTGAAAACAACATCGGGGACACGCACCTGCGCATCCCCGACAGTATTGAAGAAGGGCATATCGTTCAAGGAACGTTAATTTCCAAAGCACAACTCCTTGTAAGAACTATATAGAGTCATGCCACCCACAAGGACAAAAGACTTTACGTAGTAAACCTTGCTGGGATCCAGTCCTGTAATTGTGCCATTGAAGGATTGCGAATAACTCGAGGATTCATAAAACCATCCTACAACGAGACGTTCATACGTATTGAAATCCGGGTCCTCGGAATAGATGAACCCACGTTGATCGGAATACGCCGTTTGCCATGAATAGTCACGGTGGTAGAAACCGCTAACATCCACTTGATTGGGATTTGTCCATTTGGAACTGCTTACGGTCAGTATGCCGTCGGGATTTCCTGAGATAGAATATTCTTTGTCCTCCCCATACACTACACCTTTTTTTGTCTTGGCGTATGCACGGTAATGGATAGTACTATTTGCGGGAATGTCTTTCAACACTGCGGTGAATGTCCCGGCACCTTCTCCATTAGATGTGCCGAGTATATGACCCTCCTCGAAGTTTGTATAACCCAAAAAGTGCGAATATTTTTCGGCGTATTCCAGACAAGGCATCGGCCGGGAACCGTAGCAGATGCCGCGTTGCAGCACAATGTTGTCGCTCTTGGCTTCAACAGTGGCCGTACATTCCATCAGTTCTGTTGAAGGGTACTGTATGTCGCCGGTTATGACTTTCACCCGTGAATCCTCAATAATTTCTTTCGTACAAGAGGAAAGAAACAGTACACCGGTCATTATCATTAAAAACAGATATATTTTTTTCATAATTCAAGTGTTTAAAAGGTGAAACCGACGTTAAATCCTATAAAACCGGCATGATGTATATCGGATGTGTATCTTCTTCCCACAGGGGAAAGACCAAACTCCAAAGTAGTCAGCACACTATGGCCGGATTTCGGCAAGCGGAAGTTCGCGCCCAGGTCAAAGCGGGTGTGTGAGCCCACGCCTATCATTTTGTCCGATTTAGGATTTTGACCATATAGAATAATATCCACACCTTGCGATATGCCGATGTAGGGATTGACTTTGCGTTCTCCGATGATGTAGAAAGCTAATTGCGCATATAACGGGAAACGGTGTGCGGGAAGATTATAAACAGTGAACCAATGCGAATTTCCGTTCCATTGAGTGGTGATGTGTTGTCCTTCGTCCAGGGTGTTCCAGTCATAATTGTAGCCTAATCCGGCACCCACAAGCAGCAACTTGTTGATGCGGTAGCCGGTGTTCCAATGGATGCCCGGGCAGAAGTTAAATTCATAATTGAGGAGGAGCGTGTTCTGCCAGCCGGTCTTCACCGGCTGGGTCCAATGCGGTTTCTTTTCCTTTTTGATGGCACCCGCGCCGGCGCTGCGATATACGCCCACCTGGGCGTACGAGCCAGCCGCCAGGGCGACCATAATCAGCAAACAGAAAAATCGTTTCATAATCACGTATTTAATTATTAATTGTTTTTCTTAATAATCAATACACCGTCGGTTTTCAGGTTCTTGTTGTCGTCGAGGAACGGCACGATGAGGTTAACATCCTCTTGGGTGGCCTTGCGGTAGTTGATGTAGTTGGCCGGGTAGCCCGTCACGGTCACTTCGATGTATTTCAGGTCCTCGCTGGGCGTGATTTCAAACGTGGGCGTGATGATGTCGTCAGCCTGATGTTGTTTCAACGCGGCAGCCATGGTGTTTTTCTTCCACGTGAGCACAATGCCCGCCTCGCGGTTGTTGTTCACGTCGTCCATGATGGAGATCACATCTCTTTTGCTGAGTGTGTTCTCAAATTTTGCTGTATAGGAAATCTTGGTGGGGTTGATTTTCATGTCGGCCACCACCGGGGTGATAAACCCGGCCCGCATGGGTTCCACATAGCGTGCCGTGGACTCACGATAAGTGTATATGGCGGAACACGACGACAGCAGGATTGCTACCAGCAGAAACAAAGGGAAACATTTTTTCATAAGATTGGATTTAAATGGATATATGTTGATATTTTGGGTTAAAAACAAAAAATCATTCAATAGAGTGGGGCAAAGATACAATTTTTAAATAGAAAAACAATTAAAAATTATGTTTCCATTCAAAAATCACCGGTTCCACCGTGTATCCTTTTTTCCGCAGCATGGCTATCAGGCCCTTGTCGCCGCCCAGATGTGCGGCTCCGACGGCGCAGAACAGCGTGTGTTTCTTGGCCAAGGCTTCGAATTTTTTCCTCATTACCACGTTACGTTTGTCAAGGAGTGCAGTGTTGAATTCGCCTGGCAAAGCTGTATCGGCAAAAAAACGCATCATCGCATCGAAGTCGAAGGCAAGGTAGGCATGCAGCAGCGAGTCGTACATCTTTTCACTCTCGTCTGCGGGCTCGTCCACCACCTTCATCAGCATGTCAATTTGCTGGTCCAGTGGTAGGGCATCCAGCGCCTTTATCTGATCGGCATAGTTCTCCACCCCAAAACAGAGCTTCCCCTGGCTGCGGGCCTGCTGCAGGAAGTAGAGATCCAACGCCGTCTCCTGGTCGGTAGGCATAGAGGCCTGTTCCAGGGCGCTGCTCAGAAACATAGGCTTCATCGTGTTCAGGAAAATCACACTCGTCCCGATGCGGGCCTTGCAGAAGCTGTCCAAACGGGCGAAGTCCTCCTTCGGCAGTATGCCCGAAAGTGTTTTCCCCTTAGGCAGATACATACTCTCCTGTACCTGTTTTATGTCCAGCTCGTCCATCAGAACCTCCATGGCAAAGGCCTCACAGGAGGCAAACGCCCGGTATACGGTGCTGTCGAAGTTGAACACCCGCTGGTCCTGAATGTGGATGGTGCCGTACAGGTAGGAAGGGTTCTTGAGCGACTTGCCGCTCACCTTCCATAACAGCGATTGTGAAAAGGCCGTCGTCACCGCGAGCATTGCGATGCACAGCGTCAGTAAAATGTTTTTATTCAGATGCATAAAAAAGAAAGATATTTTAACAGGCAAAGATAATTATTTTTTTTATACTTTTGCGGCGCGAAAAATGACATTTACTAACCCATTAAAATTTAAAAAAAATGAAGAAAGTATTATGCATCTGCGCAGCTGGATTAATGATTGCTGCTCTCTCCACCTCTTGCAACAAGAAATGCGAATGCAAAACCTATGCTGCTGGTGTTGTGGTTACCACCAACACGATGGAGCTTGACAATGGTAAAAAATGTGCTGACTACACGGTGCTCGCTTCTGAAGATCCGAAAACCGGTGTTGAGTGCAAGAGTACGCTTTAATCCAGTCGTACAAAGATCATCCTGCGTAACCGAATCCGGTTGTGCGGGCAAACGAAAAAAAACACTGCAAATCCTGCAGTGTTTTTTTTATTTTGCTTGTCAGAAAAGATTCTGCGTTCACCCCCGGATTACCTGTGCGGCGGCCATATAGGGTGAGATGCGCTTTTCGCGGATGAGCGGTAGCAGGCGCTCGATTTCACGCGCCTTGTTGGCATCGGTGTAGAAGTCATTCTGCAAGGTGAAATTAATCCAATTGTAGAAGATGTTGACATTCTGCTCGGTACGGTTTTTCTCGAAATAGCCGTTCTGCTTGGTCAGTGCTTCGTATTGCTGGATCATGTTCCACACCTTGTCAATGGCGAAGCCTTCGAGGGCGGAGCACACCTCCACGGGGACATCCCATTGGCTTTCGTTTTTGGGAAACAATTTCAGCGCAGCACGGTATTGGGCCTGCGCACCCACGGCCTTGGCCTTGTTGTCGCCGTCGGCTTTGTTGATGATGAGGCCGTCGGCCATCTCCATGATGCCGCGCTTGATGCCCTGTAGCTCGTCGCCGGCACCCGCCAGCATGAGGAGCAGGAAGAAGTCCACCATGGATTTGACCACGGTTTCCGACTGGCCCACACCTACCGTTTCCACCAAGATGACATCAAAGCCGGCGGCTTCGCATAAGATGATGGTCTCGCGGGTTTTGCGGGCCACGCCGCCTAAGGTGCTGCCCGATGGCGAAGGGCGGATGAAGGCGTCAGGGTCCACCGACAGGGCTTCCATGCGGGTCTTGTCGCCTAAGATGCTGCCCTTGGTGCGCTCGCTGGAGGGGTCGATGGCGAGCACCGCCAGCTTGTGGCCCATGCCGGTAAGCATCTTGCCGAAGGATTCAATGAAGGTGCTCTTTCCAACTCCCGGCACGCCGGTGATGCCGATGCGCAGGGAATGGCCGGAGTGGGGGAGACAACGCTCGATAATGGCCTGGGCCATTGACAGATGGTCGGGGTTGGCGCTCTCAATCATGGTGATGGCTTGGCTGAGGATGACGCGCTCGCCGCGGAGGATGCCCTCCACGTAGTCGTCCACCGACAGCACGCGCCGTTTCCGCCGCACTAAGTGCGGGTTCACCTGCTCGGGCTGCTCAATGCCGGCCCGCTCCGTCAATGCCGATTGGAAATTGTCTTCCATAATTGCTTATTTTCCAAAATTATATGCTACGGCATCCTTCATGGAGGAGAAGTAGTGGAAACGCATTCCCTCGATGAAGTTCTCCTTGATGTCTTCGATGTCCTTGCGGTTTTCTTCCGACATGACGATGTCGTAAATGCCGCTGCGCTTGGCGGCGAGGATTTTCTCCTTGATGCCGCCCACGGGCAGCAGTTTGCCCCGCAGGGTGATCTCGCCGGTCATGGCAATCTTGTCGCGAAGTGTCTTTTGGGTGAAGGCGGAGATCAGGGCGGTAAGGATGGTGATGCCGGCGGAGGGTCCGTCTTTTGGGGTGGCACCTTCGGGCACGTGCACATGCACTTTCAGCCGTTCGAAAACGGCTGGGTCGATGCGGAACTCGCGGGCATGGGCCTTGAGGAACTCATAGGCAATGGTGGCCGACTCCTTCATCACGTCGCCGAGGTTGCCGGTCATGGTGAGCTCGCCCTTGCCGGGGGAGGTTAGCGCCTCCACGAAGAGGATCTCGCCGCCCACGGCGGTCCAGGCCAGACCGGTGGCCACGCCGGGCACAGTGTTGTCGAAGGCCTTCTCCAGCTGGAAGATGGGTGATCCGAGCATCTCTTTGAGGTCGCCGGAATTGACTTTTTTCTCAATAGTGCCTTCCTGCACCAGCTGGGCGGCACGCTTGCGGATGATCTTCGCCACGGTACGCTCCAGGGTACGCACGCCCGACTCCCGCGTGTATTCGCTGATGATGTGCTCTACGGTCTTGTCGGGGATCTGAAGCTGCTTCTTGTCCAAACCGTTCTCCTTGAGCTGCTTGGGGATAAGATGATGCTTGGCGATTTGGAGCTTTTCCTCGGCCAGGTATCCGGGTATCTCGATGATCTCCATACGGTCGCGGAGGGCCGGATGTACGTTTCCGATGTCGTTGGCGGTGGCAATGAAGAGCACCCTCGAAAGGTCAAAGGAGGTCTCCAAGTAGTTGTCGTAGAAAGCGTTGTTCTGTTCGGGGTCCATCACCTCTAATAAAGCCGCCGAAGGGTCGCCTTGCACATTCATGCCCGTAATCTTGTCGATTTCGTCCAGCACGAAGACAGGGTTGGCGAAGCCGGCCTTGCGCATGTTCTGGATGATACGGCCGGGCATGGCTCCGATGTAGGTCTTGCGGTGCCCGCGGATTTCCGATTCGTCACGCAAACCGCCTAAGGAGACGCGCACATACTTGCGGCCGAGGGCGGCGGCGATGGACTTGCCTAAGGATGTCTTGCCCACGCCCGGAGGTCCGGCCAGACAGAGAATCGGCGATTTCATGTCGCCCTTCAGTTTCAGCACGGCCAAATACTCGATGATGCGCTCCTTGACCTTGTCCAGACCGTAATGGTCATGGTCAAGGGTCTTGCGGGCCTTGGCCAGGTCGAAGTTGTCTTTGCTGTATTCGTTCCAGGGCAGGTCCACCAACAGCTCCAGGTAGTTGAGCTGCACGGAGTAATCAGGAGCCATGGAGTTGGTGCGTTGCAGTTTTTCTAGTTCTTTGTTGAAAAGGTCGGCGGTTTCCTTGTTCCATTTTTTCTTGGCGGCACGCTCCTTCAGGGAGGCATAGTCCTTTTCGGATGGTGACCCGCCTAACTCCTCTTGTATGGTCTTTATCTGCTGGTTCAGGAAATATTCGCGTTGCTGTTTGTCCAGTTCCTGTCGCGATTTGTCCTGGATTTGGTTTTTCAGTTCGATAATCTGGAGGTCGCGGTGCAGCAGTTTGAGGATCTGCTTGGCACTATCCACGATGTCGTTGTTCTCCAGAATCTGCTGTTTCTCATCTACGGAGACGGAGAGGTTGGAGGCCAGGAAGTTGAGCAGGAAAACATGGCTTTCGATATTCTTGAGGGCGAAAGAGGCCTCGCGGGGGAGGTTGGGCGACAGCTTCATCATGCGGGTGGCCGTGTCCTTAATGGTGGAAATCAGAGCTTTGAAGTTCCGATGTTCGGTAATTCGTTTGTCGAAGTCGTTGGAGTTGAAGGGGATGGCGGAGCATTTGAAGTAGGGCTCGGTCTGGGTGAGGTCTTGGATGATGAAGCGGCGCACGCCCTGCACGATGATGGTCACGCCGCCGTCGGGCATGGTGATGTATTTGAGGATGTGTGCCATCGTGCCCACGCGGTAAAGGTCGTCGAGGGTGGGCTCTTCCACCTCGTTGGTGCGTTGGGCCACCACGCCGATAGGCTCGGAGGTGCGGGAGTAGTCCTGCGCCAGCCGGATGGACTTGGTGCGTCCCACGTTGATGGGGATAACCATACCGGGAAAGAGGAGGGTATTACGGAGAGGCAGCAGGGCAATCTCCTCGGGAATATCCTCCTGACGAAGTTTGATTTCGTCGTCAAGAGAGAATAACGGGATGAAGTTCGCCTCGTTGCCCATAAATTCTTCAAGCAGTGATATGTCTTTCATCTATATTGTGTTAGAATAAAAAAACTGACCTCTTTTGACAAGCAAAAAAGGTCAGCAAAAGTACAAAAATATTATGGATATTATTTGTTCTTGTTTGTGTCGAGGTGACGGGCGTATTTGTTGCGGAATTTATCCACACGGCCTGCGGTGTCAACCAATTTCATCTTACCCGTGAAGAAGGGGTGAGATGTGTTAGAAATCTCTAATTTTACCAGCGGATATTCATTTCCGTCTTCCCACTGAATCGTGTCTTTTGTAGCAACGGTGGACTTGGTCAAGAAAGCGTAATCGTTTGACATGTCCTTAAATACGACCGTTCTATACTCTTTTGGATGGATACCTTTTTTCATTTTATCTATTGTTTTTGTTGCCTAAAAAATTGGAGTGCAAAAATACACTTTTTTTGAATTAAATCAAGTAGTTGCGTTTTTTTTATTTCCACAGGGAAAAAAGGCTCAGTTTGTCTTGAATTTATAGGTGTCGATGGCGGCGAGGTCGGCGTTGGCCTTGACGATTTTCTGTTTGAGGTTTTCCTTGTGGCGGATCACCTTCTCGCGCATGGCGGGGTCGCCGGTAGCGAGGATCTGCATGGCGAGGATGGCGGCGTTCTGCGCCCCGTTGATGGCCACGGTGGCCACGGGTATGCCTGGCGGCATCTGCAGCATGGCGAGGGCGGCATCCACCCCCTCCAGCGACGACTTGATGGGCACTCCGATAACCGGCAGGGGAGTCATGGCGGCGATCACACCCGGCAGATGCGCGGCCATGCCGGCACCCGCGATGATGACCTCCACGCCCCGCGTGTGCGCCTTCTTGGCATATTCGGCCACCTCGTCGGGCGTGCGGTGCGCCGACAAGGCCAGCACCTCAAAGGGTATTTCGTTGCTCTCCAGGAATTTGAAAGCAGCCTCCATGACCGGAAGGTCTGATGTGCTGCCCATGATGATGCTTACTCGTGCGTTCATATCTGTGCTTTTTACGTGTGTGATTTGTTCGTTCTTTTTTGGCATAACTTTTGCCAAAAGCACCCGTTAATCGGGCCTGCAAAGATAATATTAAAAAACGGAAATTTAATCGTATCTTTGCCGCCGAATTTAGAAAGGACTTTTTATGAACGATTTACTTGGAAAATTGGAACTTATCTACCAACGTTGGCTGCAGATTGGCGAGGATATCACCAAACCCGATGCCATGTCGGATATGAAGAAGTTTATCAAGATGAGCAAGGACTATAAGGACTTGCAGGCGGTGGTGGATGCATATAAGAAATACAAGGATGTGATTGGCAATATTGCCAACGCCAAGGAGATATTGGCCAATGAGAAGGATGAAGAATTCCGCGAGATGGCCAAGCTGGAGCTGGACACGTTCCAGGCTGAGAAGGACCAGTTGGAAGAGGACATCCGTTTCCTGCTGCTGCCTTCCGACCCGCAGGACAGCAAGAATGCCCAGATGGAGATCCGCGCCGGCACCGGTGGCGACGAGGCCAGCATCTTCGCCGGCGACCTTTTCCGTATGTATCAGCATTATTGTGACAAGAAAGGCTGGAAGATAGAGGTCCTTTCCATGACGGAAGGCACGGTGGGCGGTTACAAGGAGATTGACTTTGCCGTGAATGGTGAGGGCGTGTATGGCATCATGAAGTATGAATCCGGCGTGCACCGCGTGCAGCGTGTGCCGCAGACGGAATCGCAGGGCCGCGTGCACACATCCGCCGCTTCTGTGGTGGTGCTGCCCGAGGCCGATGAGTTTGATGTGGATCTGAAACAGAGCGACATCAAGAAGGAGACGTTCTGCGCTTCTGGTCCTGGCGGCCAGTGCGTCAACACGACCTATTCCGCCGTGCGCCTCACCCACATCCCCACGGGCATCGTGGTCTCCATCCAGGATGAGAAATCCCAAATCAAGAACCTCGAAAAGGCTATGCGCGTGCTGCGTACCCGTCTTTTTGAAATGGAATACAAAAAATACCTGGACGAAATCGCTTCCAAACGGAAGACAATGGTCTCCACCGGCGACCGTTCCGCCAAGATCCGCACCTACAACTATCCGCAAAACCGCGTGACTGACCACCGCATCAATTTCACGATGTACAATCTGGCCAATTTCATGAACGGCGATATCGAGGAGGTGCTGCAAGCCCTGCAGGTGGCCGAGAATGCCGAACGCCTGAAGGAGGCGGTGGAATAATCCGGATACCTATTTATTATATATAAAGCAATTTCCCTTCCACTTTCGGATACCCCATCTCACGTAGCAAGGCGCAGTATCCGTCTATCTGCTTTTGGTACTGCTCGTGCGGCTGGCCTGTCTTGTAGTCGATGACCATCACCTTGTCAGGCAAGAACACTACACGGTCGGGACGGTGCTGGTTGCCTTGGCTGTCCAGAATGGTGATTTCGTTGCGCACGTCCGCGCCGGGCGCGAAGCATGGCCGCAGGGTGTCATCTTCCAGAATGTGCTGCAAAACAGTCCGCAGGCGTTCCTTCCGCACGGGTTCCACATGGGAGATGAAAGTGTCGATTTCCGCCATGGAGGTGGGAAACACGTCCAATCCGGACAAGAAATCATGGACAAAGGTCCCTTCCACCCTCGGGTCGTCCTCGGACAAAGTCTCCTGACTTTCAAAACGGAGCGTGTCGATGGAGAAATCGGACAAGACAACTTTAGGGATGATATTTTCCTGGTCCTTTTTATCCGTTTCTTTCTTATTTTTCTTCTTCCAACCCCGGTCTCCGAAGTAGTAGAACTGTTTGTCTTCCGTGTCCTGCTCAAAAAGCAGTCCGCCGTCCGGATGGTTCTCATTGTTGCAGAAGGAGAGCAGATGGTCGCCGTAGCCGCTCCCGCTTGTTTTGCTGTGTTTGGTGATGATATACAACATTTCGCTGGCACGCGTATGGGCCACATACAGCAGATTCAGGGAATCCATGCCACGGCTTTCACTTTCATCCAAATATTGCTGCTCGTAGGAAGAACCCATGCAGCCCTTTTCGCTCAATTCAATATAGGCGACTTCTGAGTCTGAGATTTTTGTCCAGATGGGTTTCAGTTTGTTGGCAGAAGATGTGTAGGGCAGGATGACAACCGGGTATTCCAACCCTTTGGATTTATGGATAGTGCTGACAGTGATGGCGTTATATTTTCCAGTGAGCTTTATGGCGGGTTTGCTCTTGGTGTCGTTGACCATCTGCCACCAGCTCAAGAATGCGGTGATCTCGCCGGTGTGGGTTTTCAGATAGTTGAGAACCACATTTTCAAAGCTGACAACAAAAGGGCTTTGTAGCTTGTCCAATCCGTAGAATCCGATAATCTCCCGAATGAGGATCCAGAAAGGCTGTGACCGCCACTCTTCACAAGGTATCTGGAGCCCGAATTTCTGTTTCAACAGGTCCTGGAAATTGGAGTCGGCGTGTAGTGCGAACAGGATTTCTTCCATGCTCTTTTCACGAAGATGGATGCGGGATAGAAAATGGAGGATGGTCGCCTGAGCCAGCAGGTCTTTCGGACGAATCAGATGGCGGAGGGTTTGGATGATGAGGTTCACCTCTGCGGATGTGTTGAGTGTCAGGGCTTTTTCGGTGATGACATGCCAGCCCTGTTTCAACATGAGGTTGCTCATGCGGGCGCAGCTGTCGTTGCCGGAATAGAGCACGGCGATGTCGCCCTCCTCATACCCGCGCATCAGCGCATCCTTGACGGCAAAGAGCACCTCCGCATCCGGCACCGTGATGTCCGGATCCTCTTTTATGGCTTGTATGAAATCGTTTCCGGGTTGGAAATGGGTACGGGAGGCGAGGCTCTTTTTGTCGATATTGGAAGTTCCTATATACACTTGCACCAAACCCGGCTCTTTTTTCACGATATCCTGCTCCAATCCGGAGGCGTAATACTTGTCCAGGTTTTTGGCTTGGGAATAATATTTGAAAAACAGGTTGTTGAAAGTGACCACCGAGGCGAGGGAACGGAAATTCTTCTGAAGCGGCTCGGAATGGTAAGTCTCTTTGGTGACCATACGCAGGTCGGGGTCGGTTTGAAGCCGGTTGAGGTCGGTGAGTTTGTAGAAGAGGTCGGCATCGCCGTTACGGAACCGGTAGATGGCCTGTTTCACGTCCCCGAAAAGCGACACGTCGCGTCCGTTGGCGAGGGCGTTGTTGATGATGAGAGGCTTCAGGTCGTCCCATTGCATCTGTGATGTGTCCTGAAATTCATCGATGAAGAAGTTGTCGAAACGGATGCGGTCGAACAGATATTCATAGCCGCGATTTTGTATCGTCTCGTATATCAATGTGTTGGATTCGTTGAGGATGAAGAAGTTGTTCTGCTGTTTGATCTCCTCCATTTTTTTCTGCAAATCGGTCAGGAGGGTGAGCTTGTCGGCATTCTTGATTAGGATTTTATAATCCCGATATTGGCGTACAGGGTCTTTTAGAAGGTCACGAATCCGGTAGAAACAATCTTCTAAGTGCGGGACTACCTCATCCAGAAGAGTGGTTTCATCACTGGTGAGCTTTGTTTTTTTGAGATAGCCGCCTGTTTTTTTATTCTGGAATTTTTCAAGGCTTTCCAGATAATAGGTGACAGGGTCGTTTAAAACATCTTCAAACCAATGGCTGAAGGTCGGACTGTTCAGGCTCAGTCCTGCAAGGCGGGCCATCCAGCTGCTGCCTTCCTGGGCTGTCTGGCGGATGCGTTCGCGCAGCTCGTCGGGCGTGTTCCGAAGCCAGGCGCGAATCTTCGCATTGTTCTCGCGGATGGTGTCGGCGTCCGTATTGCGGAGAATCTGGATGTATTGGTAATTTTTTTCCGCATTGTCGTAAAGGATGTCCAAGGCGGCCCGCAACTCCCTGTCGATGTTGAGGTTGCCGGTTTCCTCCATGCTGTTGTCCAACAGGGCGAGGATTCGTTTGGCCAGATTGGTGGAGGCGGAGAGTTCGTTCAGCAGTTGGTCGATGGCCTCGATGTAAAACTCGTCCATCTCAATCAGGACGGAGTAGGTGAGGCTGAGTTTGAGGCTGATGGCCGAGGAACGGATAACCCGTTGGAAGAAGCTGTCGATGGTGGAGATGGTGAAGCGTGCGTAGTCGTACAGGATGCGCTGGAGCAGCTCTTTGGATTCCCGCTGCATGAAACGGGCAAGCACATCCGGGTCGGGCTGGTTTGTGCCGAAGAGCTTTGCCACGACCATATTATAGATGGCTTTGGCACCGCCTCCGATTTTATCGGCCGGTTCAAAGGCGAAGGCGGTCAGCGTGCGCACGATGCGGTCCTTCATCTCCCCGGCAGCGTTGTTGGTGAAGGTGATACCCAGGATCTTCTGGAACAAATCCAGATGCAGTTCCGCGCCCGCCTGGCCGATATGCTTGCTGTCGTATCGGAAACAGAGTGTGAGGAAATCGGCCACCAGGCTGGTGGTCTTGCCGGCACCGGCGGAAGCGGAGTAGGTGGTGAACATGGGTTATGGTTTACAAGTGATGGTTTGATATACGATGAGGGCGGATGCGAAGGCGAAAAACAGGTTGTACCCGCCGCAGATGCCGTCCATATCAAGCATTTCGCCTGTGGCGTAAAGTCCGGGGAAACGTTTCAGCGAAAAATCAGGATTCACCTCCTGCAGGTCGATGCCGCCGTGGCACACCTGGGCGAAATCAAGGGCGTAGGTGCCGGAAATTTTCAATTTGAAACGGTTGACATCAAAGGCTTTCTGTTCGTAGAGGGCGTTGAGTTTGGGATGAAGCACGCCTTTCAGCGTGTGGAACCGTTGCCAGTGGGCTTCCGCGTTGAAATTCTCGTCGTGGTAGATGAGGTTGAGTTGCAGGAAACAGTGTTCTTTGGAGGGAAGACGGTTGTAATAGGCCGACAGGTTCAGGATGACAATGCCGGAGATGCCGTCCTCCTTGAAGGTGACCTCGCCGGCTTCCCGGTGGATGAGGCGGTCGCCTTGCCATAGTTCGGCAATGACGCGCGTGCGGCAGCCGGCTAAGGATTTCGGATAATCCTCAATGGTGAAGCCCACCAAAGAGGGCTCGAACGGATGGATGTTCAAGTGTAGGTCGTCCAAAAAACGGTTGTATTCTTTCCTGTTTTTGGCTATCATGTTGGCTGGGGTTCCGGAAGCGAACACCACATGGTCGAAGGGCTCCGGAAAGTCGTCAATGTACCATTTGCCGTCCCTGTTTTCCAGATGTTTCACCTTGTGTTCAAGGATGGCGTGGCAGTTTTGCCGTTCGGGCTCCCACAGGAGGTCCACGACGGTCTGCGAGAACTGGCTGCTGGGATAGACACGCCCCTCTTCATCGGCAGTCATGGTCAGCCCCATCTGTTCAAATGTTTGGCGGAGCCGTTCGGGTGTGACCTGCTGCAGCAACTGCTGAGCGAATTCGGGATGGTTGTACCCCTCAGGGTCTATATGCTCGTTGAAGAGGTTGGCTTTGCCCCCGCCGGACGCGCGCAGCTTGGTGCCCACATTGCGGCACCGCTCGAAAACATATACCTGACAGTCGGTATGATCCAACAGCTTCCTGGTCAGGAATAGGCCGGAGGCTCCGGCACCGATGATAGCGATGCGGCTCATTCGGGGTTGTCGATTAGGAAGTGTTTGACGGATTGTTGGAATTCCGGGAAGAGGTCGGGGCCGGAGGCGATGATCTCACCGCCGAAAAGCCAGTTGTTGCCGCCGGAGAAGTCGGAGACCTGGCCGCCGGCCTGCTGGATGATGAAGGCACCCGCCGCCACATCGTAGGGTTTCATGCCGTACTCAAAGTAGCCGTCGCAGCGCCCGCATGCCACGTATGCGAGGTCGGTGGCGGCGGAACCTAACCGGCGCAGGCCGTGGGTGTGCTGCATCGTCCAGCGCATGTAGCGCATGAAGGGGTCCAGGATGGAGAAGTCCGAATAGGGGAAGCCTGTGGCCAGCAGCGAAGCGTCCAGCTTGGAACAGTGGCTGACATGGATGGGGTAGCCGTTCAGATAGGCCTTGCCGTCTTTATAGGCGTAAAAACATTCGTCGCGCCATATCTCATACACCACGCCGATGACGATCTCATCATACTCTTTCAAGGCGATGCTGATGGCGGTGGGCGGCAAGCCGTGGATGAAGTTCGTGGTGCCGTCCAAAGGGTCCACAATCCAGTTGTACTGCTCTTCCAAACCGCGCTCCGTGTCCTCCTCGGCGATAAAGCCCGCCTCGGGCACCAGCTCCTTGAGCTTGGCTACGATGGTTCTCTCGGATTCCTTGTCAAACTGCGTCACATAGTCGTGAACGCCTTTCGCCTTCATCTTGATGCTGGTGAGACTCTGCCGTTCGCTGCAGAGCCATAAGCCCACGTGGCGGACCAGGGTCACCACCTCTTCGCAGATTTGTTGGTAGTTCAAGTTGTCCATAATGCTATTCGTTTAAAAAATCTTTGACCAGCTGGATAGTCTCCTGCTGCGCCTGCTCCAGCACATCGTTCAATATTATTTTATCAAACTGGGGAGAAAAGGAGAGCTCATATTCGGCTTTGTCCAACCGTTTCTGGAAGGATTCGGGCGATTCGGTGCCCCGGTTGCGGAGCCGGTTGGCCAGCTCTTCGATGGATGGCGGCTCGATGAAGATGGCCAGTGCTTGCCCGCCGAAGAATTTCTTGATGTTAAGCCCGCCTAACACGTCCACATCGAAGATGACCGTCTGGCCGTTTTGCCAGATGCGTTCCACCTCGCTTTTCAAGGAACCGTAGTATTGGTTTTCATACACCTCCTGCCATTCCAAAAACTCGTCGTTGTCCAAACGGGTTCTGAATTCGTCCGGGGTGATGAAATAGTAGTCCTTGCCGTCGGTCTCGTAGTCGCGCTTGGCGCGCGTTGTGGCAGATATGGAGAACTGGAGTTCGGGAACAGCCTGCAGGAGATGCCGCACAATGGATGTTTTCCCGGCACCGGAAGGTGCTGATACGATGATGACTTTGCCTTGCATTTTCCGTTAGTTTTGGACCTGCAACCCTGTTGGCCGGAGGTCGTTGGTTTTGCCATGCAAAAGTAGCAAAAAAACAAACGGGAACCGCAGGTTATTTTTGTCGTCTTTCAGCCCAGTAGTCTTTTATATGTCCCCAGTTGACGACGATTCCCGTCGAGGCGGTGATTTTCGACCAACGGGTCCAGTCAATGGCCGGGACGATGTTGTGGGCGGTGAAGAACACGTTGACGGGGCCGATATCAAAGCCAAGTCCTACACCCAAGTTGCCGTAGGATCTCCGTGCGAGCGTATAGGAGAGGCAGATGTCGAAAACGTGGAAGAAATGCCCGTTGTAGGCCACCGTCAGGGCGGGACGGAAGCTGTGGTTTACAAACGTGCCTTGGGCTAACAGAAAGATTCTATTGGACTTGTTCAAATCATATTGCCCCTGAATCAGGATTCTGGGATTGGTGAAGGTGCTGTAGCCGGAGATGGCCTCCGAGTGCAGGGGAAAATAGTCGGCCAAGGAGTCCAAAAAGGCGGCCCGGCCATCTTCATCGGCGAGCTGCATGATATCATCCTCGGAAAGTCCGGAGAAGAGGAAACCGCCGTCATGGTAGAAATGACCTCCGTCGGACATGGCACTGCTGACGTGCTGGGCGGATGTCTTCCAATGGATGAATCCGAGGTCCAGGACGGAAACGGCGAGCGTGACTTTGTCGATGGGTTTGTACCGGAATCCCAAATCAATGCCAGCCCCCACGTTCTTGAAAGCGTTGGACAGAAGCGACAGGTCCAAGTCCGCCATCATGATCTCGTATTTGCCATTGTCCAAATTCAACTGTATGGGTATGGCAGAGGCTAACCGGGCATCCGCATCGTATTGCAGAAACATACTGTAGTCGTCTTCATTGGTGGTGATGGTGGCGTTCAGATTGCGGGTGTTGACATTAAAAGCCCCGAACAGCAGTTTGGCGTGTGCACCCCATGAGATTTTGGAGTTCAGCTGATGCTGTATGCCCAGGCTGATCTCCTGATAAAGCGAGGCATGAATGCCCAAGGACAGCTTTGCGGGGTTCTCGTCACCTAAGTAGTTGAGGTTGCCCATCAAGGGGAATCCAATGAGGTCTTTGGAGAAAGATATGTTGGCATCACCTCGGAGACGATAGTCGAAAGAGAAAAAGAATTTTTTGGCGAAACGGAATCCGAATCCCAAGAGTGCCTCATCCAGATCCAGATGCAGATAATTGTTTTTTTGCTTGAGACTGTTTGCGAATTTGTTGGCCGTCAGAGAAATGGGATAGCCTTCCGCATCCGTCTCAAAGAGGTTCTTATACCGGATGGAGGAGTTATACAAGCCGATACCGAGATTGCCGATGCCGGGCACGGACACATATCCTTTGTAGAGCAGCAGCACTTCGGCAGAAGGGTCTGTGCGAAGCTGGTAGGGGTTCAGGTACATGAAATGTGTCAGCGGGGTTTCCTGTGCAGAGGCCGACAACATAGCCATAAACATGGCGAGGACAAGGGTTACAGTTCTTTTTTTCATGGTCACGGCTGAAGGTATTGGTTAGCTAATGATCCCAAATCCACATCGAATTTGGCGGAGAGACGGACTTTGAGGACCTGGTCGCTGCGGATGGCCACCTGGTGGTCATCTGTGTTGACACCTGCCTTGAGGATGATTTTGTCGCAGGAGAGCATCCGTTGTATCTGCGACACATCCTCTTTGGCGATATAGGCCTCGCACGGGACGGACATGCCACCATAGTAGCCGGGGATGGCCATCGGGGAGGTGAACAGGGAGTCGCGGATGAGGTGCGCCTGACTGTCGTAGAAATAAGCCTGCATGTCAAAGCCGAGAGGAAGCTGGTTCTCAATTCGGAACCGGAACAGGATGTTGGAAATCCCGTTGATGTCCGGAATGTCGGCTCCTCCGAAATCCAGCGTGTCGTGGAAGGTGATCCGGTCGAGTTTCATTTTCAACGGCAGGGTGATGGCGATTTTCAGGTTTATGGTCTGGTGCTCCGTGACGGTGAGGACCGGCGTGTTCATCCCGTTGGGATTAAGCACCGCCGTGCCGGCGAAGTGCAGACTGCTCATGTTGGTGTTGAGGAACAGCGAAGAGGTGAGGGGAAGCGGTACAGACTCGAAATTTTGTGTGCTGGCCGGCATGTGGATGGTGACTGGCGAGGAGGACAACAAGGAGGTTGTCGATACACCCGTGCCGGAGAGGGATGCGTCACGAACGGTAAGGTCCGCCCCGATGGGGAAGGTGTTTTGCACGAGGCACTCCACCTGCGGGTTGTACAGCGTGATGGACCCGCCAAGCTGGCTCGACAAGAAACTCAAGTCAAAGTCCAGACTCTCATCCAATTCCATGTCAAAGGCTTTGATGCGTCCGCGCAACTCCTCAAGAACAAGCTTCCTTGCCAGCACGGAGTATTGGATGACAGGGTCGTTCGGCACGTCCGCGCCCGAAGATACGGCGGTCAGGTGCAGGTAGATGTCCGCCTTGTTGACGGCATTGGGCACCAGCGTGTAGCCCGACAAGTCCAAATCTATTTGGTTGTCTTCGTAGGCGTTGATGTTGTACGTGACATGGAAATCCTGATTGGAGGCATCTTTAATCTGGGGGGAAGAGACTTCCACGGTGAAATTGATGGGGATGTCGTGGGCAAGATGCAAGGTCAGCAGGCCGGACTTGATGCGGGCATATTCCAATACAGCCTCGTCGGAGGGAAACTCCAGCGTGGTGGTGTCATTGTACAGCGTGAACGAAATCTGCGGTAGATGAGGGAAATGGCTCCCCGAAACCGTCAGGGTCTTCGACTTTGAAATGACTTTGTCTTTCATGATGCCCAACAGCTGATCGGAGGAAATCAACGAATCTTTCTCCAGCTGATACGTGATTTCCAGAGTGCCGTCGTCGCCAGTTTGGATGAACGATGGATTGTCAGCCAAGGTGAGAATGTCGCCAATCGAAAGGTCGGCATTTACCAGCGGGATTCCCCACGAACCTTCGGCGTCGATGCCGTTCATCCGCGAAAAATCGTATGCGGTACGCTTGCAGGAGAAACAGAACAGCATAAGCAGTCCCCAGAAGCAAATGCATAGTATGTGTCGGTGTTTCATATTGAAAACGGTTTGTATAATTTCAAGCGGCAAAGATACAAGAAATTTAATTGAATATACCCATGAATGTTGGATAAAAAGCTGATTTCATTATTCTTCCGGCAAGGCCTTGAAACCCAACCCCATAATCTCCGAACTTTCAATCACATTCACAAAGGCTTTCGGGTCCAAACGACGAAGGTTGGCCTTGAGCTTGATGAGGTCGGTGCGGTCCAGCGTGACGTATATCATCTTGCGTTCCGTGCCCTGGTACATGCCCAGACCGGCGAAAATCGTGCCGCCGCGCTTCATGTCGTGCAGGATGAAGTCGCGCACCTCGTCGGTCTTGTCCGTGACAATGAAGGCCGTCTTGTACGACTTGAGGCCGTCCACGATGAGGTCGATGACTTTGCTCTCGATGGCGATGAGGATGATGGAATAGATGGGCAGACGGATCTGCTTGAAGGCGATGAGGGTGGTGAGCGTGATGCAGGAATCCACGATGAGCACCAGGGTGCCGAGCGAGATCTTCGTGTATTTGTGCAGGATCATGGAGATGATGTCGCTGCCGCCGGAAGTGGCTCCCGACTTGAATATCAACCCGATGGCGACGCCGTAGATGACGCCGGCCACCACCGTGTTGAGGAAGTAGTCCGGAATGAAGAACAGGGTGCTGTGCGGAATCTGCACGGCGTTGTGGATGCCCGCGGCCTGCTCCACGATGCCTTCGTGGATGACCGGGTTGTAACCCCACAGGGTCTCAATCAGCCAGGTGAAGGCGAAGATGAGAATAGTGGAGACCACCGTTTTGATGCCGAATCGCGGTCCGAGAATCCAGGTGCCGATCAGCAGCAGCGGGATATCCATACAGATGGCGTAGAAGCTGATCTTCCACGGCCATACCGTGTTGAGCACGTTGGCCAGACCGTAGGTGCCACCAGGGGCAAGCAGGTACGGGTTGACGAACATCACATCGCCCACGGCAAACAGCAGGCTGCCAATCACCAGGAGCGTGTAGGCTATAAGTTGGTCTTTCAGATTGGATTTCATCGGATTTGTTTTTTAGAAGTGTGAAATATTGTTTGGTGTAAAATAGGTTTTGACAATTAGAAAACAACGGGCAGCAGCAGTTCCACCATGAGGGCCACCAATACGGCCACCAAGGCCACACGCACGAGACCGCGGTTTTTCCACGACATCACGATGGCCACCACCGTGGCGATGATGGCGGAGGCGTAGTGCGGCGAGGTGGCTCCCGTGGGTGTGGTGGAGTAGATGACACCCGGGAAGGTCATGGCCGAGAGGACGCAGAAGGGGATGTAGTAGAGGAAATCCTGAAACCATTCGTTGTCTAATTTCCGGCGCACGAACCCGATGGGGATGACGCGGATGAGGTAGGTGGTGAGGGCCATGATGACCATCGCAACGGCCACGTTCTGCATACTACACATGGGCACCTCCTTCCTGATGTTGTCTTCTCCGGAAACGCTTCACCTCCTTGATGGAAGCGCACACGGCAGCACCCACGATAGCCGAGATGATGATGGCCCAGCCCCCGCCACCGCTCTTGCCGAGCACGTCCAGCCCGGGCACGTAGGTGAAGAGGCACGACAGCAGGGCCGACAGGATGATGGCGATGGCCACCTTGCGCCCTGTGCGCGCCGGCGGGATGATGATGGCGATGAACATGCAGTACAGCGCGATGCCGAAACAGCCTTGCAGCATGGGCGACAGCAGGCTCGAGGCCACGGCCCCCAGGCAGGTGCCCAGCGTCCACCCGAAGATGGGGGTGATCATCAGCCCCCCGAAGAACGGGAACTTCACGTCCTCCTTCTCCATGGCCGCCAGGGCGAACACCTCGTCGGTGATGCAGAAAGCCATGATGGCCCGCTTGTAGAAGGGCATGTCGGAGGCCACCTTCTGCGACAGCGACAGCGACATCAGCATGTAGCGGAGGTTGATGACGAAGGTGGTGATGACGAGCTCGATGTAGGGGGCGCCTCCCTCGATGAGGCGGATGCCGGCAAACTGCCCCGCCGAGGCCATGTTGGTGAGGGATATGATAGTGGCCTCCAACGGGTTGAAGCCCATCTTGACGGCAATCAACCCGAAGGTGAACGACACGGGAATGTAGCCCAAACAGATGGGAAATCCCGTTTTCAAACCCCTAACAAACTCATTCATAAATAGTTGATGGTTTTTATTTCAGGGTGCAAAGATACAATATTTCGGGGAAATAATATCGTGTCGCACATTTGCTTTTGTCACTTTCTATCATAAAACTTCATCCAACTTTTCGTACTTTTGCGCCATAAAAAAATTACCACCATGCTCGAATATTTCAACGAAGTGCCCTATTCCGTCACCGTGTGCGACAAGGACGGAAAGATTTTGGAAATGAATGAGATGGCCGTGAACGTGCTCAGCCACGGACAGCAGATCATCGGCCACAACCTCCTCGATTGCCATCCCGAGCCCGCGCGCACCAAGCTGGCGGAGATGCTTCAGAACCACAACGTGAACGCCTATACCATCGAGAAGAACGGCAAGAAAAAGCTCATCTACCAGTCGCCCTGGTTCCAGAACGGCGAGTTTGCCGGCTACATCGAGCTCTCGATGGAGATTCCGATGGAGATGCCGCATTATGTGCGAATGCCGAAAAATTAATCGGTTGACTTTTTGTAGTTATTTTCACTTTTGCTGCGTTTATAATAAAGAATAAAAACATCGCAATATGAAAAACATTTTTACAACAGTGGCACTCTGCCTAGTATGTGCCTTCGGCGTTTTCGCCCAAAATTACACCACAGTCCAAATCACGCCCGTCAATGGTGTGCTGACAGTCAATGGGGTAGATCAGATTTCCATTCCGAATTTCGATCCCAGTGAGGTCCAGCTGGAACCGATGTCGGGATTCGTGGCCGTGCCCAACGCCGACCAAATGTACACGGTAGCGGAATACGCCTCCCTGGACGATGTGTGGAGCGCGTGCAATGGCTCTGCGGTCTGGACCAGCAATCTGGTCACGCTGGACACCTATTCCGGGCAAGGCATGAACACCGGGTACGCCGCCTTGAAATTCTCCGGCACCCCGAACACCTATGGCTATGCCAAGTTCGACAAAAGTGTGTCGGGAGGCTGGACGGAGTTTGGCTATTTCACGGATGGCGTGGGCGTTACGGATTGGTCGAACACCATTGCCGTTTACCCGAATCCGGTGGTGGAAACCCTCTGCATCAACAATGCTGAAGGATCTCATGTGGCCATTTACAACATGAAGGGCCAGCAGGTGAGATTGGTTGAGCATGCGGACGCCAACACCACGGTCAATGTCTCGTCGTTGTCGGCAGGTGTCTATTTCGTGCGCATCACGGGCGACAACCGCGTGAACACGGTGAAGTTCGTGAAGGAGTAAGCGCGGCGTGCGGAAAAGGACTTCCATATGAAAATATTGAGCCTTTAATCGAAAGGTTTATTTCCCATCGTACTGTCGATTCTACTATCAAATCATGCAGGCCATTGGCCTGCATGATGGTTTTGTATTTGTCATTTTTAACAATTAATTGTTAAAAGTAATTGATAATCAATTTGTTGAATAAAATTATTATCTTTGCGCATTGATAGAAGATGACGGATATGAAAGAAGAATTATTACCCCGCAGATGCTAACCGAAATCCCGACTTTTTTGCTATTTTTGCACCTCCAATTCCAATACTACCGCAATGTACCCCAAACAATCCCAAGATAACACTGCCCTCATCTACGGCATGCGCCCCATCTTCGAGGCGATGGAGAGCGGCAAGACCATCGACAAGGTGCTCTTCCAGAAAGGGCTTCAGGGCGAGCTGTTCAAGCAGCTCTTTTACGAGGTTCGCCAGCACAAGATCCCGTTCCAATATGTGCCCTTGGAGAAACTGAACCGCCTCACGCGCAACAACCATCAAGGGGTGGTGGCGTTCCTCTCCGCCATCGAGTACAGCAGCATCTTCGACATCGTGCCCACCATTTTTGAGGAGGGTAGGGTCCCGTTTTTGCTGCTCCTCGACAAGATCACCGACGTGCGCAACGTGGGTGCGATTGCCCGCTCCGCGGAATGTGCGGGCGTGGATGCCATTATCCTGCCCCTCAACGGCGGCGCACAGCTCAACGAGGATGCGGTGAAGAGTTCCGCCGGAGCACTGAACAAAATACCCGTCTGCCGCCACTCCAACTTGGTGGAAGTGATACAGTATCTCAAAGATTCTGGCATCGAGGTGGTGGGCGTGACCGAGAAGGCCAACCACGCGCTCTACAACAAGGATATGACCGGCCCGCTCTGCCTCATCATGGGCAACGAGTACGAGGGCATCGCGTGGGACTACCTGCGCCATTGCAACGACACCATCACCATCCCTATGGTGGGCACAATCCGTTCGCTCAACGTCTCCGTGGCCACCGGCATCACCCTCTTCGAGGTGGTGAAACAACGCAATCCCGTGAAAGAATGAAGAAGATAGGACTGCTTTCCGATACGCACGGCTATCTGCACCCCGACGCGTTTGAATTTTTCAAAGGTTGCGACGAGATTTGGCACGCGGGCGACATTATGGACGACTTCATCCTCGATGAATTAGCCGCCATTGCGCCTACCGTGCGCGCGGTGTACGGCAACTGCGACGACTGGGACATCCGTCGCGAGATTCCTGAGAATCAGGTTTTCCAGTGCGAGCAGCACACTGTGGCCATCCGCCACATCGTGGGCTACCCTGGAAAATACGATTCGAGAGCATTGGAACTGATTCACGAAGCCAAACCTACTATCTTGGTGGCCGGCCACTCGCATATCCTCAAGGTGATGAACGACAAGCAGCACAACCTTCTGTTTCTCAATCCCGGCGCGGCGGGACGCTACGGCTTCCATACCCGCCTCACGATGATGCGCCTCAAAATTGACGGCGAACGTGTCTTCGACTTGGAAATCTTCGATGAACCCAAACTCCAACCTGTGAAATGATGAGTGAAGAGCATCCCATAATCACCGTTTTAGGTCCCACCGCGACCGGCAAGACGCACATCGCGGTGCGCTTGGCTGCCGAGCTGGGCGGCGAGATTGTGAGTGCCGACTCGCGGCAGGTCTATCGCCGTATGGACATCGGCACAGGCAAGGACATCTCCGAATACCAGTACAACGGCCAGCCGGTGCCGTACCATCTCATTGATATCGAGGAACCGGGCGTAAAGTACAACGTATATCGCTACCAGCAGGAAGCATTCAAGGCCATGCGCGACATTCAAAATCGCGGACGGCAGGTGGTGATTTGCGGCGGCAGCGGACTTTACATCGAGGCGGTGCTGCAGGGCTATCGTTTCAAGTGGCAGGAGGACAGCCAGATACTTTCAGATCCCGTGCCGTCGGTCATCTTCGGCCTCCGGGGCGACCGCGAGCTCATCCGCACGCGCATCACCCAGCGGCTCAAAGCCCGCTTGGAAGAGGGCATGGTGGAGGAGGTGAAAGCCCTGTTAGACGAGGGTGTACCTTCCGATATTCTCATCCGCTACGGGTTGGAGTACAAGTATGTGACACTCTATCTGCTGGGCGAAATCAGCTATGAGGAGATGTTTACCTCCCTCAATACCGCCATCCACCAGTTCTCGAAGCGCCAGATGACCTGGTTCCGCCGTATGGAGCGCCTCAGTTTCGACATCCACTGGATAGATGTGGCGTTGTCGGAGGAGGAGAAGATGGCGGAGATATACAAGGTTATCGCACCGACGGTGTGATGAACACGCGCCAGGAACCGTTTTCGTCTTTTTCGATATAGTTTTTTCCCTGCAAAGATTGGAGCATTTTCTGAATTGCCGAACGATTGATGCCTATAGTTTCCTGCAAGTATGAGTAGGTTGCTTTGTTTTCGATTTGGAGTTCTTGAAGAATTTTGGCGTAGTTGAGTGAACGAAACACCACACGCTCGCCATCGTACCACCAAATGTTTTCATTGTTTTCTGTGACAAAAAGAACATCGTTTTCAATCTCTTTGGCAATCATATTAGCCATATATTTATGGAAAGGGCGAATGGCTTTTAGAGAAGCGTGGGCGCCATCGTATGGTGCTGCTCCTACAATCAAGTCTGCTTGGTGCAATGCCTCTAAATATTCGTGTTTCAGGCGGCTTCGTACAACAATCATAGGTATTCCGTGACGCGACAGGATATAGTTGAGAATCATACGTGCTATGCGTCCGTTCCCGTCCTCGAAGGGGTGGATGCGGATATAGCGATAGTGGAATAGAGTGGCCAGTTCCACAGGTGACAGTTTGCCTTCTTTCTCCGCTTGATTGTACCAGTCCACAAGATCGGTCATCAATGCCGGAGTCTCTTCGGGCGAGGCGTACTCGAAACGGTCGCCATAGCGTGTGATGACGCTGTTGGGGCGGGTCTTGTATTGTCCGGCATGGACGGTGTAACTTGTTGTCATACCTCCAGGCAGATTGCGGTAAACGGTATAGTCCTCGCGCAACAAAGTGCGGTGCAATGTCCGGATGAAGTTTTGTGTGAGAGGTTGTTGCGATTCTGTGGCTTCTGTCACCATCATTTTGAGGCCGACATTGCTCGCTTTCATCTCTTCATAATCGTGAAAATCCGCTTCTCCTGACACTCGGCCGAACAGCAACAACAGTTCGGTTTGCCCGTAAGTTAGTGTGTTGCCTTCGATATGGTTTGAATTATAGTTGAAATCAATGGTGAATCTACGACTCAGCCTGTTTCTGTCATTCTCAGATAAAGGCTGAATCCTTTGCCATTTTTCCAATGCTGCTTGAAGTTTTTTGTTTTCCATATTGTAATATTTACCACTAAATATGGTGGTATGATTACCACCTTTTCGCCGACAAAAATACATTTTTTTTGAATAGCAAGAAAGCCTTTCATAAACTCCCAAAAAGATTTTAGAGAAAACTTTATTCCCCCATTCGTCGCTGAACTGTACGGCGTGGAGACCAGAGACATTAACAAAGCTGTGAAAAATAATCCAGGAAAATTTCCCAATGGATATATTTTTGAGCTTACTACTAGTGAAAAAACAGAGGTGGTGGAAAATTTCCACCACTTCTCAAAACTCCGATTCTCAACGCAGCTGCCTAAGGCTTTCACTGAAAAAGGCCTTTATATGCTGGCCACGATTTTGAAGAGTCCGAAGGCGGTGGAGACCACTATTGCCATCGTGGAGGCATACTCCAAGTTGAAGGAGCTGTCGCGGGTGATAGTGGAGATTCCGCAGCAGGAGGATGACAAGACACTGCAACAGACCTTTTTATAACTTTGCCATGTTCGTAACTTTTTTTATAAAATATACGTATATTGAAAAAAAATGTATTTTTGCAGTTCGATACATTAATATTATGGTATTGTGCAAAAAAAGAAGTAACAACTTAATTTACAGACAATTGAAAGAAAAATTTATATTATCAAAAAAAAATGGAATTATGAAAAAGTTACAATCATGCGTGGGAGGCGTGCTTCTCACGGTAATTTTCATGCTGAGTTTGTTTGTTAACCAGCTCTCCGCACAGACGGAGACATTCACAACAGGCAATACCACGACATGGACTAGCGACGGACAAGACTTTACTTGGCCTGTTCCCGCTAATGTTACCTCCATTACTGTCATCGCCATCGGTGGTGGCGGCGGTGGTGGTGCAGCCTGCCAGACCTCCGGATGGCAGGCTGTGACTGGTTATCCTGGTGGTGGCGGTGGTGCTTGGGTGAAAAGCACTATTGCCGTTACTCCTAATGAAACCCTCACCATCCATGTGGGTTCCAAGGGAAGCGGCGACTGCAGTAAATCGAACACACATCCTGGCTGGGGTGGACCCAGTTGGGTTGCAAGAGGTAGTACTATACTTGTAAAGGCTGCCGGTGCCGGCGACGTAGGTGATGGTGCTAGTGCGAATGCTGTTGGACAAGGTGGTAAAACTGCTGATTGTATTGGTCAGGAAGTACATGATGGCGGAAATGGTGGCCCTGGCGGCAGTGGTGCTTGGTGCAAAAGTGGCGGTGGTGGTGCTGCCGGTGGCGGCAATGGCAGTAATGGTTCAGCAGGCACCACTTCCCTTGCTTACGCTGGCAATGGTGCGGGTAGTGTGACAAGCCATACTGGTGGTACTACTGGTGCGAACGGTAACAACTATGGCGGCGGCGGTTCCGGTGGCGCTACAGGAGCTGGTATTATAGGCGGTGGTTTTACTGCCCTTAATGGTGGTGACGGAGCCCCCGGTATCGTAGTCATCACCTATACGGTCAATTGTAATGCCACTGCGGGTGCAATTAGTGCTGAAAACTGGGTGTGCACCGTATCCTCACCCCCATCCCCATCCGATACATCCTGTATCATCATCAGCACAACAGATGCTTCCAGCTCCGTTGGGGGTACTTATCTGTGGCAGTCCTCTCCTGATCATTCCACTTGGACTACTATTCCCAACACTAATTCCAAACAGTACACTGCAACGGCAACCGGTTACTATCGTAGAGGTTATGCCGTCAGCGGATGCACCACAGTGTACACAGACTATGTACAGGTGACCCGCCCAAGCGGCGTTGATCCCGGTACCCTTAAAGATGGAGACAACAAAATTGAAAAGGAAGTCTGCGCAGGTGGTTCTGTTAACGTAACCCTTTCTAAAACATATTCAGGAAATGTTAAATGGCAAACATCTACCGATAAGGTGAACTGGACAGATGTTTCCACGGCAAGCACTTATACGTTTTCAGTCACAAGCGCCACCACTACCACGTACGTGCGCTATCTGGTTGAATACTCTTCCACTTGTGACATTCCTTCCAACAATATTTATACGGTTACCGTTAATCCGCTCCCTGTTGTGAATAGCATCACAGCACCAACAGATAAATGTCCTGGACAGAGCAGCTATACGGTTTCAGCGAATTTAAATTACACCAATGACATAGTTTCTTATACATGGACAAATGCCACGGGAACAGACGCCACGGCAACGATTACTCCCACTTTGCCCAATTGCGGAACGACATACACCTACTATTTGAAGGTTACGGACAACAAAGGCTGCGAAAGTGCTGTCAAGGACGGTTCTTTCACGACCGAATCTCCGACCATGTCCTTTGGAACCATCGGCAACGTTACAGCTGCGGGTACCAATTGTGTCTTCACCGTGCCTGCCCTTGAAGTCTTGACCGATTCGGTGAACAAGGCCCTTACCTCCACGTGCGGCAACACTGTTACACTCGACAACTTCATCAACTATGCACCGGGTGACGAAATCACAAGTACCACGGATGTTACGGCTACGGCAACCGACATGTGCGGCAATACCCAGCAGGTTACCATCCGTGTGGTGAAACCGGACGCCCCCACGGTGAGCATCACTGCCGCAAAGAAGTATCTCTGCCCGGGTGAAACCACCAAATTGTCAACCAACGTTACAGCCGAGGAACCCTCCTATGCGTGGGATCCCACTTCATTAGGCACGAAGGACACGGCCATCACGATTGCCTATACCACAGAGGATAAAAATGTGCATGCCGACAGCTATTCAGTGAAGGTGACCGACAAGTACGGCTGTGAGGTGGCGGATACAATCGACATTTACACCACACCTAAGGCATACATTGCCAACCAAACCCATACGGTATGTACGCCTAACAGTGTGACCTTTGCCGCTGCTACCGGCGATAAGATTCCGGCCACCAGCACCACTATAGGCACGAACAACTTTACCTCCACCACCACCTATTCCTGGACGATTGCCAGCAATACGGGTGTGACGGGAGCCAGCGCAGGCACGGATCAGCCCAACTTCACAACGGGCACGCTGACCAACGGCGAGCTGACCACCCAGACTGTGGTCTATACGGTGGTTCCCAAAACCACGACCACTTTGGGCGGAACTGAAGTGTCGAGTTGTGAAGGCGACGCCTTCACCGTAACGGTGAATGTGAAACCGACCATCACCACCGCCGGTGCCATCGATCCTTTTGACGATGTCGATGTGATCATCATCCTGTGGTACGGTGCGTGCGATACGCTCTACTATGTGAATGCTCCTGCGTACACCAACAACACGGACCTCACAGACGTGCTGAGCAACAACAAGGCCACTGTGAACGAGGGCACCACGCTGCTGGGCCGTATCGCTCCGGGCGAATACACCATCATCTGGACCGTGACCGACGAGTGCGGCAACCATGTTGATTTCCCCAAGAAGTACATCGTACGCTACCCGAACTGCGGCGACGCCGATCCGAATTACACGGAGCCTTATTACGCTGTTGATGCAGACAATAATGTTTACCACACGGTGCGTATCGGCTGCGAGTGCTGGACAGCATCCAACCTCAAGACGGTTACGGGTGCGGCCAACTCGATGGTCTATAAATGCAACGAGTATCCCAACGAGACCGAGAACGAGGAGAAGTATGGCAGACTCTACACCTGGTACACGGCTGTCAACGTTCCGGAAGGCGACAACACAACGGAGCCTACCGTGTCCATAGCCGCCTACAGCACATATCCGTATGTGCACGGCATCTGCCCCACGGGCTGGGCTATCCCGAGCACCGACAATTTCAACAGCATGGTGAATATTGCCGGCGGTGTTAATGCGGTGAAATCCTCCAGCAACCTGTACTGGCTGCCCGGTGCAGAGGGTAACGATGCATCCGGTTTCGGAGCAAGAGGTGCCGGTTATTATGATTCTTCCGCTGAGCGATTCATGAACCTGATGGGAGAGACCTACTTCTGGACCTACGAGACCTCCTCATCCTACGGTGGCAAGTGTGCCGTCATCTCCTATTACTGCCCTGAGTTGCTGATTCAGGACAAGCTGAAAGGGATGGGCTACAGCATCCGTTGTATCCGCAGAGAGAACCCGTAGAGGTTTGAAGCAACATACATGAAAAGAATCGAGGGTGTGCCAATTGGCACACCCTCGTTGTTTATGGACATCATCGACCCGATATCTCCTTACGTCAGCTCCGCCACCGTCATGCCCACCGCCGCTATCAGATCCTGCGGGTTGAGCTTGAACTGCAGTCCGCGCACGCCTGCGCTCACATAGATGTGGTCGAAAAGTTCGCACGTCTCATGGATGTATGTGGGGAAGCTCTTTTTCATACCCACGGGCGAGCAGCCGCCCCGTATGTAGCCCGTCAGCGGCAATAGCTCCTTCATCGGGATAAGGTCGCAGCTCTTGTTGCCCGTCACCTTGGCCGTCTTCTTCAGGTCCACCTCTTCGTTGCCCGGAATGACGCACACGAAATGTCCGGTTTTGTCGCCTTTCAGCACTAACGTCTTGAACACCTGGTCAATATCCTCGCCCAGCTGGTCGGCGATGTGCTGTGCGCCAAGATCGTTTTCATCCACCTCGTAGGGAATCAGCTCGTAGGCGATTTTCTTCTGGTCCAGCAAACGGCAGGCGTTGGTTTTGTTTATTTTCTCTTTTGGCATAATTCAAAAAAAAGGGTTAGTTTTTCAAGCATCCTATCGGGACCACCAAAACGCCATCTTCGCGTTGGTAGGCGTATTGTCCTGTTCCAGTAAGCACCATCATGAAAGAGGGGGGGTACATTCTGTCAGTATCAATTTTTTTGGATAATTTCAGTAGATTGGCCGCCCCTTCGTTAATCAGGGTTTCGCCGCCCAATTTGATTTCAACCAATCCATAGTGTCCGTTGCGCAAATGCAGCACACTGTCGCATTCAAGACCGTTGTTGTCACGGTAATGGAATACATTGCCGTCAAGTGCTTCGGTATAGACGCGGAGGTCACGTACGGCCATTGTCTCAAAAAACAGTCCTAAAGTGTTCAAGTCTTTCATTAGGTCGTTGGGACCTATGCCAAGAGATGCTGTAGCAACGCTTGGATCAACAAAATATCGGGTGCTGGTAGTCCTAATGGCAGCTTTGGAACGCAGATTGGGATTCCAAGCCTCCATATCTTCTATTACGAAAATTTTACGTAAGGCATTCAAATAAGAGGCGATGGTTGTCTCGTTCAAAGAGTCAGTGTCATTGGTTGCCAAGTCGGCGGCGATGGCACTGTTAGACGCTTGCGTTGCTTGGTGTCGGGCGTAACTGCGGAGCAATCGTCGGGTGTTGTTTTCACTGCGGTGAACCTCGTCCACTTCGGTAATCTCACGCTTGGCCACGGCATCCACGTAGTTGAAGGCCTGACGGAGAGCCGCCCGTTCAGATTTCCCAATGGCTTTCGGCCATCCGCCACGGCAGATCAAATAGCATAAATTTTTAAGATCCAACACATTTCCTTCTGCGGCTTTGAAATTGTCATTGAACAGATCGCCGATGGATACGCTGCCATTGGATTCTCCAGATTCATATAGTGTCATGGGGCGCATTTTAACCCATCCCACACGTCCTGTGCCTGTATGACTTATCTTGCTTTGGTCGGCCGGTTCGGCGCTTCCCGTAAGGATGAATTGCCCCTCTTCACCTCTTCTGTCCACTATATAGCGGCATGCGTCCCAAAACTGAGGAGCCTTTTGCCACTCGTCAATCAGTCGGGGAACGCTCCCCTCTAACAGAACTTTAATGTCGGATTCTGCAATTCGAAGATATTCGTTTTTCCGTTCAGGATCATCCATAAAGAGAACGCTTTTGGCCTGTTGCAAGGCGGAGGTGGTTTTTCCACACCATTTTGCCCCCTCAATCAACACTATCCCTGCCGCCTCCAATTGAAGCTCCAACAATTCGTCTGCGATTCGTTTTATGTATTCCATTATTGTACATTTTTATTTGCGCTGCAAAAATACGAAAAATATTTGAATAACAGATAAATGGGTAAATTTTAATAAGGGATTTGAAGAAAATCTATTAGGGTATTTGAAGAAATTTCAATAGGGCATTTGAAGATTTTTAGAATGCCCGCACTGTGTTTCTATTTCCCAGGTCTCATCTCCATCACTGTGATTTCGCTACGGGTGCCGATGCGCATGGGAGGGCCGAAGGTGCCGCTGCCGCAGGAGGTGTACACCTGCATATTGCCGAAGCGGTACAGTCCCCGGTTGAACTGGAAGATACGGTCATTCACCCAGATGAGCGGATATAGTTGACCGCCGTGCGTGTGCCCTGCCAGATAGAGGTCCACGCCGGCCTTCTCCAGGTATGGGCCGCCACAGGGGTTGTGATGCAGCACCACAAGGGGCAGATTGCCCTTATGGATGAGCTCCCGACATACGGATTCTACGGTAGCATCGCCCACAGGCGCGTGCATGGAGTTGCCGTCCTGCTCGTCGGCGCGCATGTAGTCCAACCCCACAATCTGCAGGCCGTGGTCCTCCACCACTTCCGTCTCCAGCACCCGCACGCCCACTTGTCGTAATAGGTTTTTGACCGAGTCGGTGCCCACATAGCCGTCGTGGTTGCCGGCCACGAAATAGACGGGGGCATTCAGTTGCTTGAGTGGTTCAAGGGTATGTACATTGAGATTATAAGGGCTTTCGAAGCAGTCGCCGGTGAAGAAGATGAGGTCCGGTTGCGCCTGGTTGATCTTGTTGACGAGCCGTTGCATGTGCGCGCCGCCGCGGAAGTGCCCCAGGTGCGTGTCGGTGAGCAGGGCGGCGCGCACGGGATGTTGCAAGCCGGGAATCTCCACCGTCACGGGCGTGAGGCGCGGCATGAAGGCGTTGACAACACCTCCAGTGCAGAAGACCAGTGTGAGCACCCCCACGATAAGTCCGAATACCCGTGGTGAAAAATGCGCGAACAGTTGCACAATGTCCACAGCCACCATGATGATGAGCAGATACAGGAGCACCCCTAACAGGGCACTGAAAAGGCAGAAGAGGATATGGCAGACGGGATTGCAGCTCCACGCGGAGGCGCCGCCAAAGGTGAAGAAAAACGCCCCAACCAAGGCTATTGTGTATCCTAAATAGAACCAGCCTGGCTTGCATCCGAATATGAAGGCGGTGCGTCGGGCGAGATACCCGATGGCGATGCCGATAATGGCCAGAAACGCCAGCAGGAGAAGGATTCTTTTCATACAAATCAAAATTTGGCGCAAAAATAGCGTATTTTTTCTTTTTTTGTACTTTTGCAGCTTTAATAAACACGGTTATGCGAGTGCTTGTTCAACGGTGCAGCCGGGCGGAGGTCCGGATTGATGGAGAGGTTACCGGACAGATTGGTCTGGGCTTCCTTCTGCTTGTGGGGGTTACCCACGACGATACGCAGCAGGATGCCGAGTATCTGGCCAGAAAGGTGGCCGGTATGCGGGTTTTTAATGATGCCGATGGGAAAATGAATCTGGCACTGAAAGAGGTGGACGGTGCGGTGCTGAGCATCTCGCAGTTCACCCTATATGGCGACGCGCGTAAGGGCAACCGGCCCAGCTTCGTACATGCGGCACGTCCCGAGGTGGCCGAACCCTTGTACGACTATTTTAACCATCTGCTCCAAAGCGAATACGACATCCCAGTGGCAACGGGACGCTTCGGTGCGGATATGAAGGTGGATTTCATCAACGACGGCCCTGTCACAATCTTACTGGATAGTTTGGACAAATGATGGAGGAAAAACAGCATATCGGGCAGCTTTTCGACCGCATCGCCGGCACGTACGACCGGCTGAACCATCTGCTGTCGCTGAATGTGGACCGGCGGTGGCGGCGGCGTGCCGTCAGGGGAATGGCTCCTTGTGAAACGGTGCTGGATGTTGCCGTGGGTACGGCGGACTTGGCCATCGAACTTGTCCGGCAGGAGAAGGCGGCGCGGGTGGAGGGCATCGATCTCTCCTCGGAGATGATGCGTGTCGGCAGGGAAAAGGTGGAACGCCAGCGCATGTCGGACCGCATCAACTTTCGGGAAGGTAGTGCGTTGCAACTCCCGTACGAGGACAACAGCTTTGATGCTGTGACTTGTGCCTTCGGGGTCCGCAATTTCTCCGATCTGGACAGCGGCCTCCGGGAGATGCTCCGTGTGCTCAAGCCCGGCGGACAGCTGATGGTGCTGGAGTTCTCCTATCCGGAAAACAAGATCATGGCATGGGGCTATGACCTCTACTTCTCGCACATCCTGCCCGCCATCGGGCGCTGGCTAAGTCGCGACAAGTCGGCTTACACCTATTTGAACAAGAGTGTGAAGAACTTCATCTGGGGGGAGAAGATGACGGTAAAATTGGCGGAAACGGGTTTCCGCGTGCCGCGATGCACACCCTATTCCTTTGGTATTGCATCTGTTTATAAGGCTGTAAAATAATATTTTGACAATATGAATCTGTTTCAACTATTCAAAAACCTCCGTCCGTTTGTAAAGCCCTACAAATGGCTGGTGCTCATCACATTGATTCTCACTTTGGTCGGTTCTTTGATGGCGCAGGTCAATGCCATCGTCTTGGATCGGACGGTGGATGCCATCAACGCGCTCATCGGTACCAACTTCCAATGGAGCCAGGCGGCCCGCATTATGACGATCATCAGCATTGTGCTGTTAGGCAAGGAGTTGCTTTCCGCTTTGGTCACTTTCGCGCAGAACTATTTCGGCGAGCGGATGCGGATTTACGTCAGTCGCGACCTGGCGCAGAGTGTCATCGAGAAGGTGCTCACCTTCAAGATGGCCTTCTTCAACTCCGGCGACAACGCGACCGGCAAGTTGCAGGCGCGTATCGACCAGGGTGTCAGTTCGTTATCGCGCACAGTGCAGAATTTTTTCATTGACTTGTTGCCGCTGTTCACCAGTGCTCTGCTCGCCCTTATCCTGATGTTTGCGGCCAACGTCTATGTGGGACTCGTAGCCCTCGGCATTGTGCCCGTCTATTTCTGGATCACCTACCGGCAGGCCCGTAGGCTGAAAGGTTGGAGGCGCGAGATGCGCAGCCACCTGGAGTCCAAGAGTCAGGGGATCAAGAATATCATCGATTCCATCAACGTCATCAAGAGCTTTAACCGCGAGGAGATTGAGGGACAAAAGCAGCTCAGTATCCAGAACCAGGTTACGGAGAACCAGATGAAAACCCGCAAGGTGGCTTTCTATTACAACGGGCTCAAGAGTTTCGTAAAGCAGATTGGCACAGTGTTGGTCATCATCCTCACCGCTTACTTGGTGCTCATCGAATACCCCGGCATGACCATCGGTAAGATTATGTACCATGTGATGCTCTTCAGCAATGTTATCGCGCCCATCACGCAGCTGCAGCGCATCTTCGACGATGTGAACGATGCGTTGATTTATGCTGAAGGCTTCTTCGGCATCCTCAACTCCGAAAAGGAAATTGAACCGTCAGGCAGCTACTGTCCCGAGCAGATTCGCGGAAACTTCGAGCTGCGGAGCGTCGATTTCACCTACCCGAACGGCACGCAGGCATTGTTTGGCGTCAATATGAAGATCGAACCGGGCAAAATCACGGCTTTGGTAGGTCTTTCCGGCGCCGGTAAGAGTACCATCGTCAACCTGCTGGACAAGTTCTATGAACCGCAGGTGGGCGTTATCACCCTTGATGGGGTGGATTTGCGCGACTACGACACGCATTACTTGCGCGAGAACATCGGACTCGTGTTGCAGAAAAACCATATTTTCGATGGCACCATCGAGGAAAACATCCTCTATGGCAATCCGGGTGCTTCGCATGAGGAGGTGGTGGAAGCTGCCAAGAAGGCGCACCTCTACGATCAGATCATGGAGTTGCCAAAGCAGTTCGCACACAGCGCCACCGACCTTTCCGGTGGGCAGCAGCAGCGTGTGGCCATCGCCCGCATGTTCCTCAAGAACCCGCCCATCATTTTCCTTGACGAGCCGACGGCCAGCTTGGACGCCATCGCCACCGAGCAGATCAAGAACAGCATCGACGCCATCAAGCAGAACCGCACGGTCATCATCATCTCGCACAGCATCTCGCAGATTATCGATGCAGACTATATCTACGCCCTCAAGAACGGTCGTGTGGAGGAGTCGGGCGACCCTGATGAAATCTACCGGAAAGGCGGTGTTTACAAGGAAATCATTGATGCTTCGGCAAGGAGCCTGAACATCGAGAAGATTGCAAGGACTATTGAAGAGGGTTAATTTTATGCACAATCCCGCCCGTTTTACGCATTTTTTTGTACTTTTGCCGCGTTTTGAAATTCCATACCAAGATGTAGTCTTTTAGTTGTTAATCCAAAAGTAGAAAGGAGGTTGTAAAATGGTTGACACCATCAATTTCGGTACTTTTAAATGGCACCATATAACAAATCCAACCGTGGAAGACTTGGACTTCCTGCGCGACAACTTCCATTTCCACCCTTTGGATATTGACGACTGCTCCAGTTTTGTCCAACGTCCCAAAATCGACGAATACGATGATTATTATTTCCTCGTGTTGCATTTCCCGTTGATGGATAAGCGCACACAGCTGGTCCGTACGGAGGAGACGAAGATTTTCTGGGGACAAGACTATTTGATTACGGTGGGAAACTCCCATTATGTGGTGCAGGATTTGTTCAATTACACGAAAGTGAATCCGGAACCGGAGGATGAGGATGACATCAGCGGCACCAGCGATGCGGTGCTATACCATATCTTGTATAGGATGATGAAAGAATCCTTCCTTTTGGTGGAACGTATGGGCACGGAGCTGGATTTCATCAACCGGGAGCTTTTCAGCACCAAGTCGGAGAAGATCATTGAGCAGATTTCCCGTTTCCGTAAGAATATTATCCAGATGAACACCATGTTCCGTCCGCAGTTGCGACTGTTCAACAAGTTCGAGTCGGGCGACATCAAGGGCTTTGCCGACGATATGGAGGAATACTGGGGTAATATTTTGGACTTTTACCAGAAGATGTGGGATATGATTGACGACTACGGCGAGTTGGTGGACGGTCTCTCCAGCACATTTGATTCGTTGCAGACCAACAAGACCAACGAGATCATGCGTATGCTCACCATCATCTCCACCATTGTGCTCCCGTTGACATTCATCAGCGGCCTCTATGGCATGAATGTGGCGCTGCCGTTTGCCGCGTCGCCGTTCGCCTTCTGGATTGTGATGGGCATTTGTGTGCTGATATTGGTCTTTCTGGTCCTCTTTTTCATCAAGAAACATTGGCTTTAGGCATTGTTGGAAAGGAATCGTGTTTTTGGGGATGAAAATTTTGCTTTTTAATTATGTATAAGACAAAACTGAATGTGGTGGAGCTGGAGTCAGGCGATTTCCACACGCTCGTTCGCGGGTCGGTGGCCGGAAAGCCCATCCGTATTGTGCTGGATACCGGCGCGTCGCACAGCTGTATGGATGCGGCGTATGCGCAATCGCTTCTGCCACAGCTTCCTACGGTTCCGCATGATGGCGTGACCGCGGGTATTGGCGGCGACGACTTCACCGTCCGCATCGCCGATGTGCCCGATTTCCGCCTCGGGCGTTTTCATCTGCCTTGTTACCAGAATATGGCATTGTTGGATTTTACCTATATCAATACAGCTTACCGCCGGCTTCGTCGCAAGCCCATCCAGATGATTCTGGGGAACGATTTCTTCGTGAACCATAAGGCTGTAATCAATTATCACGATAATTATCTCTTTTTTGAATAAAACAGATGGAAGAACCGTCCGTCCGACATAAGATTTTAGGCATCGACCCTGGCACGAATGTGATGGGGTACGCGGTGTTGAACACGCATCTCAGCCAGTCGGAGGTGGAGGTGATCAGTGTCATCCAGATGAAGAAGATGCCGGATCATTATGCCAAACTGAAATTCATCTACGAGAAAGTGAATGCTCTGATTGAGCAGTATCAGCCTGATATTCTGTCCATTGAGGCTCCCTTCTACGGCAAGAATGTGCAGTCGATGCTCAAGTTGGGACGTGCGCAGGGGGTAGTCATTGCCGCCTGCCTGCACGCGGGCATGGAGGTTTATGAGTATGAGCCGCGCAAGATCAAGCAGTCCATCACGGGCAACGGCAACGCTGCCAAGGAGCAGGTGGCCGCCATGTTGTGCCACATGTACCCGTTGAAAGATGCGGTCGAATATCTGGACGCCACCGATGCCCTCGCTGCCGCCGTATGCCATCATCTCCAGCACCGTGTCAGCTTTGGCACCGCCAAAAAGTTCACTGACTGGAAGTCCTTCATCGCCAATAACGAAGGACGGATTGTGAAATAATCTCAGAATCCTGCTGTTGAAAGCCAACGGCCTACCACCTATTTTCCCCCGTTCTGCTCTCTCCGCTTTTTTTCAATGATGGCGTAACTAACCCAGTAGGCGATGGTTACCGCCAGGGTGATGCCTATCACGATGGGGAAACGCTCCTTGTCCACAAACTCCACATTCTGGATGAAGGTGAACGGCAGCAGGCACAGGGCCAGAATCATCAGATAGCGTAGGGTGGCTTTCATGATTTCAGCTTGGCTAATTGTTCCTTGATGATGCGGATCTTCTCTTCGGCATCGGACTGTTTCTTGCGCTCGATGTCCACCACGTTCTGCGGGGCGTTGTTCACGAAACGCTCGTTGGAGAGTTTTTTCAGCACGCCTTGCAGGAATCCCTCGGCATACTTGAGGTCGGCTTCCAGCTTCTTGATCTCCTCCTCCGCATTGACGAGGCCCGTCAGCGGGATGGAGTATTTGATGTTCTGTTCAATGAAGGAGGCTCCGTTCACCTCGGCGGTTTCGCCCACATATTCCACATGGTCCACATTGGCCAGCTTGCGGATGACGGCATCCAGGGCTTCGTTGGCCTGTTGGGCTTTAGCGTGGACGTGAAGGGTGAGGGCCTGCTTGTTGGCGATGTTCTTCTCGGAGCGCACGCGCCGCACCTGTTCGATGACGTTGCGGGCGTTGGCGAAGGCGTTCAGCAGTGCACAGTCTGTGCTGGCGGCTTTTGGCATGGCGGTCAGCATGATGGACTCGCCTTCCTGACGCTCGCGTAACTCGTGCCACAGCTCTTCCGTGATGAAGGGCATGAACGGGTGCAGAATCTCCATCAATGTCTCAAAGAGATCTGTGATTTCGCCAAAGGTCTTGGCGTCAATGGGTTGCATATAGGCTGGCTTCACCACTTCGAGGAAGCAGGAGCAGAAGTCGTCCCAGATAAGCTTATAGACGGACATCAGGGCTTCGGAGAGGCGGTAGCGGGTGAAGTCCTCCTCCATGCCGGCGATGACCTCGTTGATACGTTGCCGCATCCATTCCACAGCGGTTTTGGAGTGGATGGGCTGCTCGATATTGGCATCCACGCTCCATCCTTTCACGAGGCGGAAGGCGTTCCACAGCTTGTTACTGAAGTTGCGGCCCTGTTCGCAGAGGGCTTCGTCAAAGAGCAGGTCGTTGCCCGCGGGCGAGGTCACCAGCATGCCGAAGCGCACGCCGTCGGCGCCGTATTTCTCCATCAGCATGATGGGGTCGGGGGAGTTGCCCAGCGACTTTGACATCTTGCGGTGCAGTTTGTCGCGCACCGTGCCCGTGAAATAGACATCCTTGAATGGGATAGCACCGCGCCATTCCAAACCGGCCATGATCATACGGGCCACCCAGAAGAAGATGATGTCGGGGGCCGTAATCAGGGCGGAGGTGGGGTAGTAGTAGTTGATTTCCGGGTTGTCGGGATGACGTATGCCGTCGAAGACGGAAAGCGGCCACAGCCAGGAGGAGAACCAGGTGTCCATCACGTCCTCGTCCTGCTTCAGATCCTCGGCGTTGAGGTTCAGCTCGGGGTATTTCTGGCGGGCGATGTTCAAGGCCTCGTCGGCGTTGTGGGCCACCACATACTCGTGGTTGGGCAGATACCAGGCCGGGATGCGGTGTCCCCACCACAGCTGGCGGCTGATGCACCAGTCCTTCACGTTCTCCATCCAATGGGCGTAGGTGTTCTTGAATTTATCGGGGTAGAATTGGATTTCGTTCTTCATCACCACGTCCAACGCCGGCTTGGCCAGCTCGCCCATCTTGCAGAACCACTGCATGGAGAGCTTCGGCTCAATGACCTCGTTGGTGCGCTCGGAGAAGCCCACCTTGTTGACGTAATCTTCAATTTTCACCAGGCTGCCGGCCTCTTCCAGCATCGGGATGATGGCCTTGCGGGCTTCAAAACGGTCCACACCCACCAGGAACTGGGCATTCTCGTTGAGGGTGCCGTTGTCGTTGAAGATATTGATGGTGTCAAGATGGTATTTGATACCGAGGTTGTAGTCGTTGATGTCGTGTGCGGGCGTGATTTTGAGGGCACCGGTACCAAATTCGCGCTCCACATACTCGTCGTAGATGAGCGGGATGGAACGGTTGACGATAGGCACGATGGCGCGTTTGCCCTTGTACTTGGCGTAACGTTCGTCGTCGGGGTGCATACAGATGGCCGTATCGCCGAGAATGGTCTCCGGGCGGGTGGTTGCGATGGTGATGTACTCGCCGGGCTCGCCCTCGATGGCATAGCGCACGTAGTAGAGCTTGGATTGCAACTCTTTATAGACGACCTCCTCATCGGAAACGGCGGTCAGGGCCTTGGGGTCCCAGTTGACCATACGCACGCCTCGGTAGATCTTGCCTTTGTTGTAAAGGTCCACGAAGACGTCGATGACGGCCTCGGAGAGGTCTTCGTCCATGGTGAACTTGGTGCGGTCCCAGTCGCAGGAGGCACCCAGCTTGCGCAGTTGCTGCAGGATGATGCCGCCATGTTTCTCCTTCCAGGCCCAGGCGTGTTTCAGGAACTCCTCGCGGGTGAGATCCTTCTTGTCAATGCCCTGCTCTTTCAGGAAGTTTACCACTTTGGCTTCAGTGGCGATGGAGGCGTGGTCGGTGCCGGGCACCCACACGGCGTTGAAGCCGTTCATGCGTGCGCGACGGATCAGCACATCCTGGATGGTATTGTTGAGCATGTGGCCCATGTGCAGCACGCCGGTGACATTTGGCGGAGGGATGACAATGGTATAGGCCGGACGATTGTCAGGCTCGGAGTGAAACATGCGGTGTTCGGTCCAGAAAGCATACCATTTGTCCTCCACCACGGTGGGATCGTATTTCGTTGCTAATTCCATGTGAGATAAACTTTATTTTTCTAAATATCAATTCATTATAGAATAAAAAACAGGTGTTTTCCCTATTTTTATCCCCCTGTTTAAAACAAGGTTGCAAAAATAGTAAAAATGTGGCGAAAAATGTATCTTTGCCGCTCACATTCTAAAAGTTGAAATATGGAGGATATTCGCAATCTGTCGCTCTCCCAATTGGAGGATTTCATTGTTTCCATTTCCGAAAAAAAATTCCGTGCCGGGCAGATTTGGCAGTGGCTCTGGCAGCGGGGTGCCGGCAGTTTTGATGAGATGACAAATCTGTCGGTGGCGTTGCGCACCCGTTTGGCGGAGAGTTTCACTTTCCATAGGGCCGAGATCGCGCAGGAGGCGCACAGCCGCGACAAGACTTCTAAATTCGCCTTCCGTTTGTGGGATGGCAAGATGGTGGAGGGGGTGCTGATACCTTCCAACGGGCGTGTCACCGCGTGCGTCTCTTCCCAGGTGGGCTGCCCGCTGCGCTGTACGTTCTGTGCCACCGGCACGATGGGCTTCATCCGGAACCTGCACTATAGCGAGATTGTGGACGAATATGTCCTGATGGACCGCCGTGCCCGCGAGCTGTACGACAACGGCATCACCAACATCGTATTCATGGGCATGGGCGAGCCGCTGCTCAACTTCGACAATGTGATGACGGCCATCGACAAGCTCACCGACCCGAAAGGGTTCGGGCTGTCGCCCACGCGCATCACGCTCTCCACGGCAGGCATCATCAAGGGTATTAAAGCACTGGCTGACCGCAACTTCCCATGCGGGCTGGCCGTGTCGTTGCATAGTGCCGAACCTGCTGTGCGCGAAGTGCTCATGCCTGTCACGGAACGCAACAACCTGCATAACCTGCAGGCGGCGTTGCAATATTATTACCAGAAAACCGGCGACCGCATCACCTTCGAGTACCTGCTGCTCTCCAAGGTGAACGACAGCTTGCAAGCCGCCGAGAAGCTGGCCCGCTACTGCCGACCTTTCCCCGTGAAGATCAATATTATCGAGTATAATGAGACGGAAGACGGTCTCTACCACCGCTCCTATCCTAACCAGCGGGAGAGTTTCATTGAATATCTGCAAAACTGCAACATGGTGGTAAGCGTGCGCCAGAGCCGCGGACACGACATCGATGCCGCCTGCGGACAACTGATTAAAAATCAGAACCGGTAATTCGCGCGAATTTGCTACCTTTGCAGCCCCAAAAAGTCAACAATAATACAACAAATTTATATGGAAAGATTATCAAAAAGAGTAACTACGATGGCCGCTTCTGAAACACTGGCCATGACCGCGTTGGCACGCGAACTGAAGGAAAAAGGAAAAGATGTCATCAGCCTGAGCATCGGTGAGCCGGATTTCAACACTCCGGAGACCGTGAAGGAATACGCCAAACAGGCCATTGACGACAATTTCACCCATTATCCGCCGGTTCCCGGCTATGCCGACCTGTTGAAAGCCATCAGCCACAAGTTCAAACGCGACAACAACCTGGATTACGATACGAAGCAGATCGTGGTCTCCACGGGTGGCAAGCAGTCCATCTATCAGGTCGTCATGGCGTTGGTGAACCCCGGCGACGAGGTCATCATCCCCACGCCGTACTGGGTGTCCTATCGTGCCATCGCCGAGATGGCCGAAGGCAAATGCGTATATATTCCGGCCAAGTTGGAGAATGATTTCAAGATCACCCCGGAGCAGCTGGAGGCCGCCATCACGCCCAACACCAAGCTGATGATGTTCAGCAGCCCTTCCAACCCCACGGGCATGGTCTATACCAAGGAAGAGCTGCGTGCCATCGCCGAGGTGGTGGCCAAACACCCGCAGATGATGATTATGTCGGACGAGATTTACGAGCACATCAACTTTGTGGGCGGCCATGAGAGCATCGCCCAATTCGACTTCATCAAGGACCAGGTGGTCACGGTGAATGGTGTGGCCAAGGGCTTCGCTATGACGGGCTGGCGTATCGGTTTCATCGGCGCACCCGTGGAGGTGGCCAAGGCTTGCGGCAAGCTGCAGGGCCAGATCACGTCCGCCACGGGTTCCATCTCGCAACGCGCCGCGTTGCGGGCCATGGAAATGGACCCGAAAACCTCCGAGGACATCATAGGAATGCGCAATATCTTCAAACAGCGTCGCGACCTGGTCTTCGGCCTCTTGCAGGAGATTCCCGGCTTTGAGGTGAGGATGCCGCAGGGCGCGTTCTATTTCTTCCCCAAAGTGAACACACTGTTCGGTAAGCAGGCCCCCGCCGACTCCGAGTTTGCCAAAGAGTACGGCAAGACCACCATCGGCGACTCCAAGGATTTGGCTTTCTATCTGTTGCTGGATGCCGGCGTGTCCACCGTACAGGGCAGCGCCTTCGGCGACAACGACTGCATCCGCCTCTCCTACGCCACTTCCGAAGAGAAGCTGAAGGAGGCATGCCGTCGCATCAAGGCTGCCGTGGAAGCGTTGAAATAATGTTTTTTAATATCAACTAGAAAGGGCGTACTGCAAAAAAGTACGCTCTTTTTTGTATCTTTGCCGCTCCTTTTAATAGAACGGATGCAACAGAACATCTTCATACGGCTGCGTGACGGATTCCGATCCGTAACCGGGTGGAAAATCATCGATTCGTACATTCTTCGCAAGTTCCTCGGATCGCTGGTTTTTTCCATCCTGCTGCTGATGACCATTATCATTGTGTTCGACGTGTCGGAAAACATACAGCGTTTCATGGGAAAGGGTATTCCCGTGAAGGAAATTATTACCGGCTACTATCTCAACTTCATTCCCTATTTCATCAACCTCTTCATCCCGCTGTTCACCTTCATCAGCGTTATTTGGTTCACCTCCAAGATGTCGTCCCGCAACGAGATTATCTCCATCTTGGGCAATGGCGTCAGCTACAACCGCTTTCTCGTCCCGTATGGAGTAGGATCCGTCATCATCGTTCTGTTGTCCCTGATTCTGTCCAACTTCATCGTACCTCATACAAACGCGAAACTCAACGAGTTCAAATTCCGGAATTTCGGGCGGCAGGCCGTATCCACCACCATGCTGCATGTTAAAAACTCCGACAGAAGCTATGTGTTTGTGGAGCGATGGGACCGCGGCAACGGTGTCGGCTATTATTTCACCTATGAGGAATTTGAAGGATCGGCTATCCGGAAGAAGATCTCAGCCCAAACCATCCGTTTCGATGAGGAACGGGAGCTTTGGCTCATGGAACACTGCACTCGGCGTGTCATCGATGATGAAGGCAACGAGTATGTGTCCTCCGCGCGCAGGATAGACACCGCCCTCAACATCCTGCCCCGGAATTTCGACCAGGACATCTACCTGAGCGAAACCATGTCGTATTCCGAGCTGAAGCGCTTCATCCGGGAGGAGAAACGAAGAGGCTCCAGTTTAGTGGCGCACTACCAGATTGAGCAGAACAAGCGTGTCGCCAATCCGTTGGGTATCATTATTATGACTTTTTTGGGATTGAGTATATCCTCGCGCAAAAACCAACGTGGTGTCGGCGTGCATCTGTTCATGGGTATGGGACTTGCCTTCACCTTCATATTCCTGCAGCAGGTCTCCACGGTGTTTTCCGTTTCCGGCGGTCTCCCGCCCGTGCTGGGTACCTGGATCCCCAACATCATCTTCTTGTTTATCACATTGTTTATGCTGAAAGTAGCACAGAAATAAGGGTTTTACAGCTCTTCTGTGCGAGCCTGCATCCGGTCGTGACGCCATATCTGCCAGCTGTTGAAGATATTCTGCCAGATGGCATAAAAAGCTAATGTCACAGATGTCAACGGGTTCAGGAACGTATTGGCCATCCAGATTCCCATGGCGGTGTTTTTTTGTCCCAGAAGTTGCCCACCCGCCACCACATCTCCGTAGCGACGGCCCAGCCAACGGCCCACCCCGAAATTCAACACACATGTGGCCATGGAGATAACACCAAGCCACAGGATATTGGATATGTTTCCTTTTCCATGTATAAAGATGAAATCAATGGTCTGTCCGATAACGATCAGCAAGAGAAATGCCCACAGATAGAACGAAACATCCTTGAAACGGGCGATAGCATCGTTGGCCTGTTTCCATACGAGCTGCAGGAGCAACGCCACGAAGAACGGCAACGCTATCGTTATTCCTATTTTCTTTAGAATCAATAAAAAAGACATCCAAATTCCCATATCTTGATGTACACCAATCCACGAGAAGCACAACGGCGTGAAGATGGCGGCCATCAGGTTGCCGAAGATGGTATATTCGGTCACAGTGGCCCTGTCCGCGCCCAGCATACAGGAGACCACCACCACGGAAGAAGCCACGGGGCAGAGGATGCCCATCATCACGCCCTGCGCCAGCAATGTATTGTGTGACAGCGCTATCGTGCCATAATAGCCCGCTACGCTGACGGCCATCTGGAAGATCATAATCCACACGCACAGCGGGGTGAGTTTCAGCGAACGGATATCGACGGCGGTGAAATTCAGCAGCAGGATGACAAAGATGAAAAAGGGTACCACCGGCGACAAGAATGCACACCATCGGTGGAGGGCCAATCCCAGCACGATAGCAAGCGGCAGAACATAGCTTCTATATTTTGACATCCGAGTCTGATTTTTGCGGCGGCAAAAGTACGCTTTTTTAGTATCTTTGCAGCCTCACTTTAGAACGCCCTTTTATGGAAAAAATCATCATTCTGGACTTCGGGTCCCAAACTACGCAACTCATCGGACGGAGAGTGCGGGAACTGGACATGTTCTGCGAAATCGTCCCCTACAACAAATTTCCGCACGATGATCCGGATGTCATCGGCGTGATCTTGAGCGGTTCCCCGTTCAGCGTGTATGATGAGCGGGCCTTTAAGGTGGATTTGAGCAATATCCGTGGGCGGCTTCCCATTCTGGGCATCTGCTACGGGGCGCAATTCATGGCGCATACTGGCGGCGGCAAGGTGGAACCTGCCGGCAGCCGCGAGTACGGGCGCGCTAACCTTGCCGCCTTTGACCACGACAATCCCTTGCTGCAAGGACTTGACGACCACACCCAAGTGTGGATGAGCCACGGCGACACTATCACCCAGCTGCCCGACCATTGCCATAAGATTGCCTCCACCGACAAGGTGGAATTTGCCGCCTACCAGTTTGACAACGAGCGGGTTTGGGGCGTGCAGTTCCATCCGGAGGTCTTCCACACCGTGCAGGGCACCCAGCTGCTCAAGAACTTTGTGGTAAACATCTGCGGCGGGCACCAGACGTGGAGCCCAGCCTCCTTTGTGGAGACCACTGTCGCCGAGCTCAAGGAGCAGATCGGCAACGACCGCGTGATCCTCGGTCTGAGCGGCGGCGTGGATTCCTCCGTATGCGCGGTGCTGCTGAGCCGTGCCATTGGCAAGAACCTGACTTGTATTTTCGTGGATCATGGTCTGCTCCGCAAGAATGAATTCCAGAATGTGATGCGTGACTACGAGGGGTTAGGACTGAATGTTATCGGAGTGGATGCTTCCACCAAGTTTTTCAAAGAGTTGGAAGGCGTTTCCGATCCCGAGCGCAAGCGCAAAATTATCGGTGCCGGCTTTATTGATGTGTTCAACGAGGAAGCCCAGAAAATTACCGATGCCAAGTGGCTGGCGCAGGGTACCATTTATCCCGACCGAATCGAGAGTCTCAGCATCACGGGTATGGTCATCAAGAGCCATCATAATGTGGGCGGACTGCCCGAAAAGATGCACCTGAAATTGTGCGAGCCACTGAAGTGGCTGTTCAAGGATGAGGTGCGCCGTGTGGGTCGCCAGTTGGGCATGCCTGAGCATCTCATCACGCGCCATCCGTTCCCCGGACCAGGACTGGCCGTGCGCATTCTGGGCGACATCACCCGCGAGAAGGTACGCGTGCTGCAAGAGGCCGACGACATCTTCATCCAAGGACTCCGCGACTGGAAGGTCAGGCTGAGCGGCGAAGATGCCCGCAAGGTGCTGGCCGCCGGTGTGCCTGCCAACATGAGTAATGGCGAGATAGAAGTTTCCCTTTACGACCAGATTTGGCAGGCGGGCGTGATTCTGCTGCCGATTAAGAGTGTGGGCGTGATGGGCGACGAGCGTACTTATGAGCGTGCTGTGGCCCTCCGCGCCGTCACCAGCACAGACGCCATGACCGCCGACTGGGCGCACCTGCCCTACGACTTCATGGCGAAGATTTCCAACGATATCATCAATAAGGTGAAGGGCGTAAACCGCGTCTGTTACGACATCAGCTCCAAACCGCCCGCAACGATCGAGTGGGAATAGAAACGGAAAATTAATACTTTGCTACAAAGACCCCTTCGGAGCAATCCGTTGGGGTCTTCTTTTGTAAAAAACACCACCCACACGGGCAACACCGAAAGGAAGTTTGTGGTGAAGAGGTAGCAGTTAGTAGTTGTGGAAGTTATAGTTTCGGATTATCTGTTGCATATGTGCAACATTTTTTTAATAAAATGCATTTTGTGTGCAACATTTTTTTTTTATCTTTGCACCGTGAAATTTTATTTGTAGTCTCATGGATACACTTTATAGAAAGAGTGACAGGATTTTAGCCAATACATCGACGGAAATCATCCGCGAGAAAATGGACGAGATTCACTGGAACACCCAGCTCGTCAGCATTGTGGGTGCCAAGGGGGTCGGGAAATCCACACTCATCAAGCAATACCTGAAGCAACATTACGCGCTGGGCGACCGTGCTGTCCTGTACTGTTCGGCCGATTCTGTGGATTTCTCTATACGCACGTTGGTGGAATTGGCAGAGGAATTCGTGATGCGTGGTGGCGAACTGCTGGTGATTGACGAAATCCATAAGTACCATTCCGGCACAACGGATTGGAGTCGCGAAATCAAGGAGATTTATGAGCTGTTTCCCGAGCTGAGGATGATTGTGAGCGGATCTTCGCTGCTGAGCTTGAAGGAGGGTGATGCCGATCTGTCGCGTCGAGCCGTTAAATACACAATGCCAGGTTTATCTTTCCGAGAGACACTGCGTTTCTATCACGGGCTCACGTTTCCCCGATGGTCACTGGATGATATCCTGGCACACCCCTACGACCTGTGGCAGACGGTTACGGCAAAATGCAAGCCAGTCGCGCTGTTCAAAGAGTATCTGGAGAAGGGCTACTATCCTTTCCTGCTGGAGGGCGAGGGCGAATACTACACCAAGATTGAGCAGGTAGTGAACTATATCGTCGAGACCGAGCTGCCGCAAATTTGCAAGGTAGATGTGGCCAACGTCAGGAAGTTGCAGGCACTCATCGCGATGATTTGCAGCGAGGTGCCGTTTGAGTTGAATGCCAACAGGGTTGCTGCTGCGTTGGAAATCGGACGCGATACGGTGGTGGAGTACCTCAAATACTTAGGCGATGCCAAAGTGCTGAATCTGTTGTACTCGGATAAGAAAAAGATCGGCAAACTCACCAAGCCGGACAAGATTTATATGGAAAACACCAACCTGATGTATGCTCTTGCTCCGACGAAGGTGGAGGTGGGCACGTTGCGCGAAACTTTTGCCATTTGTGCCCTTTCGGAATCGCACAGTGTGGAATACGGGAAGACGCAAGGCGACTTCAAGGTGGATGCTAAATACACCTTCGAGATTGGCGGTCGCAATAAGACCTTTTCACAGATTGCCGGTGTGAAAGACTCCTATATTTTCGCCGACGACTGGGATATGCCCGACGGTGCCAAACTGCCGCTGTGGATGCTGGGATTCCTGTATTAACCTCCATCTCAGAATATGTTCAAGGGAAAGGTGTAGTATGGGAGAGCCTGGCCTGTGGCTACACCGATAGGATGTTGCTGGTGAAAAAAATATCGTGACATTTATTATTCAAGGATACACGAAAAGGTAGATAGCAACAGCTTTAAGTCTATTACCATCAGTGAGTTTAATATAATTGAGTGGGAGTAGGAAACTGGCCGTTGGGGGTTGGAAGTTAAGAAACTATGAACTTTGATCTTTATTACTTTCATACTTTCCCACTTTCATACCTTCTCACTTTTAACTTTAAGAACCTTCCGTTCCCTGATCACGGATCACTCTAAAAATTCAGCGGCTTGCCTTCCTTGTACGGGCATTCCGGTATCTGCCGTTTGACGGCGGCATAAACCAGCAGCCCGATACCGACAAGGACGATGGGGATGCTGAGGATTTGACCGTTGTCGAGGGCATGTCCGACCTCGCTGGCCACCTGCACCTCCTTGTAGAATTCGATGATGAATCGGGCGATAAAGATGATGGTGAGGGTAAGTCCCGAGGTGAGACCGGCGGGCACTTTGCCTTTGGCAAATTTGAAATAGTAAACCGTAAGGCCCACGAAGAGCAGGAAATAGACAGCGGCTTCATAAAGCTGGGCCGGATGACGGAGCGTGCCGGCAATGCCCGGTCCCCCGTAGGTGAAGTCGAAAGCCCAGGCCACCGTAGTGATGCTGCCCACAATCTCATGGTTCATCAGGTTGCCGCAGCGCACGAAGGCCGCCGCAATGGGTATGGCGATGGCCAGACGGTCCAGCAACCAGAATAAGTTGATTTTATGTTTCCACGTGTAATAGATCACAAACAGGATGATGGCAATTACGGCTCCGTGGCTGGCCAGTCCCTGATAGCCCACAAAATGGCCGTCATGGATGGGCAGAATGATTTCCAGCGGGTTGATGATGAACTGCTCCGGCTCGTAGAACAGGAAATGCCCCAGCCGCAGACCCACAATGGTCCACACGATGGTCCAGATGGAAATCTTGTCCAGCAGTTTCTGGGATATGTTTTCGGTTTTGAATATTTTCTGCAGGGTGAGGTAAGCCAGTAGGAAGCCGCTGGCCAGCAGGATGCCGTACCAACGCACCTCCAACGCGCCCAAATGAAAGGCGATGGGATTCACCTTCCAGGTTACGGTACACAGGAAATCAACAGGTGTCATAAGCGGTTGTATAAGAACGCCGCAAAGATACTACATTATTTTAATATGGACAGGGGCATTTCCCAAACTTGCAAAAACAAAGAAAGGCGCATCTCAATGGTGCGCCTTTCGTGTTATGATGAAGAATGGTTCTCAATTGTTATTGCGTCACACGCTCCAGCCATTTCACCATACCGAACATGATAGCCATGGAGACAAAGCAAACCACTGCGAACACTAGCCAGCAATACTTGATCGGCCATGCGTTGTACATCACAGGTCCGAGCCAGATGAGCAGGTTGCCAAGGGCGGTGGCACCGAGCCACAAGCCCTGACACAAGCCAACCATGTGGCGCGGAGCCACTTTGGAGACGAATGACAGACCCAGCGGGGAGATGAACAACTCTGCAACGGTCAGGAAGAAATAGGTGACAAGCAACACCCACGGGGCGGCTTTGGCGAGACCGGCGGCGGCCATCTGGGCCAGATCCATAGCGCGGAACTCAGTGCCGGACGGGTAGTTGTTCACGATGGAGATGATCAGCAGGAAGAGGTAAGCCATACCGGCGATAGCCATACCGATGGCAATCTTGCGCGGCGTGGAGATAGGTTTGCCTCTGCGGGCCAGAGCAGCGAAGATGACCATGATGATAGGAGTCAGCACAATCACGAAGAACGGGTTCAGAGCCTGCCAGATTTCAGGAGCGATCTTTTCTGTCTGCACGAAGTCGCGGGCGAACACGGACAGGGACTGGCCGTTCTGGTGGAATGAGAACCAGAAGAATACGGCGATACCCAGCACGGCAAACAAAGCGTACAGACGCTGTTTGATTTCCTTCGCCATAGCGAGTTTCTCCTCAGCGGTGTATTCCACAACTTGAGCCTGCTCTTTCTTGGCCGGCTGCGGCAGTTTGTATTTGTTCGTCATGAAAATAACCAAAGAGATAACCATGGCTAATACGGAAGCGATGAAGGAGAAGTGAACACCCTGGTTGAACACGGAGATGTAGTCAGAGCAGAAAGCAGCCGTGTCGGTGAAGTTGTAACCGCTTTGGAGCACAGCCTGCATGGTCTCCGTGAACTTTTGGGTCTGTTCACCGTTAGCGAGGAACTGATGACACAAGCCCGACATGTCGGCATTATATACCAGATGATGGGCTTTCAACCACCACTCACGCAAGAACGGAGCGATGAACGGGGCGAAGAAACCGCCGATGTTGATGAACACGTAGAAAATCTGGAAACCGGAGTCGCGGCGATCCTTGGCTTCAGCGAGAGCCTCAGGGCCCTTCTTGGCAGCCTCAGCCTCGAACTCGTCGTACAATTTACCGACGATAGCCTGCAGGTTACCCTTGAACAAGCCGTTACCGAAGGCAATGAACAACAGAGCCATACAGGTGACGATGAGAATCGTCCACCAGCCAGCGCCACTATCAAGGATAGCACCCTCAGCAGTCTTGCTGAACAACGGGATAGCCATCACCACATAGCCGATAGCCATGATGATGAGACCCCATTGGATGGTCTTGTTGTAGTTCTGGGTCTTGTCGGCGATGATACCGCCCACCAAGCTCAGCACGTAGATGCCGAAGTAGAAGACGGAGTAGATGACGCCGGCGGTGCCGTCGGGCAGACCGAACTTGGAAACGAGGAAGAGCAGCAGCACGGCGTTCATGATGTAGTAGCCGAAGCGCTCGCCCATGTTGCTCAAAGCAGCGGCAATCAATCCTTTCGGATGATGCAGCCTGGCTTCCCGCACATAGTAAATCAAAAACGGTATGATAACAATCGTACCGATGATGCAAATTAATAAAGCTGTACTCATAATATTGGAAATTAAAATTTGATTTTACAGATACTGTTTGACCTTCTCCACGATGAGGTCCTTGTGGACGAGGCCCACGAGGCTGTCCACCACTTCCTTGTTCTTGATGAAGACCAGCATGGGGATGTTCATCACGCCGAACTGCATGGCGAGTTCGTTGTTCTCGTCCGTGTCACACTTGCCGATGACGGCCTGGCCCTCGAATTCGGCGGCCACCTCTTCGACAACGGGACCGAGATGACGGCAGGGACCGCACCACGGGGCCCAGAAGTCGATCACCACCAGCTTGTCACCGTTGACCAGTGATTCAAAATTGCTTGAGTCAATTGCTAATGCCATAATGATATTGGTTTTAAGATTAAAAATTTTTAAACCGCAAAAATACAAAAAAATGCTTTTGGCTTGGATTCTCTTTTTTTTCTTTCCCTACTGCTTTTTTTGTATATTTGTCCGCTTTTTGTTAAAATTGTAATCAATTAACAATCAAATAAATAAAACTATGCCGCAAATTTCTAAAAAGGGTCAGACAATGCCCTCCTCTCCAATTCGTAAGTTGGTGCCTTTCTCCGATGCCGCCAAATCGCGCGGAATCCATGTCTATCATCTGAACATCGGCCAGCCCGACATTGAGACGCCGAAGGGCGCCCGCGATGCCGTCAAGACCGCCGACATCCCCGTAATCGCCTACACGCACTCCGCCGGCAACCTCAGCTACCGCAAGAAACTGGTGGAATACTACCATAGCGTGGGCATCGACATCACGCCCGATGAGATCCTCATCACCACGGGTGGCAGCGAAGGCCTCCTGTTTGCCTTCAACAGCTGCATGGATCCCGGCGACGAGATTATCATCCCGGAACCGTTCTACGCCAACTACAACGGCTTCGCCGTGACGTGCGGCGTGGTGGTGAAACCCATCGTTTCCACCATCGACAACGGCTTCGCGCTGCCCTCCATCGAGGAGTTCGAGAAGCTGATCACGCCCAAGACGAAGGCCATCATGGTGTGCAACCCCAACAACCCTACGGGCTACCTCTATTCCGAGGAGGAAATCCGCCAGCTGGGTGAGATTGCCAAGAAACACGACCTTTTCCTCTTCGCCGACGAGGTCTATCGCGAGTTCTGCTACGACGGTGTGAAGCACTTCTCCGTCATGGAGCTGGAAGGCCTTGAACAGAATGTGGTGCTGCTGGATTCCGTGTCCAAGCGTTACAGTGCATGTGGCGTGCGCACGGGTGCGCTCATCACGCACAACAAGGACGTCTATAACACGGCTATGAAGTTCGCTCAGGCTCGTCTGTCGCCGCCAACCTACGGCCAGATCCTCGGCGAGGCTGCCGTCAGCACCCCGAAGGAGTACTTCGACGATGTCATCACCGACTATGTGGCCCGCCGCAACACGGTGGTCAATGGCGTGAACGCCATCCCCGGCTGCTTCGTGCCGATGCCGAAGGGCGCCTTCTACTGCGTGGCCCGTCTGCCCATCGACAACTCCGACCGTTTCTGCCAGTGGATGCTGGAAGAGTTCAACTACAACGGCGAGACCACGATGATGGCACCGGCTACGGGCTTCTATTCCACGAAAGGCAAAGGTACGGATGAGGTTCGTATCAGCTACTGCCTGAAGGTGGAAGACCTCAAGAAGGCCGTCAAGTGCTTGGAAGAGGCCCTCAAGGTCTATCCGGGCCGCACCAATAAATAGGAATGTTTTCGTGAAAGGTGGAGGATGGCATAAAACCTCCGCCTTTCATTTTATCGTATAACGTTATGAAACAACATATTGCCGTTTTGATGCTTGTTCTGATGCTGCCGATAGCACTATTCGCCCAGCGCAGGGGCGTGGCTGATGCACGCACCGATTTCAGCAGCAAGAGCTATATCGATTCCGGCGCCACCATGGTGTGGACGGGCGTGAACATGTCCGGCTACCTGCCGGTGGGCTATCTGCACCAATGGTTCAAACCCAACCTGTCGGTAGGTACCGGCGTGACCGTCAAGACCTCCAGTAACTGGACGTTCGACGTGAATTTCCATTATATGTTCGGCAGCAACTTGCGCGACACTCTGGCCTCCTTCCTTGGCGATATGGTGGATGAGCATGGTCGGGTGGTGGACGGTAATGGTCTTACCTCAACGCTCTATTTTGAAGGCCGTTACTGGTCCCTGGGGGCTGGTGTGGGCAAGGTGATACCCGTCAGCCGCTGGCGCAATTCCGGCATCTGGCTCCATTTGGGCATGGGCTATTTCAGCCATAAGATCCGCATCAACGATTACGACAACCAGGTGCCACAGCTGGCCGGCGATTACAGGAAGGGCTACGACCATCGTAGCGGCGGCTTCGCCATGAACCAGTTCATCGGCTATCTTTTCATCCAGAAAAACCGGCTGCTCAACTTCTACGGCGGCATCGAATTCTGGGAGATTTGGTCAAAACCCAACCGGAACTATGTCATTAATGAGGGCCCGACGGAAAATATGAAATCGAAATTCAGCGGATTGATCGGCCTGAAAATAGGTTGGAATATACCGCTTTATGAGAAAAAGGAGGTGACTACATTCTATTACCGATAATCCTTGACGATGCGTTTCCTGATCTCCATAGCGGTTCGCTTATACAGCTGGGCAGTCTTATTGGCCTCCCCGTTCAACGAGAAGGCACGGCTGTGGAGCAGCGGACGCAAGCAGTTGCTCAAGCGTCTGGCAAAAGCTGTGGATGACAATGACCATCCAGTATGGATTCACAGTGCCTCGTTGGGCGAGTATGAGCAGGCCCGACCTGTTATTGAAAAAATAAAAAAAGAACGTCCTGACACCAAAATTCTGGCGACATTTTTCTCGCCTTCCGGATATGAGATACGGAAAAACGACCCGCTGCCGGACTATGTCTTCTATCTGCCTATAGACACGGCACGCAACGCTCGCCGCTTCCTCCGCATCGTGCGTCCCTCGATGGCTATCTTCATCAAATATGAGTTTTGGTACAATTATATGATAGAATTGACGGCCAATAGCATACCTTTTTATTATGTGAGCGCCATCTTCCGCCCCAACCAGTATTTCTTCAAGCCGTATGGTCGCTGGTTCGTGAACCGTTTGCGCGGGGCATCTCGGATTTTTGTGCAGAATGATGAATCGGCCCGACTGCTGGACGGGGTTGGCATTCGACAGGTGGAGGTGTGCGGTGACACCCGTTTCGACCGTGTGGCCGCCATCGCAGAACAGTCAGCGCCAGTGGAGATGGCTGAAAAATTCAAAAGGCAGTCTAAACTGATTGTGGCAGGCAGCACGTGGGGACCGGATGAAGCATTGCTGGCCCAACTGCTTCCGCAGCTGAACGGATACAAGTTGCTGGTAGCCCCGCATGAAATCAGCCGGAAGGAGGAAGTGATGCGTACTTTTGCCGGTTTTAAAACTATCGCCTATTCGGAAATACAGCATCAGGATTTGGGCGAATATGATGTGCTCGTGGTGGATACCATCGGGCTTTTGAATAAATTGTACAAATACAGCACCTTGTCTTTTGTGGGTGGAGCCTTCAAAACGGGCTTGCACAATATTTTGGAGGCTGCCGTCTATGGCGTGCCGCTCTTCTTCGGTCCGCAGTACAGCCATTTCAATGAGGCAGTGATGCTGGTCCAAAAGGGCGGAGCCTTCCCGGTAAACAATGCTGGGGATATGTGGCAAGTGGTGCAGCAGTTTGAGAACGACCCCGATGCGTATGCGCGGGTGTGCGCCGTGTGCCGCGAATATGTGGCCGCCAACGTCGGCGCGTGCGAACGGATTTTCAACTATATTTTCAATGAAAATATTTCGGAATAGAAATCTTTGAATTTTATTGTAACATCAATTATATTAATAACTTATAAAACATCGAATACATGAAAAAAGTAATTGGTATCATTTTGGTTCTTGTCGTGGCCGTCGTCTTGATTCTGGCCGCGTTTGTCAAACCGTACAACAACATGGTCCAGAAGGATGAGGTGTGCTCACAGGCTTGGTCAAATGTGGAGAACGTCTATCAGCGTCGTGCGGATCTGATTCCGAATCTGGTGAAGACGGTGCAGGGTGCCGCCCAGTATGAGAAGAGCACGCTGGAGGCCGTCATCAATGCCCGTGCCAAGGCCACGTCCGTGCAGGTGGACCCGAGCAATCTGACGGAAGAGAACATCGCCAAATTTCAGGCCGCCCAAGATCAGTTGAGTTCCGCGTTGAGCCGCTTGCTGGTCACTATTGAGAAATATCCCGACCTGAAGGCCAACCAGAACTTTCTGGAACTGCAGGCCCAGCTGGAGGGTACCGAGAACCGTATCGCTGTGGAACGCAACAAGTTCAACGAGACGGTGAACGACTATAACTCCTACATCCGCAAGTTCCCGAACAACATCATCGCTGGATTATTCAACTTCGACAAGAAAGGCTATTTCAAAGCTGCAGCCGGTGCCGAGAATGCTCCGGAAGTGGAATTTAATTTTGAATAAAAATGCGTAGAATTGCGCTTTGTCTTGTTGGTATGCTCCTTGTGGCCACTGCGTTTGCCCGTGGCCTCAAGGATGCTATCCCGCCCGCTCCCGATCCGCCGCGGCTGGTCAATGACTTTGCCGGTGTGATAAGCCCGGACCAGGTGGAGAGCATGGAGCAACGCCTCGTAGCATTTAACGACACTACGACGAACGTTATCTGCGTGGTGACCGTTGAGGACCTGGGGGGCTATTCCGCTGCCGAGTTTGCGTATGAAATCGGCGACAAGTGGGGCGTGCGGACTAAAAACAGCGACAAGCGCAACGGCGTGGTCATCCTCATCAAACCCCGGAACGAGACGGATGGGGAGGTTTATATCTCTGTTGGCTATGATTTGGAGGGTGCGATTCCGGATGTTATCTGCAAACGAATCATCGAGCGCAAGATGATCCCGGAATTGAAGGAGGGCCGTTACGGTGACGCGGTGGATTCGGCATTGGCCTACATTCTGCCGTTGGCGGCGGGCGAAATCTCCGACCTTCCTGAAGAGGAAGGGGAGGGATCTCTATTCGCTCTGATTCTGCTGGTGGCCGTCTTGGCGGTGGTCGTGTTGGTGGTATTCCTGCTCTCTTCGGTGGATGACGGATCTGCGGGCAGCACTACGAGCCGAGGCACGTATGTGGGGCCCTATTTTGGCGGAAGACCGTGGGGCGGCGGCAACACTTGGAGTGGTGGCGGCTTTGGCGGCGGAGGCTTTGGCGGGTTTGGTGGTTTCGGTGGAGGCGGCGGCTTCGGCGGCGGAGGCGCCGGCGGAAGGTTCTGATCCGCCCTTGCAAAAGACAAAAAGAGAAAATGTTTGGGGAAATCTCGCTTTTTACTTGTCACGATGCGGACGCACCTGCAGGTCGAAAGGCGTCAACAGGTCGTCGTATGTGAAACTGGTATCCAAGGTCTCATAAAGACCGTTCTCCTTGCCGTCAACATCGTTTACCAGAAGCTGCACCTGATTGGGATGTTCGGCCCCATCCACGTTGGAGCAAAAGACTCCCGTATTGTCGGTGGTGGCCTCAAGCCCTAATTCGGGGATGGTCACGGATAACCCCTCAACAGGTTGGCCTGTCTCTATGTCCGTTAGAGTACCCATAATGATAACATCCTCATCGGGAGGAAGTTGATTTTTGGGCATCCCATAACACGCCTGAAAGGTGAACATCAGGGCGGTGGCGGAAAACGAGCCGAACAGGAAACGGATCAGCTGCTGTTTTTTATCTTTAATTCTCTGAATCAGTTTCATTGTTTTCTTTTTTCGAGTCTTTGATTTGGTCTGGAGCGTTTGGGCTTTGCTGCTGGCTGTCATCCGCTTTGGGCATGTTTTTGTACTCCACAGGTGCGGGACCATACATCAGGATGTTTTCACCGCCACCCGGAGGGCCCGAAGGGGGGACCATCTCGCGGTTACAGGATGTCAGCACACCTAACGCTGACAGCAAGAATAGGATAATCTTCTTCATAGCAAAAACGGATTAATGCGGTTGCAAAGATAGTATTTTTAGAAAAAAATCAAACCCTAAAAAGTTTCCTGTACAGACAATCCACCAGTTGGCGGTCATCGTCGCGCTGGTGCATACCGCCGCCCTGGCAGTAGCGGAAAGCCTCGCAGTGCTCGCACGAGCCAGTCTTGGCCCAACGTCTGTCGCGGAACTCCTGAAAACGGTTCTGCCATACGTCCCAGAAGTCGTCCTGGTAGATGTTCCCCTGATGGAAATTGTGCCGTATGCTGGTGCAGCCGGAGATGCTGCCGTCGATGCGGATGCTGGCCGCGTTCACGCCAGCGGAGCAGTGGTAGAAATAGTCGCGCACTTCAGCCTCGTATTTCCCTAAAAAGCCCTCGCAGGCGAAGTTCAAATGGATGCGACCCTCTTCGCGGGTACGTTTGATGAACTCCATAATCCCCCGCACCTGTTCGTGGGTGAGTTGCAAGCTGTTGTCATCCGCCGCGCGCCCTGCAGGAAAGATGGTGAAGATGCGCCAGCGTCGCACCCCGATGCCGATCAGGAATTCCTTGAATGGTTCCAAATATGGGTAGGTCTGCGGCGTGACGCAGGTGACCACATCGTAGGTAAGGTCCGGTTCCGCCGCAATCATGCGGATGGCCTCCACGGCCTTGTCAAAACTGTCGGGATGGCCGCGCATGGCGTTGTGTTCCTCGGCGAAGCCGTCCAGACTGATGGTGATGGATTGCAGGCCCGCACGCATGAGCGAGTCCAACCGCGTATGGTCCAGCAACATGCCGTTGCTCACCATACCCCAAGGATATTCGCGTTTGTACAGTTCCCATCCCACTTGCTCTATGTCGTTTCGCATCAGTGGCTCGCCGCCCGAGAAGATGACCATCACCTTGTGCGGGTCCACGTGGGGCGTAAGCTTGTCGATAACGGCCAGGAAATCCTCTGCCGGCATATCAGGCGTGTTGCTTTTGGCGGTACAGTCGCTGCCGCAGTGCTTGCAGTTGAGGCAACAGCGGAGCGTACACTCCCAAAAGAGCTGTTTCAACGCGTGCTCCCACACCTCGATGGCGTGGTACTTGCGATACAACTCCAGCGCGGCCCGTTTCTTCCAACCCAGTTTCATAGGCGATTACTTGGATTCGTCAGTGAACGACTTGTCTTCGGAGGTCGTTTCGTCTTTTGGCTGGATGGCATCTGTTTGTCTGCCCTGTTCGAATGTTTTGTAACAAGGACCATACATCACCGACATGGTGTCATCGGGGGTTGTCCATTGTTCGGGAGGAACAGGACCGTACATGACTTCGGGCCCGTCACAGGCTGTGAAAAAGCCCAAGGCAGAAAGCAGTATCGCAATTATTTTTTTCATGACAATCAGGATTATTGGTTATTGCTGTTTTTCTGGGAGGTCCGTTTCACGGCACCTTCCAGCGTGGTGGTCTTCATAATCTCGCCCATGTTCACGCCGGTGGCGTCGGATACCACGTCCATGGTCTGGCGGATGACGGTGGGCACATTGCCCGACATCTCAGCCACGCCCCTGCCGTCGTTGCCGTAGATGCGCACGTCCTTGATGGAGGCGATGGGCTCGGCAATGCTGGCGGCGATTTCCGGCAGCTTCTCGATGACCATCTGGGCTTTGGCGGCGTCGCCGTACTCCTTGTAAGCCTCGGCCTTCAGGCGCAGAGCCTCGGCTTCGGCTTTACCTTTCTGTTCGATGGCGTATGCCTCGGCATCGGCGATTTTCTTTTTACCGATAGCCTCCTGCTCCATCTTGTACTGTTCGGCCTCGGCCAGGGCGCGCACCGCCTTGGCATTCTGCTCGGCCTCGTAGGCGGCGGCTTCTGCGTTGCGCTTGCGCTGCTCCAGCTCGGCGGCGGCGGAGATCTCCGTGTTATACTTGTCGGCGTCGGCCTTCTTCTGGATTTCAGCTTCCAGCGTATTTTGTTGAATCTTCACCTTTTCGGCGGTCAGCTCCTGCTCGCGTTTCGCCTTTTCAATCTGGGCTTCCACCTGCTTGGAGTTGATGACCTTCTGCTTCTCCTGTTCGAGGAT
>JBGUMF010000018.1:0-33763 GCA_045116675.1 Bacteroidales bacterium
TATTTTTTTCATTGGATATTAAGTCGTTTATTGCCTTATAGTTAATAGTATCTAATTGTTGTTCACTACAATCCACTCTTTGAAAAAAGGATCCTCCATTTCATAGTGGTCTGTGTATATTACGTAGCCCTCTTTTTGCAATCGTTTAAGGGCACTGTATATCGTGCTTGTACGGTACTCACCCGATTGAAGTGTTTTGCCAGACGATAGTCTCTGTAAAATCCATTTGTTTGTCTTGTTGAAGTTCATCCACAAGCGTTCATAATCCAGTCCGTGCGTTGTCACAATATGGTTGATGGCACTCTGCACAGGTTCTGTTGTGTCGGGCAGTAATACGCCAATCTGCCATACATTTGCCGCTAATTGTTGTGAATAGTAGGGGTGGCAGTCGGTATAGTCCAAAATTTTGTCTGCCAAATCCCCACAATTTTTCGGGAAACACTCTTTCAAACGCACTGACAAATATTGATAAAAATCATCACGCGGAAGTTTTTTCAGACGCATTAATTCTCCAAAGTGGTAGAAAGGTGATTTCTTGTTTTCGAAAATATCCGTCATCATACTCTCCTGACTGCCCAGTAATATGTAGTTGACATGTTTCTGTCCCTGCATAATCGAACGCAGTTTTTTATCCAACTTTGGTGATAGTTCGAGGATCTCTTGAAACTCATCCAAAACAACAATTATTCTGTCTTGATCTGAGTGCGTTTGTTCTATCAACGTAAAAGCATCCTCTAAAAGAATATCCTCATCTACATCAGGCTGGAATGATACATCCATAGCTCCTGTTATCGCATTTGTTGAAATCGTAGGGATAACTCGGAAATGGGTGATCAGATGCCGTACTCGCTCCAATGGATGTATCTTGAAAAACTCCCGTAACAGTTTTGCCGACAAGTCATTCACTGATGTGACTTGCTGCATGTTCACAGTGATGTGTTTTCTTCCTGTCTGTTTTATCGCTTTTGCTACCACACTGCTCTTACCGAAACGACGAGGACTAATCAGCACAAGGTGATTCGGACTCATTACAAACTGTCGTATATAAGCCACCTCTTGAACTCTGTCCGTGAAGTATTCTTCTTCAACGATAGTGCCGAATTTAAAAGGATTTTCTCTATTACGCATTTTTTCGTTACGAATTTTTTCGTAATGCAAAAATACAATAAAAATCCATACCATAGGTAGGATGTTTCAAAAAAATAGCAATAGGGAGTGTTTATATCTCTATACGAAAGAGCGGATGCCCTTTTCAAAGGATGTTTTGGGCTGCCAGCCCGTGTCTTTCGTCAATTCGCGGATGTCGGCCACCAAATGCATCGGCTGGTGCGGATAATAGTCCTTTACACCATATCGGATTTCAACGGAAGGATTGATGATTTGACGAATATCTTCAATATATTCTGATAGTTTTCTTCCTTTTCCGGAACCCAAAGGATATGTCTTTCCGGCAATTCCTTTGTCGGCGACTGACAGGATGGCGTCGGCGGCATCGTCGGCATAGAGATAATCCCAGATTTGTTCGCATTTCGTCAGTTCGGGCGAACGACCGGCCTTCATCTCCCGAATGGCGTAACTGATGAGAGTGTTTTCTCCGTCATTCGGGCCGTAAACACTGAGGATCCGCACCCAGTTGTGACGGATGCTTAGGCTTTTGCACAGCATGGCCGACAGTTTTCCTGCCGCGTATTTGGCAATACCATAGCCGCTTTCGGGGCTGACGGGTAGGGTGGCTGTGAGGTCTTGCGACTGCACGCCATACTCCGCCTGCGACCCCGCACCCACAAACACCTTGCATCCGCAACGGTGAGCCAATTTGACGGCGTCAAGGGTGTATTGGATGTTGCGAGCCTGGATTTCAGCATCGTCACGGGAGGTTCCGAAGGTTTTTTCCCAGGATAGGTGTATGAAGGCATCGTATTGGCCTTGTAATTCCAGCGAGGAATAATCCGGGAGGTCGCACTCTGCAATGTGCATCCGCTCATTTTCCGGGAGATTCGACAGCCTTTTGGAGCCCTTGTGGACGATGCATGTCACGTTCATACCTTGAGCAAGCGCTTGTCTGACGACCGCGCTTCCGACACATCCGGTAGCACCTGTGACGATGAGGTTCTGCATAATGACTCTTTTATTGATTAAATATCCTGTGCCGTTCTCTTGATTTCTTCAAATTCTTCCCGGCTGATAAAAGGGAACATGTCATCAATCTCAGGGGAGACGATTTTCCCGTCAGGCAGCACCTTGGAAGAAAGCTTGGGCTCAAAGTTCTGGGAGGGGTCAATGATTACCTCACAAAACATGGGACCTTCCGTATCCAACACCTTTCGGATATTTGGGTGTATATCCGCGTGAGAAGAGATTTTGACGTGGGGGATGCCATATGCGCTGGCAACTTTTTGCATATCAGGGAAACTGACACCATTGCCATCTGACACTCCAACCAATGGTCTGCCTTTGAACAGATTGGTTTGTGTCTGACGGATGGAATGATAGCCATTATTATTCAGATAAATGATTTTCAGGTTAAACTGATTGTAAACCACTGTTTGTAGCTCTTGAAGGTTCATCTGGAAACTGCCATCGCCGTCGATGCAGATAACTCTTTTTCCATTAGTGGCGACACAAGCTCCGATAGCGGCGGGAAAGCCATAACCCATGGCGGCACAGCCCGAATTGGTGAACAGCCGTTGCCCCTTTTTTATTTTTGCGGCTTGGAAAGTGACGACACAGGCACTGCCGTTGCCACAAATCATCTTGTCTTCAGAGTTCAGTTCATCTGACATCCTGTCAATAAAGACATACGGATTCACGGGAGTGTCATTCTTCAAGTATTCAGGAAGGACGGCCGGGAACCTCGCGTTGATATCTCGGCCCCATTGCAACCATTCTTTATGATTTCCCACATTTGCAGACAAATTATGTCGCAATAGGTCTTCCATAACATCCTTGACATTGGCCCAAATCGGAAGATCTGCTTTTACCGTCGGCTTCTTCAGTTCGTTCTGGTCAATATCCACAATGATTTTGAATGCATTGGGGGCAAAATCCCTATAGTTGTAGCTGATTTGGCGAATGTTGAGCCGACAGCCGAGCACAAGCAGCAGATCACTGTTTTGAACAATGAAATTACCTCCTCGGGTTCCTACGGTACCAGGTCTTCCACAATACAAAGGATGTTCATCCCAAAGGACATCGTGAGCATTCCAAGCCGTAACCACCGGTATCTGTAACGCTTCGATAAGCTGAACGAACAGCTCCTGAGCACCGGCAAGACGGATTCCGCTTCCTGCGAAAACAACTGGACGTTTGGCCGTCGCTATTTTTTGTATTATTTGGGAAGTCAGATCTTTGTCGTATAATGGATTCTCCTGTTTTTCAAGTGTTTCAGGATTGATACCATTTAGTTCATCTGTTTCAATAATAGCAGCTTGCACATCCAACGGGACGTCAATCCAAACAGGTCCTTTTCGACCGTTGTTGGCTAAGAACCAAGCTTTCTCGAGATGGTATCTGATTTCTGACGGATCCGTCACCATTACGGCATACTTGGTCATCGGTCTGACCGAGTCCACGATGTTGTATTCTTGGTCACCTAACTGGCGCAGAGGTACATCAGTAGCCCACAGCGTTGTCTCACGTTTCACTTGGCCTGAAACTACAAACATGGGAATGGAGTCAAGCCATCCACCCACTACACCAGTAATGGCATTAGTCCCTCCCGGTCCTGAAGTAACACACAGACCTGCAATGTTACCTGTCAGTCTCGCATAGCCTTCTGCGGCAATTGCAGAAGCTTGTTCGTGGTGATTATAAATACATTGTAGCGTTTTATGGTGTCCCAAAGCATCGTTCAAATGCATGGCTCCGCCACCTGTGACGGTAAAAATATGTTTTACCCCTTTTTGTGCGAGAAAATCAGCGATGTATTCGGATATTTTTTGTTTCATATTCAAAATGTTAAATAAAGTCCAAAATATTAATGGCGGTATGGGCTAATCCGATGTTTGGATACTCATCAATCTCCTCTTTGTTACGGAATCCGAATCCGTAGGAGACGCCCAAAAAAGGAATCTGGAGATATTGCGCTCCGATAGCATCGTGGGAGGTGTCACCGATCATCAGTGCTCTGCTTGTGTCCGATATGCCATAGTCATTCAGGCATTGCAAGATGATATCCGATTTTGTCAGTTTTCCCTCAAAGTCGGCACCATAGAATGCTTTTGTATATTTGTTGAAGCCAAAATGATTTAAAATCACTTCCGCGTAATCTTGCCTCTTGTAAGTGGCGACGGCGACAGAAATGTTTCTTTTTGTCAAAGTATCACAAACTTTATAGATGCCATCATACGGAATGGCCTGCAAAAGAAATTCGCTTTGTTTGTAATTATTTCTGAAAACTGCTGCCGTAGCATCAGCGTCATCTTTTGACATTCCGTAAACCCGGGCGAAGGAGTTCTGGACAGGTGGTCCGATGAATGTCCTCAACACCTCCATAGACAAAGGTTCCAACTTTAACTCTGAGACAGTCCTTCGAATAGCGGCAATGATGCCTGAAGAGGTGTCCAACAGGGTGCCATCTAAATCGAAAAGGATAATCTTGTAAAGGCTGGAAATCATGGTTGATTAATACTGATATAGTGTTTGTGTAATAAAGTTAAGATTGATTTTCTCTTTAAAAGATTGGAGATTTTTATTGACATCGGCCATAATATCTTCCCCTCTTTGTTTCAAGAATTCATACTCCATTTGGCTCATGAAGTAATTGGATTCGTTTGCAGAAGAGTATCCGTCAAAGCCAGCCAACGCCACTTCGGTTACATTAGCACGCATCAATACCTTTAGCATCATTAGGAAGGAGTTGTCCATAAACGGGGCAGAACGATCTATTAGACTCTCATAATCAAGGGTATAATCAAAATCACCATTCGTACGGGTCAGATTTGATGTGGCAATCAACTGAAGTTCATTTTTTCTTTCTGTAATGGCTATTACTTGTTGGTTGTAGCGTTTGCTATTGGTCAAGAATACGGCATTTGCACTGAATCTTTCCGGTATGAAATTGATGGAGATAATATAGGGATGCTCTTTGTTTATAAAGTTCTCAATTGTTTCAACTTGTGTGTCGATTGTTTTCCCAGGGCCGATTACGAGAATCTTTTTATTGGCAAAAAGCCTTGACAGTTCCTTATAAACACTGTCGTCATTAAGCGTGTTTTTCTGATAATCAATATATAGCTGCTCAATATAGTTTTTGTCGTAGAGGAGTTTTTTTTCTCCTTGCAGTTGGCAAAGAATGTCATTGATGGATTTTACGGAAAGGGTCTTTTTGTCAAGAAGATAGCTTACATAATTAGGGTGACAATCATTGGATGCTGCGATAAACGGCTTCATGGAATACCCCCAATGATATTTGTTGAAAAGATCCATGATAGTTGTATCAATCGCCTCCAACAGTTGGCTCAATTGATAGTGTTTTCCGTAGTTATCGTTCATATACATACATAGCAGCTCTATGGGGGCGTTGCCCGCTCCTTTGCCCATGCCAAACAGAGATCCGTCACACAAAAGTGTGCGTTCTTTGCCCTTGTGATGATTAATCAGTTCAATGCTATTGGCATAACCCAGTTGGAAATTGTTGTGGGAATGGTAGCCCAAAGCGACAGACGAATCAACGTATTTGTCAAGAATTTCATAGAAATGGAACAGTCCGCTACTGTGCAATAAACCGTATGTGTCCACCATGGAGACCGCGTAGGGCTTCACTTCATTCACCAGCCGAATCAGATCCATCAGTTCCTCATCGGTGTAGCTTGTTATGGATACAAGTTGGGAAAACACAATATAACCGAGATCCTTCAGCTGTTTGCATAGTTGCATGGCTGGTTCCCTAAGGTGTTTTTTGAAAATGACACGGATACCATCAAGAAAACTTTCCGAACAAGGCTGGATGTTGGAAATGTCACAAGTTCCATAATCTATCATCCCAACGAATTTTGTCTGCTTGGAATCCACCCTTCCGTAGATTTTGCGCATACATTCGGTATCAGGCATGATGCTTCGATTGATATCGAAAGGCCGACGTTGGTCCAGAAATCCCAACTCCATAAAATCGACACCGGCACTCACGACCCGTTCTGCCACATTGATAAGGGTGTTGTGACCGAAATTCCAGTCATTGTGGTATCCACCATCCCGTAAAGTACAATCCAGTAATTCGATTTTCATTATGATATACTCTTTTTATCTTTTACAAAATTCATTCCCAATCGTCTGTGAGCACATGCTCCTTCGGCACGCCGAGTTCGATGAGCTTTTCCTTGAAAATTTTGATCATCACGGGAGGGCCGGAGATGAAATAGCTGCTATCGTTGCCGTTCTGCTCGTGAATCTTCGCAATGTCGATTATGCCATCCTTGTTTTCGTAAAAGATGGTGATTCGGGCATTGTCGTTCTGGATGGCGGCGAACTCTTTTTGGTAGATGTTGTAGTCTTCGTTTTTGTAACCCAGATAAATCTTCGGGTCCGCATAGTCCCTGAAGGATTCGTGGGTGAAGAGCGAAAGGAAGGGCGTCACGCCCGTGCCGCCGGCAATGAACACGGTATTGGTTTTGTTGTGCGGCTGTGTGAAAAGTTCGCCAAACGGCAATTTCAGCCACACTTCCCTGCCCACGGCCAAGGTCTTTTCCATCTCTTGCGTGAAGTTTCCTTTCACGGCGTAGGTGATGCGGATGACCTCCTCGGCAGGGTCGCTCTGCATGGAGAAGCAGCGCGATTCCGGCCACTGTCCGATGCCGTCGTATTCCTCGTCAATGGCGATATGGAGGAACTGCCCCGGGGCATATTTGTAAGGCCTTTCCAGCGACTTGAATTCCACGGTATAGATACCCTTGAATGGGTTCGCTATGGAAACGACCTCTGATAAGTATTTCTTTGCCAACATAATGTTAATATTGTTTCACGAATTCATCCAATTTCTCTTCTGCGTACTTGAACATTTCATCGGTAAGGCCGGGATAGGTGCCCAAGAAGAAAGTGTTGTTCATGATATAGTCTGTACGGTTCAGATGGTCGGCAATACGCCAGTTTTTGCCGATGAAGGCAGGCTGCTTGGTCATATTGCCGGCGAAGAGATTGCGGGTTTCTATCAGGTTATCGTTCAGATACTTGGTCAAATCATCGCGTTTGAACGGGCAGTTTTCCTTCAACGTCACGATAAACGCGAACCATGCGGGGTCGGCTCCCTCGGTGGGTTCAGGAGTGATGAAATACTGCGAATACTTGCCGAAGATACGCTTCCACTCTTGAAAATGTGCCTTGCGACTCTCGCAAAAGTCGGGCAGCTTGTCCATTTGGGCGGCTCCGATAGCAGCTTGTATGTCGGTCATCTTCAAGTTGTAGCCGATTTCCGAATAGACATACTTGTGGTCAAAGCCAAAGGGCAACGTGCCAAACTGCTGGGAAAAGCGCTTGCCGCAGGTGTTGTTGTCGCCGCCGGCGCAGTAACAGTCACGTCCCCAGTCGCGGAACGCACGCACGATTCTCGCCAGCTGCGGGTCGTTGGTGCAGATGGCTCCGCCCTCGCCGGTGGTGATATGGTGGGCGGGATAGAATGAAATGGTGGAAATGTGACCGAATGTGCCGGTCTTTCGGCCCTTGTATTCGGAACCGAAAGCGTCGCAGTTGTCTTCCACCACCCACAGGTCATGCTCTTTGGCTATCTCCATGATGGCATCAATGTCAAACGGGTTGCCAAGGGTGTGTGCCAGGAAGATGCACTTCACTTTTGGGGTGATGGCTTTCTTCAACATTTCGACATCAATATTATAGGTCGGAATGCTAAGATCCACGAAGACAGGTACAAGTCCGTTTTGGATGATAGGTGTCACGGTGGCGGGGAATCCGGCGGCCACGGAGATCACTTCGTCACCAGGCTTCAGCCTTTTGTCACCAAGTTTTTCAGAAGTCAGGGCTGTGAACGCCAACAGGTTGGCGGAAGAGCCGGAATTGGTGAGCAGTACATTCTCCACCCCCAAAAACTCTGAAATCTTGCTGGAGAACTCTTCGGAGAATCTTCCTTCTGTCAGCCAGAAATCCAGAGATGCGTTCACCGCATTCTGCAATTCCTCCTCGTCAAACACACGACCGGCATAGTTCACTTTGGTCTTGCCGGGCACGAACTCTTTCTCTTCAAAGCGGGCTTTGTAGTATTCGGCGGTCAATGCCGTGATCTGCTTGCGTAATTCTTTATGATTCAACATAGTATGTTATTGTATTATTCAAATGTAATATTTTTCGTTATTGCAGTGTCTCTTCTCGCGTGGTCTTGATTCTTTTGTGCTATTCTTTATTACGTATTTTTTCGTTACGACTTTTTTCGTAATGGCAATCATACGTGTTGTTCTAACCAGAGATTGAAAAATTTGTCGTAAACTTGATATACCCCTTTGTCCATAGTGAGCAAACCCTTGTCTATTAGAGCCGGGACCGCTGCTTTAACGGAATTCGGGGAAAGCAACCCGTGTTTTTTCACAAATTTTCCGGATGTAATATTGACAGCTTTTTGCTCTTTCCCAATTGCCACCAACACTCGGCTTTGCTTTTCCGGTAATTGATAGAGTAAATCCTCATATATCGGGGATGAGATGTCTATAATCGCTTGTATTGCACTGTCAATATCCCTTGTTTTACATACACCATTGATGGGGGTTCGAAAGAAAAGTTCGTTCATGGCACGTTGGATGTAGTATGTAACACCCTCAAATTGATTGTATAATTGTTCTACGACCTCATTTTCCACTTGTTTGCCATAATCTTGAAAATGATATTGGCAAAAAGACGTGTACTTGTCCAAGGGTAGTCGGTTCAATCCATAGATGGTCACGCTCTGATAAAAAGGACGTGCTGGAGAGAGGAACATCGATCCCATCAAATGCTGACGTGAACCTGAAAATACAAATTTGGCATTGCTGCAATATTGAATATACGTCCGCAGTGCAGCCTCGATGTTCGTGTCGGCATATTTTGTGATTTGCTGGAACTCGTCAATAGCTACGATACAGGGCTTATCTGCGTTTTGCAAGTAGGCGAATATTTCTCCCAAGGTGGTGTCGGGAGCCTCTATATCACCCACACTCATAGTCCATGAAGGCAATCCATTAATGTCGAAACTGATTTCAGACCTGACTGAAGCGAGCATTTTTAGAAATTTTCCCCATATTTTTTTCCCGTGAGGCTTGAGCGTTTCCAAAATAACACTTCCCAGCTTACCAACCATTTCTGAGACCGATTTGGTTGAATATATGTCAACTATAAAGGTATAGTACCGTTCTGCAATCTCTTTTTGTGCAAAACAATGCCGGAGCAAGTCAGTTTTCCCATATCTACGGGGAGATATCAGAGCCACATTGTTACCATTAGTCAGCAATCGTACAATGTCTTCCGTCTCCTTTTCTCTGTCACAGAAATAAGCAGCTCCCACATATCCTGTCGTGACAAAGGGATTGTCGAATATTGCCCTGTTCCTATTTGTTGCCATTTTTCAAAATCTGATTTTGCAAAAATACAAAATTTCCATTTTATGGAAATCATAAAATGACAAAATTTCTGTTTATCTGCTCCTTCATCAGTTCCACTATGGATGAAGTTCCTTTCTGATAGAACATTTTATACCACTCCAATGTCATCTCCAGAGCCTGTCGTGCATTGAGGCGTGGCCTCCAGCCCAACACTTTGCCGGCTTTGGTGATGTCCAACGAGAGCAGACCCGCTTCGTGCGGTTGGTTGGTGAGCTGGGGGAAAACAAATGTGCCGCCGCCCCATATCTCCGTGGCCATCTGCGTCATCTCCTCCACCGTCAGCGTGTCGGCAGGGTTCGGACCGAAGTTGAATCCCTCGGCGTATTTGACGGGATCTTCCATCAGCTTTTGCGCCAGCAGGATGTAGCCGGAAAGCGGTTCCAGCACATGTTGCCACGGGCGCACGGCTTTGGGGTTTCGAATCTGTATGGCCTCGCCTTTGGACAAAGCCCGCACGATGTCGGGGACCAGCCGGTCGGCAGCCCAATCGCCGCCGCCAATCACATTGCCGGCGCGCGCCGAAGCGATAGTCTTGTGGTGCTGTTCGTAATCCTCGGGGTTGAAAAACGACTTCCGATACGAATCGATGACCAGCTCGGCGCACGCCTTGCTGGCGCTGTAAGGGTCGTACCCGCCGAAGCGGTCGTCCTCCTTGTAGGCTTGCCCGGTCTCGTTGTTCTGATACACCTTGTCGGTGGTGATCATCACGCCCACGCAAGGCTTCTCCAACATCCGTATGCCGTCCAGCACGTTGGCGGTGCCGATAGCGTTAACCTCAAAGGTTTCGGCAGGTATCTTGTACGATGTGCGCACGATGGGCTGTGCCGCCAAGTGGAAAACCACGTCGGGCTGGCACTCGGCCATTGTTTTGTGCAGCAGCTCGGTGTCGCGCAGATCCCCGATGACGGAATGGCACAGCGTTTCGCCCAAAATCACCTCAAAGAGGCTGGGGTCGGTATTCGGTGCTAACGAATAGCCAGTCACCTCTGCTCCCATCTGATGCAACATCAAGGTTAGCCACGCACCCTTGAATCCCGTGTGTCCGGTCAGAAAAACCTTCTTGCCTTTAAATGTCTGCATATTCTTTTTTCAATTTTTTACTACCCCGCCCTACGGGCACCCCTTCTAAAGAAGGGGAATATTCGGGCAGAGACGGTGTACACACCGTCTCTACAAGTGTTTTACCAAACTTTCCACGGAGCCTTCCCTGATGCCCACAACCCTTCCAGGTTCATTTTGTCGCGCTGGGTGTCCATACAATGCCAGAAGCCGTCGTGTTTGTAGCCTTTCAGCTCACCCAAGTTGGCCATGGCTTCGAGAGGTGCTCTTTCAAAAACGGTGGAGTCGCCTTCGATGTAGTCGAAAATCTGTGGTTGGAAGACCATGAAGCCGCCGTTGATGACGCTGCCGTCGGAGTCGGATTTCTCACGGAAGGCCTTGATGGAGTTGTTGCTGTCCATTTCGATGACTCCGAATTTCTGTCCGACATTGACGGTGGTGATGGTGGCAATTTTGCCATATTGCTGATGGAATTTCACAAGCTCAGCGATGTTGATGTCGGCCACGCCGTCACCGTAGGTGAGCATAAAGGGCTCGTTGCCGACATATTTTTGGATGCGTTTCACACGCCCGCCCGTCATCGTGTTCAGACCTGTGTCCACTAAGGTCACTTTCCAGGGTTCCACCGCCTCAGTGTTCAGTAGGGTCATTTTGTTGTCTTTCGTGAAGTCGAACATGATGTCGCTGTTGTGGAGGTAGTAATCCGCAAACCATTCTTTGATGACATAATGCTTGTATCCGCAGCAGATGATGAAGTCATTGTACCCATAATGGGAATATATTTTCATGATATGCCACAAGATAGGCTTGTCACCTATTTCAATCATCGGTTTGGGTTTGAGGTGGCTTTCCTCACTGATACGGGTTCCGTAACCTCCGGCCAAAATAACGACTTTCATAATAAAAATGTTCTAATTATTGAATGTGCAAAGATACAAAAAAAATGGCATTTGCGACCTGTTGCCGTTTCCGAATAAAAGAGAGAGGACTGTTATCAGCCCTCTCTCTCTTGTTATTGATTTTCTTTGTGATAATCGCTTGTTAGTAACGGTACGAATCCGTCTTGAACGGTCCTTCCATCTTGACGCCGATGTAGTCGGCCTGCTTCTGGGTGAGTGTCGTCAGCTTCACGCCGATTTTGCTCAGGTGCAGACGGGCAACCTCCTCGTCCAAGTGTTTCGGAAGGTTATACACGCCGATTTTGTAGTCGTTCTGCCAGAGGTCGAGCTGGGCCATCGTCTGGTTGGTGAAGGAGTTGCTCATCACGAAAGAGGGATGTCCCGTGGCGCAACCCAGGTTCACCAGACGGCCTTCGGCCAGGATGAAGATGGAGCGCCCGTCGGGGAAGATGTACTCATCCACCTGCGGTTTGATGTTGCGCTTTTTGATGTTGGGCTGGGCCTCGAATGCGCCCACCTGGATTTCGTTGTCGAAATGGCCGATGTTGCACACGATGGCCTGGTCCTTCATCTTGTTGAGATGATCCACGGTGATGACGTCGCAGTTGCCGGTGCAGGTGACGTAGATGTTGCCTTCTTCGAGGGCGTCTTCCACGGTCTTCACCTCAAAACCCTCCATGGCGGCCTGCAGTGCGCAGATGGGGTCCACTTCCGTGACGATGACGCGTGCGCCGTAGGACTTCATGGACTGGGCACAGCCTTTGCCCACGTCGCCGTAGCCGCACACCACCACCACCTTGCCGGCCACCATCACGTCGGTGGCGCGCTTGATGCCGTCGGCCAGCGACTCGCGGCAGCCGTACTTGTTGTCGAATTTGGACTTCGTGACGGAGTCGTTCACGTTGATGGCGGGGAAGAGCAGCTCGCCGCGCTCCATCATCTGATAGAGGCGGTGTACGCCCGTGGTGGTCTCCTCCGATACCCCCTTGATTTCTTTCACCATGTTATGCCATTTGTGCGGGTCTTCTTTCAGTATCTCCTTCAAAGTCTGGAAGATGACAGCCTCCTCGTGGGAAGATGGTTCTTTGTCCAAGACGGTGGGGTCTTCTTCCGCCTTGTAGCCCAGATGGATGAGCAGGGTGGCGTCGCCGCCGTCATCGACGATGAGTTGCGGACCTTTGCCGCCGGGGAAAGAGAGTGCCTGGTTGGTGCACCACCAGTAGTCCTCCAGCGATTCGCCCTTCCAGGCGAAGACGTTCACGCCCGTGGCCGCGATGGCTGCGGCGGCGTGGTCCTGCGTGGAGAAGATGTTGCAGCTGCACCAGCGTACCTCGGCGCCGAGATGCACCAGCGTCTCAATCAGCACTGCCGTCTGGATGGTCATGTGCAGCGAGCCCATGATGCGCACACCCTTCAAGGGCTTGCTGTCCCCATATTTTTCGCGCAGAGCCAGCAGACCCGGCATCTCCTTTTGTGATACTTCAATGTCTTTGCGGCCCCATTCGGCCAACGCCATATCGGCGATTTTGTATTTGAGATTGTAATCGGTCATGTTCGTTTCGATATTTGTAAAACGTAGAGACGCAATGCATTGCGTCTCTACCATAAATGTGTGTCAATAATATCGGGGCGGATACATTCGCCTCCGTTCATTTATTTCTGCATCGTGGTCGGGTGCATGTCGGCACGGGTGTAGATCTCCGGCTTGAAGTATTTCTTCATGAACTCGACCATCTCCTTCTTGGTGACGGAGTTGACGATGTTGTCATATTCTGACGGGCTGATCAGCGGTTCATCCTGGTTGACCTTGCCGCTGATGAAGCTGAGCCAGAATTTGTTGGTCTGGATGTTCTTGGCGCGGGTGCTCAGCATCTGCTTCTTCACCAACTCCATGGTCTTTTTGTCAGGACCCTTGGCCTTGAAGTCATTGAGGATCTTCAGGCTGGCGTCGGCCAGTTTGTCGGTCTTCACAGGGTCGCAACCCAGAAGGATCATCAAAGTCATTTCCGGGGTCGGGAGTTTGCTGGCACTCATGTTCACCATCGGGGAATAGACATCGCCCATCTTTTCACGCACGATGCGCACGAATTGGATGTCCAGAGCCTCGCCAATCATGTCGGCGATGATGGAATTGCGATAGTTCCAGTCGATGGGGTTGGAGATGATCATGCCCATATAGCCCTGCTCCTCGGAGCCGGCGTAAACCGTCTGTGTGGAAGCCTTGTCGGGACGCGGCTTCAGCACGCTGAGGTTGTAGTTCTCTTTCTTTTTGGGATCAGTCTTCATGGAACCGAGGTAGAGTTCCACAAACTCCTTCATCTGCTTTTCATCGTAGTTGCCCACGAAGTAGAAGGTGAAGTCGGCGGGGTTGGCGAAACGCTCCTTATAAATCTGTACGGCGCGCTCGAAATTCGCTTGGTTGAGGTAACTCTCATCCATGGAATAGGGCAGCTTCATGTAGGGATCGTGGTTGTTTGCCGCATCGATAAACTGGCCTAAATATTTGTACATCGGCATGGCGTCCATCATCTTGATGCCTTCCCGAGATTCGTCCATTACCAGTTGGAATGCGTTCTCGTCGATGCGCGGGTTGGTAAAGAAGGCGTTGAGATACTGGAAGAAGAACTCCAGGTCTTTCGGGGAGGATGAGCCGCTGAAACTTTCACTCAGCAGGTTGATGTCCGGAGTCACACCGGCGTTTTTACCTTTCATCTTCTTCATCAAAGAGTTGTAATCCAGACCGGCGATACCGCCACGGTCGATGATTTCGGCGGCGAAGTCGGCGGAGGCCAGATCTTTCACATCATAAAGCGATTTGCCGCCCTTGCTGGAAGCAGAAAACAGGATTTCATCGTTCTTATAGTCGGTCTTTTTCAGATAAACCGTGATGCCGTTGGAAAGGGTCCATTTTTCGGCACCCACAGCGCCGATTTTCTCCACGTTGGTGATTTTACCGGGGTTAAGGGTTTCTTTTTCAAGGATTTCCTGGTCCTTGTAGGTGTCCACGTAGGGAGTGACATTGGCTAACGATTTGTCGTTCAAGATGGAAAGGATTTCCTCTTTGGAAGGCACCTTCACTCCCTCTTTGTCGGGGGCGGTGACGATGGCCACCATATTGTCTTCGGTAACCCAATTCTTGGCTAACGCGTTGATTTCCTCCAATGTGATGCCTTCGATCAGTTTTTTGGCGTAGGTGTTCTCACGTTTGGCACCCGGGATGGGATCCTGACGCAGGAAGTTGTTGATGTATTGGGAGGCGAAACGGGCGGATTCGGTTTTGTCAACCTCCTTGGCAGCCTTGTCGTAGCTTTCCAACAGATCCTCTTTGGCGCGGTCAAGTTCGGTTTGCAGGAAACCGTATTTCAGCACGCGATAGTCTTCTTGCAAGAGCACGCGAAGAGCATCAGGAATGTGGTTTTCCTTGGCCATGGCTTGTGCTGCATAGGCATCCGTGTTTCCGATGAAGTCGCCATAGCCTGCACCTGCGTGTAAAAACGGGCACTTCGCGTCTTGAGTCATCTCTTCCAGACGGGCGTCAAACATGGTGTTGTAAAGATCAATGCAGAGCTGCTGACGGAAGTCGCCGATGGTCTTCATCGGGGTGTGTTGATGCTTGCGGATGAGCATCACCGAGTTGCCAGTGGCTTCTTTGTCGGTGCAGACGGCCACGAGCGGCTCCTTGTTGGCACCGATGCCGTAAATCTCTTTCTTGCGCGGGTTCTCTTTGGCGGGGATGTTGCCGAACATCGTCTTGATTTTCGCCTCCACTTCGGCCACATTGATGTCACCCACCACGATGACGGCTTGCAGATCCGGACGATACCAATCTTTGTAGAAATCTTTAATCACTTGGTAATCGAATGTTTGCAAGATATCCAGTTTGCCGATGGGCATACGGTCGGCGTAACGGGAATCCTTCATCAGGACAGGCCAGTACTCCTTGCGCATACGGTCGTCGGCACCGAGGCCGAGACGGTATTCTTCGATGATGACACCGCGTTCCTCGTCAATCTCCTTGTTGTCGTAGAGCAGACCAGCGGCCCAGCCTCTCAGGATCTTGAGGCCGAGGTCGATGTTGCCGGGATCGTCCGTTGGCATGGGAATCATATAGACGGTCTCGTCGAAGCTGGTGTAGGCGTTGAGGTCGGCGCCGAACACCACGCCCTTGCTGCGCAGGTGATCCACCACGCTGTTGCTTGGGAAACCTTCAATACCATTGAAAGCCATGTGCTCAGTAAAGTGGGCCAAGCCCTGCTGGTTGTCGTTCTCCTGGTTGGAGCCGGCGTTCACCGCGAGACGGAACTCCACACGGTTCTTCGGATAGGTGTTGCGGCGGATGTAGTAGGTCATGCCGTTGTCCAACTTTCCGATGGTGACGTTCACGTCATTCGGAATCGTTTTGTTCAAATCCAAATCCTGCCCCCAGGCCATGCCAATGAAGGTGAAAATGGAGATAATTGCAAAAAACAGTTTTTTCATAATTAAAATTTATTTGATGGATAAAATTATTGTCGTTTTGAAGATATTGGGGTATTGGCGGTCGCTTGTGTACTGCGGCTGTATTTGATTTTGCGGGTCAGGATGAGCACCACGCCTAAGATGGAGATGAGCAGCAACGGGATGACAATGTTGAGTGTGGCGATCAGCGTCTTGCGGTTGCGGATCTTGTCGGGAGCCAACGCTCCGATTTTGAAGTTTTTGGCCCGCAGTTGCAGCAGGTCGTCATCTGCGCACAGGTAGTTCACGCAGTTGACGATGAACTGTGTGTTGTCGAACATGGTGCGGGTGTAAATGTCGTAACCGGCAGGGTAGGGCTGGTTGCGTTTTTTGTCGAAGGGGTTGCGGATAATGTCGCCGTCCGCCACGAAAATCTGGCGTGTGGGCACGCTCTTGGCCCGGTAGTCCAGCTCCTTGAGGGTGTCGAACTCCACGGGCAGGATGCCTTTGAATGCGGATTCAAACTCGCCCTCGACCAAGACGGCCATCGGCAGGTTTCGGAAGGCGAACTCCTGGATGTTGGGCTTGGCCACCCCCACTTTCAAGGTTACAATGGAGGGCGTGGGCACCAGCTTGGAACGTTCTGAAGAGGTCATCAATACCGTCTTCTGCAGGTCGGCATTTTTGCCTACAAGGTCAATGCTGCCGGCAAAGTCGGATTTTATCTCCTTGATATTACGTACAATGGGATGGTCGCTGAAGTTGACGACATCCAGACTGTACGGGAAAGCCATGAACTTGAACTGCGGCTGGTCGCCAATCACGCCCACCTGCTGTGGGATGGGCAGGCAGCTCAAGTCCTGGATCAGGTTGGGGTTGATACGAACCCCGTAGGTGAAGAACAGGTCATTGATGTACAGGGCGCGTGGCGTGGCGAAAAATTCGGGTGTGGACTGCAGGCTGTCTAACGAGGCCGTGGTGTTGTCGATGAGCCACAGCACCTTGCCACCGCGCATGATGAACTGGTCAATGATGTATTTGTCGTATTCGTTGAAGGGTTTTGTCGGTTGCGCTACAATGAGCACATCGTAGCGGTTGTCGCCCAGATTCAGGGTTTGGGTGGCGGAATCCGCCACGCTGATATGGCGCAGGGCGTTGATCTTGCCGTCCAGTATGATGCGGCTGGTGTTGTAGAAACGCTGCAGCTGCATGGCTGTCCAGCAGGTGCTCCAGAAGTCCAGCTCGCCGTGGCCGTCCAGAAAGGCGACCGTCGGTTTCTCGGTTTTCATCAGCCGGCGGATGGGCGACACCAGGTTGTATTCCAGCTCTTCGATGGAGTATTGCAACCAATCGGCCCCCGACGGGTCGGCCACCACCAACTTGGCGGGATACTCATGGTCACGGTAGGAGACGATAGCCCCCGGGATGACCATGTGTGTGGAGAAACCGTTGGCATCTTCGCGGCTGATGGGGATGGGGTCCAGTCCTTTTTTTACAAATTCCCCCAAAATGCCGTTCACCTCATCGTTGGTTTTCCCCTCCAACGGATCAATGAACTCAAAATAGACTTTCTTCGAATAACTGCGGAAATCCTGCAGCATCTGCTCCACCTGCTTGGCAAACAGCTGGTAGTCGGCGGGCTGGTCTTTGCCTTTGAGGTAGACGCGGATGTAGATGCGGTCTTCCAGGTTCTCCAGCATCTCGATGGTGCTTTTTGACAAGGAGTGCCGTTTGTCTTTGGTCAGGTCGATGCGGAAGAAAAGGAACGAGGACAGGATGTTGACGGCCAACACGACAAGAAGGGCCACAAAAAGGCCGAGAAGCGTGTTCCGTTTAAACTGTCTGCTTCCGTCAGCGTATTGTTTGGTATTGCTTTTTTTGCCGAATAACTTCATAGTCTGCGTCTCTAAAGGTTACCATTTGCGTTTCAGAAGTACGATTCTCGTGCCGAAGAGGAATAGGAAGATGACACTGCAGAAGTAGATGATGTCGCGGGAGTCAATGACACCCTTGCTGATGGAGGCGTAGTGGTGTTCAATGCCTAATGTCTTGATGTAGTAGCCGAAAGCCCCGAGCGATTCAAACGAGTAGATAAAAGCGAACCCGAACGAGAGGATGAAGCATAAAGGGGCGGCGATGATGAAGGCCACAATCTGGTTGTTGGTCAGGGAGGAGGCAAACAGGCCGATGGAAATGAAGGAGGCCCCTAAGAAGATCAGTCCGAGATAAGAACCCCACGTACTGCCCATGTCGATGTTGCCCACAGGGTTCCCTAAGAAATAGATGGAAATCACATACACCAATGTGGGGATCAGTGCGATAATCAGCAATGTCAGGCAGGAGAGGAACTTGGCCCCGATGATCTGCATGTCGGTCAGGGGCTTGGTGAGCAGCAGGTCCATGGTGCCGGTGCGCTTCTCTTCCGCGAACGACCGCATGGTGATGGCCGGAACGAGGAACAGGAAGAGAAACTGGGAGAGACTGAACAGCCCCTGCAAGTCGGCCAGCCCTGCTTCCATGATGTTGTCAATGTTCGGGAACACCCAAAGGAACAATCCCGAAATAATCAGGAAAACCCCAATGAAGATGTAGCCTATAATCGAACTCAAAAACGACTTTATCTCCTTGATATATAAGCTAAACATAGTTTATGTCATTAAGGCGGCAAAGATACAAATAAAGTGCGAATGCACGGTTTGCAAAAACGGTGTTTCCGCCGCTTTTATTTCAATCCGTCGCGTGACAGCAGGGCTTTGACCTCTGGTTTGCGTCCGCGGAAGCGGATGAACATTTCCATTGCGTCCTCCGACCCTCCTTTCGAGAGGATAGTCTCCACATAGCGGTTGGCGGTTTCGCGGTCCATCACGCCGTTCTCCTGGAATACGGAGAAGGCATCGGCTTCGAGCATTTCCGCCCATTTATATCCATAATAACCAGCAGCATAGCCCCCGGCGAAGATGTGGCTGAAGGAGGTGCTCATGCACGCTTGCGGCACGGTGGGCATCACATCCAGCGGCTTGAATACCGACAGCTCTTTGGCCTGGATGTCCTTCATGTCACGGGCTGGCGTGGTGTGGTACATCATGTCCAAATAACCGAAGGAGAGCTGACGCAAACAGCTGTAGCCCGCCAGATATTGGCGCATTTTCTTGAGACGCTCGATGTATTCCTCCGGAATCGCCTCACCGGTCTTGTAGTGGAAAGCGAATGTCTGCAGGAATTCCGGCTCCGTGGCCCAGTTCTCGTTCAGCTGGGAGGGCAGCTCCACAAAGTCGCGGGGACTGTTCGTTCCGGAAATGGAGGCGTACGGCACCTCCGACAGCATCCCGTTCAGCGCATGGCCGAACTCGTGGAGGAATGTGGTGACTTCGCTGAAGGAGAGCAGCGAGGGTTGTCCGTCTGAAGCGGGGGTGAAGTTCATCACCAGACTTACTAACGGGCGAACATCTGTCCCGTCGGCATCGTAATACTGCTCACGGAAGTTGGTCATCCAGGCTCCGCTCCGCTTGGTGGCTCTCGGATGGAAATCCAGATAGAGCACGGCCATGAACTGGTCGTCCCGATATACATAGTAGGCCGTCACATCGGGATGATACACATCCACATCTAAGGCGGGTTCAAAGCGCAGGCCGTATAATGTGCCAGCCAGCTCGAAGACACCCTTGATGACACTCTCCAGCGGGAAATAGGGCTTCAGTATCTCCGTGTTCAGATCGTAGAGCTCATTTTTCTGTTTCTCGGAATAATAGGCGAAATCCCAGCGTTGCAGGTCGCCCTTTAGTCCGTTATCGTGGGCGAATTTGGTGAGGGATTGCATTTCTTGTTTGGCAACGGGCATAGCGGCATTCCGCAACTGGTCAAGCAGGTTATAGACCTGTTTGCTGTCTTTCGCCATCCGGTTGTGCAGGGCGTATTCGGCATAGTTCGGATACCCTAACAGCGAAGCGATTTTTTCCCGGCACATCAGAATCTTCCGGATGACGGAGCAGTTGTCGTATTCACCGCCGAAGGCCTTGTCGCAGGAGTGCAGGTACATCTCCTTGCGTAGCTCGCGGTTGTCGGCATACGTCAGGATGGCGTTCACACTGGGGTGCGACAGGTCGAAGATGTAGCCTTCAACTCCTTTGTCCTTGGCACGTTGCGCTGCGATGGCCAGTTCGTTGTCCGGCAGCCCGGCCAAATCTTTTTTGTCCTTGATATGCATCTGGTAGCTGTTGGTGGCTGCCAGAGCGTTCTGCCCGAACAATAGCGTGAGGTTGCTCAACTCCATGGACAAGTCGTTGAACAGCTTTTTGTAGTTGTCATCGAGATTGGCACCATTGTCGAGGAAGGCGTCATATGTTTTTTTCAGCAGCATCTTGTCTGCTCCCTCTAACCTTTTGTATTCGTGCTCATACACATATTTCACCCGATGGAACAGGGCGGTGTCCAGATAGATGCTGTTCGAATATTCGGTGAGCATGGGCTGCACCTGGGTGGCGATGTCCTGCATCTCCGGCGTGGCATCACACTCCAGCAGGTTGAAGAAAATGCCCGAAGCGCGGGTGACCAGCTCGCCGGCACGGTCCAACGCCACAATGGTGTTCTGGAACGTCGCCTCCTTGTTCTGTTTGATGGAGTTGATGTCCTCATTGGCCTTTTGGATGGCAGCCCTGAAGGCCGGCACATAATGCTCCGGCTTGATGAGCTTGAAAGGCGGTGTCTGATGGGGCGTGTCCCATTTTTCCAATAAAGGATTCCTTGTGTTGCCGTATGGCGGCGCGGTCTTCAACTTGATCTGGGCTTGAGTCGTCATAATGATGAGAATAAGAAAAAGGGTTGGAATGGTTCTTTTCATACGGATTGGATTATAGTGACAACGGCGGTGGCGGCAATACCTTCCCCTCTTCCAATGAAGCCCATCTTCTCGTTGGTCTTGGCTTTGATGGACAAACGGGACGGGTCGAGGTGCAGAAGTTGGGCCAAGGTTTGCGTCATGGCGTCGATGTGGGGTTTCATTTTCGGCTGTTCCAAGATCAGCGTGCAGTCGGCGTTGTTAACCTGCCAATGGTCTTGGTGCAAGAGTTCTACAACCTTGGATAACAAAATCTTGCTGTCGATGTTTTCGTAGTTTGGGTCGTGGTCGGGGAAGTGTGTGCCAATATCTTTCAGGGCGGCGGCCCCGAGCAGGGCGTCGCAGAGGGCGTGAATCAGCACGTCGCCGTCCGAGTGGGCCGCAAGTCCCTGCTCGAAAGGAACGCGAATGCCCCCGAGGACAAGTGGCCTGTCGGGGGCAAAGCGATGGGAATCATATCCGAAACCGATGCGGAAATCCATGGCTCTATTTCAATCTGCCTTGTGTCTTGATGGCATCCCGGTTGAAGGAGACGAAGTCAAACGACAGGGTGAAACGCAACGTGTTGGCCAAGGGATGGTTCTGTCCGTTGGTGGTGAACAGGTAGGCCACATCGATGTTGAAGATGTTGTATTTGATACCGGCACCCACCGTCATGAATTGGCGTGCGCCCTTATAGCCGTTCTCGTGGAAATAACCGAGTCGCACAAAGAAGAGGTCCCGGTAGCTGTATTCGAGGCCTAACGCCCAGTTGATCTCGGCCATCTCCTCGCCGAAAGTGCCAGCCTTGTATCCGATGCCCGGAGCGTCGTAGAAGGATTGGATGATGCCCTGCGGTACGGAAACATCGGGATCCTTGCCGTAGGCAATAATCGGCTTGTTGGTTTCCGGATTGTACAGGATGCGTCCGTTGATGGAGTCTCTGGCATACACCGGGTTGGTCGGGACCAGCAGCTTGTTGATTTCGCCGTTGATGGTCAGCTTGTTGTATTCGTCGAAGCCGAGCTCATAACCGACACCGATCTTGAGGTTCGTCGGCAGGAAGTCACGACGCAGGGTTCCGGAAGAATAGGACATCTTGTTACCGATGTTGGAAATGGACAAGCCGGCACGCAGTGTGCTGCTGTGGAGGCGCTTGGCTTTCAAACTTTGCTCATAGAACAATGCGATGTCGGCAGCACCGGCCAAACCGGGCTTGGTCTCCTCACCCGACACGAACTGGTTGGCTGTGAGGTTGGAATATATGAACCGCGGGGTGACGGCAATGGACAACTGGTCAATCAGCTTGCGGGAATAGGCGAAATCCAAGGAGAACTCGTTCGGGTTTTGGTCACTCATCTTATTACCCTGATCATCTGTAAACTCAATATCACCCAAAGAGAAATAGCGGAGCGACATGGAGATAGCGTCCATCTCGGTGATTTTCCAATAGGCACTCAAATAGGCTAAGTTGATGTCGTTCACCAGATTGTGGAGCCAGGGACTGTAGGAGACGCTGATACCGAAGGTGTTCGGGCTGAACACGTATTTGGCAGCGTTGTAGGCTTGGGAGTTGACGTCCGCGGAGGTGGCGCATCCGATGTCTCCCATGGCACCGGCGCGGGAGTCGGGCGCGATGAGCAGGAACGGCACGGCGGTGGTGATGGTGTTCAACTCTTTGCCGCCCAGTTGGCCCGGATTGATTTGAGAATAAGCGGTTTGATAACTGAAGAATAACGCCAGAAGCGCAAGGATAGTTGTGGTCTTTTTCATATTTTAATGATGTTGTTACGTTTTATTTTGAATAGAACAAAAGGGGATAACGCGACTATTTCAATTTTATTTTACAGGATGACGATTTTTTCTATTTCTTCTGCTGTCTCCTGGTTTTGGTTGCGGACCCGCAGCCGGTAAAGATACACCCCCTTGCCGATTCTGTCCCCGTAGTCATCGCGACCGTCCCAGATGATACCCGCCGACCGGTTGCCTTCGATGAACTGTGTCTCCGTGATGGTTTTCAACAGTTTGCCGGAGATGGTGTAAATTTGGATTTGGATGTCGAAGGTGCCGCCTCTCTGGTTCTGCTCGAAGAAGAATTCCGTGTGGGTGGTGAATGGGTTGGGATAGTTCAGCACGTGTTTCAGTGTCAGCTTCTCATTGGAAACCACCTCAAACGAAATCTCGCTTTCCGCATGGTTGTTGTTGATGTCCCATGCGCGTACCCGCAGCGTGTGCGTGCCCACGGACAGGTCGTCGAGCGGGTAGCGCACCGTGCCCGAGTTGAAGCTGTCCTTTTCGGTTTCGTAATAGTCGTTCAGGATAATGGTCTTGTCGTTCTGGTTGTCAAGGATGGCGGTGATGTCGTGTCCGATGCCGTTGCCCGTGGTGTTGATGCCGTAGTCGTCGCGGATCTTGGCAATCAGTGTGGGCGACGGGTCCACCATGCCGCCGTTGATGAAGCTTTCATTGTTCAGATACAGGTTGATGGCCGGCCCTTTGGTGTCGTTGAGGGCGTTGGTGTCATTCCCGCCGATGATGAAGTCGGAAAAGGCTCCTGCTCCGTCCTGCCGGTCACTCTTGGCATAATAGCTGATCTTGCCGTTGCCGAAGGTGTAGTCAATGTCTTTGGGAATATAAAATGAAAAGGTGAAACGCCCGTTCCGGATGGTGCTGTTGCCCTTGAAAAGGATGTTCTTCTGCACCTCGAAGTCGAAAGGCAGACTGTTGGGGTCGTTGGCTAACGTGGTGACGATACTCTTTTTGTCGAAGATGGTGGGGTATAGCGTTCCGTTGAAGTCCTGTAGAATCTGATTGTCTGCTCCGGCGATATGCCCGCTCACAGTCACTTTCGATAACGCACGCAAGGTGTCGCTTGTGATTCCGGGGACATGGTGGTTGATGGAGTCGGTGACAATGCGGTAGGTGGGGATGGCCAGCGGCATGGAGGGGTCGCCCAAAAGCACGAACATGGCTAACGCGGTGCCGGCACCACTGTATGCGTTTTTAGCCTGGAATACGATATCCCCGATGGTGGGATAGCGCCCTTGCGCGTCTTGGCTGAAGAGGAGGCTCGCGATGTGCCGTCCGAAACTATTGTTGGGCGACGACCAGGCCTCGCGGGTGGCAGCAATGATGGCGGCACCACCGCCGTTGCTGTTGAACAGGACCATCTCCGCCGGCGAAAGGACCGGACGGTCGTAGTAGGCGAAGGTGCACGACAGCGACAGCATCAGCGGCATGTTGAACTTGTTGCTCCACTTGTTGATGTCGGAGGCCTCCAGAATGCGCTCGTGCGACCAGCCATCCTTCCCGCTGTGCCCGATGTAAGTGAATAATAGCGAGCCGCGGCTCATGCGGTTGTTGATGGCTGTGCTCACCTCCGGATAGCGCTGCCCGCCCGCATTTGAGATCTGCTGGTAGGCATCCAGATAAATCTTGTCAAAGTTGATGTTCGGATTGGCTGTCTTGAGGATGTTCGACATGTTGTCGGCACTGGTGATGAAATCGTTGAAATCCTCGTCATCGGCCACAAAGGCTATGATGTTCCGCCAGTCGGCCAGGTTGCTGATCTGGTTGGAGGAGCCCGTCACCAGATCCAGACTCTCCGTATATCGGATGCTCTTGTCCACGGCGGCGGTGGCTTGCGCCTGCGTGCTGGCCGGGAACCGCCCGATGGCTATGTCAAACAGACCGCTGCCACAGCCTTCATCCTCATCTAACAAACCGAAATTATCATCGTTGGAGTAGAAATCGTATTCGGAAATGTAATTCGGATTCGCGGCATATTGGTAATTGGGCACGAAAATCTTCGTGTCGTTGGAACGCCCGCGGAAATCATAGCTGGGTCGCCCGAAGAGAAGCAGATATTTCGGATACTCTTTGTTGCTGTTGTCGTAAATGGTCTTCATGTAGTCCCGGATGGCGATGGGATCCTGCGTGCCGCCGGAGAACTCGTTGTAAACCTGCTGGATGGGAACCACTTTCACCTTTAAGCCCTGGTTGATGCGTCGGTAGTTGGCCAAACGGTGGGCCTGGCTGATGAAGTCGGGATGCGCGATGATGACTAGGTCGATGTCGCTGCTGCCGTGCAGGTTCTGGTTCTCCACCCGACCGCCTGGTGTGATGTGCAGGTAGTCCGTGCCACTGAAGGCGATGAATTTCCGGAGCGTTTCCGTCGGGCTGTTGAAAGAGGCGGAACCTCCGTTGAGGGTGAGTGTGTGCTGGAATGCTTGGCCGGGGTTTGTCACGTCCCACACACGGGTGCCGGAGGTGGCCCCGCTGATGACGAACCGCGTCACATTACCATGCCCGATGGTGGACGGATTGGTGAAGGGGAACTGTGACGAGTGCATGGTGAGCAGGCAGGGCACCTGGATTTCAATCCAGTCTAAATAGGCTGACGAGGAGGATGTCGGCTGGTTGTAGTCCAAGACGATAGAGAGGTTGTTTCCGCTTGGGGTGCAGGAGAAATCCTGCCGGCTGCGGGTGGCAATCCGGTTGCCGATGGGCCCGAACGACAAAGAGCCGATGCCGCTTCCGTTGGTGCTTACCGTAAGTTGGGAATGGGAGACGGAGGAGGCTGCCGCCGCCACGGAAACGCGACAGCTGCTGCCCGACTTGTACCCCGGAATGGCAAAGGAATAGGAACGGTTCAGGGTGGCCTCGAAACGGTCGCCAAACCATTCCTTGCCGGATTCCCACGGATTGAAAAGGTCATCCTCCCGGAAATCGTAATGCGTATATTCGCTGACCGTTGCAGTGGCCGTCAGGCTGCTGTTGTCCACAGTGGCAACCCGCTTTTTCTCGCCAACCCCCGCTGTGCTGGTGATGAAGTAGCGGGTGGAGTCGGAGTAGATGTTGAGGGCGTGGCTGAAATATCCGGTGAGGGTGTCGTAGGCCCACCCGTGCGGCGATTCCCCGTAAAACAGGAAATAGTCGTTCTTGTCCAAAGAGCCGTCCCCGCCGTCGAATATCTGGATGGGAATCTCCCGCAAGTCCTCAATGCGGGCGGTGGCATTGGCCTCGGGCAGCATCTTACCGCCGTTTCCAAAAAGGGCGATGGATGAAGAGGAAATCGGCAAGCTCATGCCTAAGGCGTTGAGGTCCTGCCCCGTCACCTGATAGATTCCGTCCTGTTGGAGGGTGAATGAGTACCAGCTTCCGACGGCCAACACTGACTGGGAAGGATGCGTTTTGGCTGCTTTGGCAGCGGTCACGCCTTGGCCCTCAATGCGGAGGCTGATGGAGGTGATCCGGCTGTACTGGCCCTGCCCGGTTTGGATGATGGGGATGAACGTCAGCAGGGCGTATGTTTTGTTGCGCTGGTGAACGGTCTTCACATGCACGTCAGGCTGCCGGACGGTGAAGGAGGCGGGTATCAGAGTCCCGTCCTGTGCCCGCATGGGTTCGTATTGCACTTGCCCGATGGTCACATTGTAATCACGATACGCCTGCGCCAACGGAATCAGCTCCTGGTAGCAGGGTAGGGAGGGGAATGGCTGCCTATAGGAAGCGTCCTGAAAATGCAGATGTTCCTGCACGTTTTCCTCGGAAAAGTGCTGGATTACATTGTCCGTCCACTTGATTTGAATATTTTTTTCAATTGTTTGTGACTGAATATGAGATAGTTGTGAAATTATTATAAAAAAAATCAACAAGGGTACCCAAGATTTTCTTTCCATTTGCCGTTTATTTAAATAATCAATGACGATGCAATTTTGTTAACGAATGCACGTTGTGATTATTGCAGATTGAAGGGAAGATGTTGTTATTATTTTAATGTTGATAATATTATAAAATTAGGAGCAAGGCTGTGACAAATATTTTTGTATTTTTGCCCGCTTATAAAAGATAGTGAATATGCAGAAGAGAATAATCATACTTTTAACAGCAGTGATTTCCGTGCTCACCATGCGCGTGAATGCGCAGGACGCGATGTTTTCGCAGTTCTATGCCAATCCGCTTTACCTGAATCCGGCCTTCGCAGGCTCAAATGTATGTCCCCGTATCTCGTTGAATTTCAGGGACCAATGGCCGAGTATGCAGGGAACGTTCATCTCCAGCACCGCCTCGTTTGACGAGCATTTCGACAAGATTTCCGGCGGTGTGGGCTTGATTCTGTTTCAGGACCGTGCCGGCGAGAACGGCGGCTCCATCAACACCTACGGCATCAGCCCCATGTATGCGTTCAAGGCGAAAGTGAGCAAGAAATTCACTCTCCGTTTGGCTGTTCAGGCGGACTTCCAGACCAAACAGCTGAACTGGGACAACCTCGTTTTCGGCGATATGATCGACCCCCGCTACGGTGTCGTCTATCAGACCGAAGAACATTACGGCACTCTCAGTCGCTGGAATTTCGGCCTTTCTGCAGGCCTCATGGGCTACACACCGCACTTCTATTTCGGCTATGCCGCCCATCATATCGTGACCGCCTCCTTGGATGGAAATGAGGGCTTCAGCTTTTTGAATGACGATGACGGAAACAAGATGTATGATATGAACCCGGTGAAGCATACGGTTCACGTGGGTGCCCACTTCGACCTGAAACGTAAAAGCAAAATCGACCATACGTTTGGCGATATCTCCATCAGCCCGAATTTCATCTGGCAGCATCAGAGACCGTTCAACTATTTCAATACCGGGCTCTATCTGAATTTCTACCCCTTCACGGTGGGAGCCTGGTACCGTTGCGCTCCGATGTACACGTACACGTATACCACAGTGGAAGACGGGAAAGAGACGACCCATACAGAGAAATATGGTTTGTCTGATGCTGTTATCGTGATGTTCGGCGTGGAGTACAATTGGCTTAAAGTCGCCTATTCCTACGATTTCACTGTCGGACAGCTTGCCAATGTGGCCACGGGCGGTGCTCACGAGGTCTCCTTGCAGTTCCTCCTGCCATGTCCTGAGAAACATAAAGCCATCAAGGATCTGGTTTGTCCGTCATTCTAATTTTTGAATTTTACATTTAACAAGATTATAAAACATCAAAACAATGAATAAGTCAACAAAATTAACAGGTCTGTTTATCCTCTGTGCTCTCCTCGTGACGATGTCTTCCTGTAAGAAGGAGACCTCTCCGACCACAGGATGGAATTATAACGATGCCAAAAACGGCGGGTTTGAGGTGGCTGCTTTTGAAGAACAGGCCACGGGTCCCGGCCTTGTGTTCATCGAAGGCGGTTCCTTTGTGATGGGTGCCATGGAAGAGGATGTGATGAAGGATTGGAACAACAACCCCCGCAGGGTTTCCGTCGCTTCTTTCTATATGGACGAATGCGAAATCTCCAATCTGGACTATCGCGAGTATCTGTACTGGCTGGAGCGCGTCTTTGTGCCGCAGGATTTGAAAGTGGTTTATGACAACGCTCTTCCCGATGAGAATGTTTGGCGCGACCGCCTCGGCTATAATGAGTCGGATGTGGAATACTATTTCCGTCATCCCGCTTACGCCAAATATCCCGTTGTGGGTGTCAACTGGCTTCAGGCCACCAATTACGCCGCCTGGCGTACCGACCGTGTGAACGAGCAGATCCTCGTTGACCGCGGCTATGTGGAGTTTGCCGAAACCCCGACGGCGGAAGGTTATTTCAACACCGACGCCTATCTGACATACGAAACCTACGAGGCTGAAGGCGAGAAACGTCTTCGCTACATCTCTTCCGGCGAGTATCGCAACGTGAAGATGGAAGACGGCATCCTGCTGCCCAAGTACCGTCTGCCGACCGAGGCCGAATGGGAGTATGCCGCTCTTGGCTTGGTGGGCAACACCCTCAACGAGCGCGTCCTCGAACGCAAGGTCTATCCGTGGAACGGCCAACAGCTCCGTACCGAAGATAAGAAATACTATGGCGACTTCATGGCTAACGGCCGCCGCGGTCGTGGCGACTACATGGGTGTGGCCAGCTCTTTGAACGATGCAAATTTCAAAACAGCCGAAGTCAAATCCTTCTGGCCTAACGACTATGGCTTGTACCACATGGCTGGCAACGTCTCCGAATGGGTGATGGATGTCTATAGACAAAGCTCCCACGACGATGTGACCGAGTACAACCCCTTCCGTGGTAACTACTTCGAGACGAAGAAACTGCTGGAAGACGGTACCGTGGCCGAACGTGACAGCGTGGGTAAAATCCCGATGGTGCCCGTCTCCGATTTCAAGAACGACAGAAGACGCAACTACCGCGCCGCTGACAACAAGAACTACTTGGATGGCGACTGGCAGTCCCTGCAGGACATCGACAGCTGGACGAACGCCACCTCAAATACGGAGGCTACCGACCAGATGTACCGTAAGCTCAACGACAACTACGCCTACTCGCTCGTCAGCGACCACGCCCGCGTCTATAAGGGCGGTTCCTGGAAGGATATCCCGTACTATTTCGCGCCCGGCTCAAGACGCTACATGGACGAAGACGAAGCTACGGACTATATCGGCTTCCGCTGTGCTATGGCTCGCGTGGGCTCCCAAGTGAAAGGAAAATAATCCCAATCACTATATATAATATATGGTATAAAAAAAGAACCGCTTTTCGGCGGTTCTTTTTTGTTTCAATGAAGATGCCCGTGGGATTATTTCTCAACGCCTTCAAATTTCATAATCTCTTTTTTCCCGGAATAAAGGGTGAGGTTCTTGCCGTCAATGACGTAATTGTTGATGTCCTTTTTGATGGCTCCCATCATGGCTTTCTCAATCTCCATGTTCGGGCATAGACGTTTGGTTGCGCTGCCGTATTCGATCTCTATTTTCTGTTTTTTCTGATAATAGGTCCCGAAGAAGATGTTGCAGCCCAAATTCCCGTTGTATTGGCCTGTCGTGTCGAAGATGATGTATGGCTTGACTTGAACGGGAAACTTGTTTGTCTCCAGTTCCTGGCCTTCGATGGAGACCAGGTTCCAGCGGGTGCCTTGCAAGGGAAGATTCCCCGTGGAGGTTACCGATTTGTTTGTCTTGCATCCGCCCAGACAGAGAAGGACGAACAGAAAAATGGATAGTTGGATTTTCATGTCAGATAATGGAATTGGGGTTATTATACTGTTGATTTATTTGTTCGATATATTGGAGAATATCCTCTTTCCCTTTCTTGGTCTTGGCGGAGGATACAAAAGTGGGTGGCAGCGATTCCCAGGTCTCCAGCAGGCGGTTCTTGAAGCGTTGCACATGGCTCTGTATCTTGCCGGATGAGAGCTTGTCGGCCTTGGTGAAGATGATGGCGAAAGGGATGCCCTGCTCGCCGAGGTTGTCAATGAAGTCGAGGTCGATGGTTTGCGGCTCAATGCGCGAATCCACCAGCACAAAGACAATCTGCAGGTTCTCGCGGTATAGCAGGTAGTCGCTGATCATCTTCTGCCATTTGTCGCGCATGGCTTTCGAGATGCTGGCGTAGCCGTAGCCGGGGAGGTCCACCAGATACCAGTTTCTGTTGATGAGGAAATGGTTGATGGTCTGCGTCTTACCCGGTTTGGATGAGGTCTTGGCCAGCTTGCTGTTATTGACCAGCATGTTGATGAGGGAGGATTTCCCCACATTGGAACGGCCAATGAAGGCGTATTCCGGCAGATGGGCCTCGGGGCACTGCCGCCAGTCGGCGACGCTTTGCAGGAAGGTGGCGCTTTTGATGATCATATCCGCTTATCTTCGGGTGAGCCAGTCGTTGGGGTTGAGGTTGGAACTGTTGCGCCAAATCTCGAAATGCAGCTCGTAGGTGTTGGAGGATACGTTTTTGGCCACGGTTCCGATGGTCTGCTTGGTGGAGACCTTTGAGCCTTTGGAGACATTCACGTTGGCCAGATTCTGATAGACGCTGATATATTCGCCATGCCGGATCATCACCACTTTGGTGCCCATGATGTCCATGATGCTGGTCACTTCGCCTTCGAAGACGGCGCGTACGGGCGCGCCTGCGTCCGTGAGGATGTCGATGCCGCGGTTCTCAATGGTCACCGACGGCACATCGGGGTGCGCGTAGTTGCCGTAGTCGCCCACCTTTGCGCCCTTGGCTACGGGCCAGGGCAGCCGTCCCTTGTTGTTGACGAAGGAGGTGTTGAGGCTCTTCTCCTCCGGTGTCATGGTGATGGTGGCTGTGCTGCGCGACGAGGTGGTGGTATTGGCGGCGGTGGTGGAAGTGCTGGACTTGCCACTGCCTTTGGTGTTGGCTTTCCGCTGGTTGGCGGCGGCAATCTCCGCTTCAATGGCCCGCTTGATGGCAGCATCCAACTCCTTGCGCTTCTTCTGCTTGGCTTTCAGGTCGGCGGCCAGCTGCTGAGACTGCTTCTTCAGCTGCTCCGCATTCCGGGTCTTCTCCCGCCGGTCGCTCTCCAGCTTCTTGATTTCCGTCTCCTTGCCGGATAGCAGGTTCAGCTTTTCGTTCTTCAGGGCGATGATCTCCTCATTTTTCTGCTTCAACTCCTGCTGGGTCTGGTCAATCTTGTCGGCCTGCTCTTTTACATGTTTGGAAAAGAGGGTGAAGAAACGGAAACGACGGAACATCTGCGAGAAGTCGTCGGAGGCCAGGATGAAGGTCACTTTGTCCATTAGTCGCCGGTTGCGGTAGGCCATATAGACCACCTGGGCGTAGTCGGACTTCATGTACTCCAGCTTTTTCTGGAGCTGGGCGATCATCTGCTGGTTGAGTTCCTGCTGCTCCTCCATCTGCATGATCTCGTTGTTGAGGGCGGTGATCAGCTTCTCGCGATTGCTGATCTGCTGGCGCAGCACGGCAATCTGTTGCAAGGAGGCCTTCTGGTTCTTCTCCGTCTTCTTGAGCAGACTCTGGGTGTTGGCAATCTCGTTTTCGATTTTCTGCTTGTCCTTTTTCAGCTGGCTGCTGCTCTTGGTCTGCGCCTGCGCGGAGGACAGCAGCAATGCCAAAACGGTGATGAGGACGAGGGAAAAACGGGACATGATATGGAGAAACGCTTTGGGCATGATTTAATCATTTTAACTTGCAAAAATACAACGAATGATATGTTTTTTTAGTGTGGTACTACATTAATTATAAACCATATAATGTTAAAGTGTTTAATGGATTAGACATGGCCGGCCGGGAGTGCATGTCTGTTTTCCGATGGATGAAAAAATAACGGATCCCCTGGTTTGCTGTTCACTTTTATCTAAAAAATTGTATCTTTGCCTTTCCTCTATTTTGGATAAAAATATTTATAACTAATTTCAAATCAATATGATAATTAAAGACAACTTTGTTAGCAGACACAATGGTCCGAGCGAGGCCGAACAGCAGAAGATGCTGGATGTGATTGGCGTTAAAACGATGGATGAACTGATTGAGAAGACGGTTCCCGCCGCCATCCGCCTGCCCAAGCCGCTGGACCTGCCCGACGGCATGACCGAGGGTGAATACCTCAACCACATCCATACCTTGATGGCGAAGAACAAGATTTACCGTTCCTACATCGGTATGGGTCATTACAACACCTACACCCCGGCGGTGATTTTGCGCAACATCTTCGAGAACCCGGGCTGGTACACCTCCTATACCCCGTACCAGGCGGAGATTTCCCAAGGCCGTATCGAGGCCCTGCTCAACTATCAGACGATGATAGGCAGCCTCACGGCCATGCCGCTGGCCAACGCCTCCATGCTTGACGACGCTACCGCCGCTGGCGAGATGATGCTGATGTTCTTCCGCAGCCGCACGCGCGACCAGCAGAAGAACAACGTGGTGAAATATTTCGTGGCGGAAGGCGTGTTCCCGCACTCCATCGGTGTGATGAAGACCAACGCTGCCCCGCATGGCATCGAAATCGTCATCGGCAAACCCGACCAGGTGGAACTCGACGAGACCTTCTTCGGCGCGATGATCCAGTACCCGAACTACTGGGGTGGCATCCACGACTATAGCGAGTGGGTCGAGAAAGCGCACGCCAAGAACATCTTCGTGGGCGTGGCCACCGACCTGTATGCCCTTACGCTGCTCACGCCTCCGGGCGAGTGGGGTGCCGACTGTGTGGTTGGTTCCACCCAGCGTTTCGGCATCCCGATGGGCTACGGCAGCCCTGCCGCCGGCTTCTACGCCTGCCGCGAGAGCTTTTTGCGCCAGATGCCGGGCCGTATCATCGGCGTGACCGTCGATGCCCAGGGCAACCGCGCCGTGCGTATGGCTCTGCAGACCCGTGAGCAGCACATCAAACGCGAGCGCGCCACTTCCAACATCTGTACCGCCAGCGCCCTCACCGCCATCATGGCCGGCTTCTACGGCATGTGGCACGGTGCCGAAGGCCTGCGCAACAAGGCTGTGAAAATCAATGTTTTGGCTGGCGTTCTTGCCGCCGAAGCAGCAAAATACGGCTTCAAACAGTATAACGAATACTATTTCGACACCCTCTGTTTTGAAACACCCGAAGGCCTGACCTGCGAGGACGTGAAGAAAGTGGCCCTGTCGAAGGAAATCAACTTCTGCTACCACTGCGAGCGTTGCTTCACCATCTCCTTGGATGAGACCGTCACCCACGACGATGTCAACGACATCCTCGAAGTGTTGGCCATCGCCGCCGGTAAGCCTTTCACGCCGCACGTGTGCGACGGCAAGTGCGGCATCCCCGACCTGCACATTCCTGCCGGGCTGGCCCGTAAATCCGCCTTCATGCAGCATAAGATCTTCAACCAGTATCATTCCGAAACGGAGATGATGCGTTATATGAAGATGCTGGAAGTCAAGGATTTGTCACTCAACCGTGCCATGATTCCGCTGGGATCCTGCACCATGAAGCTCAACGCTGCCGCCGAGATGCTGCCGTTGAGCTGGGCCGAGGCCTGCAACATCCATCCGTACGCACCCGCTGACCAGGCCGAGGGCTATCGCGAGATGCTGGACGAGGTGTGCAGCTGGCTGGCCAAGATCACCGGTTTCGCCGCCATCTCCCTGCAGCCCAACTCCGGCGCCGCGGGCGAGTATGCCGGCATGACCGTCATCCGCAACTATCACCTCAGCCGCGGCGAGGGTCATCGCAACATCTGC
>JBGUMF010000019.1:0-6685 GCA_045116675.1 Bacteroidales bacterium
CAAATCATGGTACCTCAATTTCTACACACCCCGCCCAAATGCCAAACTCTCGGCTCCGACAATGTCTCGCAGCAACTCTATTTCTTATGAAGGTGTTGCTTCTACTGACGGCTATGTGGCATCTGTCCGCGGCAGCGCCGCCAGTGCCCCGCTACTGATGGACGACTACGTGGAAGTGGATATGCAGGAAGTTCATGTGAACTACAACATTTCCGTGCCCTACGACATCCCCGGCAACGGCAAGGAGCAGCTCATCGACCTGAAGAGTTACAACATCAAGGCCGAGTACAAATACTATGCCGCACCCAAGCTGTCGGACGAGACCTACCTGGTGGCCACCTTGTCGGACTATGAGCAGTACAACCTGCTGCCCGGCTATGCCACGGTCACCTTCGACAACACCTTCGTGGGCAAGACCATGTTGCGTCCCAACGCCACGGAAAAGAACATCTCGCTGACGCTGACCACCGACCCGAGAATCTCCGTAAAGCGTGAGAAGCGGGGAGACTATTGCAGCACAAAGCACGCAGGCAGCACCACCACGGTCACCCAATCATTCATCATCACGGTCAAGAACAACCAGACCAAGACAGCCAAGCTGACACTGAAGGATCAGTATCCCATCTCCAGCAACAAAGACATCGAGGTGAAGGTGGAAGAGGTGAAGCCCGCAGCCACCTACAACAAGACGGAAACGGGCGTGCTCACCTGGGACATGGAACTGCAGGCCGGCGAGACTAGGAGCTTTGTCGTCACCTACAGTGTGAAATATCCGAAGGACAGAAGGGTGGATTTGTGATGTTGGGTATCAATGATTAAAGACTAAAGACTAGAGACCATAAGCCATTTTGATTTTTTAAGATTTGGATATTCGTGATTTTAGTGAAAAACATTATTTTTGCACCTCAATTTTCATAATCAAAAACACAAAAAAATGAAGAAACTGTTTATCTTAATGGCAGCTGCATGCTGTCTGACGTTCACCGCCTGCAACAACAAAACTGCTGAGCAGCCGGCTGAAGGCCCTGAAATGCAATCCGAAGAGCATCCTTGCTGCAAGGACATGACCCCGGAACAGAAAGCCGAAATGGAAGCCTGCAAGAAGGCCATGGAAGACTGGAAGAACTGGGAGAACATCACCGAGGAGCGCAGAGTGGAACTGCTCAACGACCGCAAGGCCAAATACGACGAGATGCAGGCCATGAAGAAAGCCCAGGAAGAGAAGCAAGCCAAATTCGAGGCTGCCATGAACAACTGGGACAACCTCACCACGGCTGAGAAGAAAGCCGCTTTCGACGAGATGGGCTGCTGCGGTGGCTGCAAGAAGGGCGAAGGCCCCGGATGCTGCAAAGGCGGCGACAAGCCCGGCTGTCCGGAAGGCGGTCCTCACCACGGTCCCAAAGGTCCCTGCCCGAAAGACCACAAATGTCCCAAAGGCGAGCCCAGACACTAAAATCCGACACGATTGCACAAGCAATCCGTTTGGACAAAAAGAAACGCACCGTTGCTTGGCAACGGTGCGTTTTATTTTTGGGGCTATAATTCTCAAACAGGATCTGATCTTCTGTCGGCTCAATTTAAGGTTCTTAGCTGTTTGTAGCTCTGGTTCGCACAGAATACATCAAACACCAGAAGCTTTTCCTTGTCGGTCAGGCCGAACTGCTCCGACTGACGGTAGGATTAGAAGTCCCCATAGGAATAACGTCACCGTTGGCATAATGCATGGTGCGAAGATTTTCCTTCATCCAGCATTGGTGGCCTATCCGGACCGTGGAATAGGTGTTTCCGTCATAATCCGTGACGGTAGGGGTTTCGGGACAGGGGACACCGTCCTGCACCTCGTCAAACTCCAACCAAACGGTTTCCAAGGGGAACAGGACCTGAACCACGGGGGTACTTGCCAATGTCGTACCATCAAACATGGCGAAGCCAATATATTCCATTTGGTCACCGATATCAAAAGGACGGACAATAGTGCCTTTGGGGGCACTCTTCTGTTGGAGTGTGTTTTCTGTCATGCCGGCATAGGCTACCGCGTCCGCGCCGCCACCGCTACGGCACACCATCTTCACCGTCGAGGTGCTGCCCTCCTGATGGGCCGTCAGGAAATAGACGCCCGCTGTGGCAAGCGTGACGCGCAGCTGGTGCGTGCCCGACTGCAGCGACAACGTGTTCGTCACGCCTATGCTACGCCCGGCCATGTCGGTAATCTCTACAGACACGCTTCCCGCCTCCGCCACTTGCAGCGTGGCATACGTGGTGCCGTCAAAAGGGTTGGGATTGTTCTGCAACAAGGCAAAACCTTTTTCGGAAACCACATCCTCAATGCTATTTCCATTTTGGATGGTCAGCACCGTGTCGGGCCAATAGAGCGTCACATGCCACGATTTGGTCAAGTTTATGACTTCTATTTGGTCAAGTTTTTTAATATAGCCGTTGGCATCGAGCCCTTCGAATTTGATAGACGCGGTCTGCGCCATGACAGCGGCACAAAGCAACAGCAGGGAGAGCAGGGAAAACAGTTTTTTCATTGTTTGTAAAATCTATAAGAGTTTGTAATATTCATAAAGGTAATTGCCTGGCCGCTGCGGGCAGCAGAAGCGGAAGCCAAACTCCCCTTCCTGGGAAGGGGTGGCCGAAGGCCGGGGTAGGGGCACAAGGAATTTTGACACTCATACTACTACCCCGCCCTGCGGGCACCCCTTCTAAACAGAAGGGGAATTGTCCCACACCGGCACTGGGCGATGAAAAAACAGCAGGAAAAACATCGTCAAAAAACCTCATAGTCCAACAGCTATATTTATGTTCAGACCATAGGAAAGACAACAAAAAAGCCCAGCGAAATGCCGGGCTCTTTTTCGATTGGTATGACGACAATGTTTAGTCGCCCAATGTGGCCACCATAACGGCCTTGATGGTGTGCATACGGTTCTCAGCCTCGTCGAAGACGATGGAGTTCTCAGACTCGAACACGTCTTCCGTAACCTCGATGCCGTCCAGACCGAACTGTTTGTTCACATCGCGGCCCACCTGGGTTTCCAGATTGTGGTATGCCGGCAGACAGTGCATGAACTTGCATTTCGGGTTGCCGGTGAGTTTCATCGTCTCCTTGTTCACCTGGTAAGGTTTGAGCAGTTTGATACGCTCTTCCCAAACCTCCACGGGCTCGCCCATAGACACCCAAACGTCGGTGTAGAGGAAGTCGCAGCCTTTCACGCCCTTCTTCACGTCATCGGTCACCGTCACGGTAGCACCAGTTTCCTTGGCAATCTCCTTGCACTTCTTGATGAGGTCCTTGTCCGGCTGGAGAGCCTTCGGAGCCACGATACGGACATCCATGCCCATCTTGGCACCACCCACCATCAGGGAATTGCCCATGTTGTAACGGGCATCACCGAGGTAAGCGTACGTCACCTGATTGAGGGGCTTGTCCACATGCTCGCTCATCGTCAGGAAGTCGGCCAGCACCTGGGTGGGATGGAACTCATTGGTAAGACCGTTCCAGACGGGAACACCGGCGAACTTGGCCAGATCTTCCACAGTGGTCTGTTTGAAACCGCGGTATTCGATGCCGTCGAACATGCGTCCGAGCACGCGGGCGGTGTCGGCCATAGATTCCTTAATGCCGATTTGGGAACCGGAAGGTCCCAGGTAGGTGACATGCGCACCCTGGTCGTAAGCGGCCACCTCGAAGGCGCAGCGCGTACGGGTGGAGGTCTTTTCGAAAATCAAGGCGATATTCTTGCCTTTCAGTCTGGGTTGCTCGGTACCCGCATATTTGGCGCGTTTAAGGTCGCGTGCGAGGTCCAACATGTATTGGATTTCCTTCGGGGTGAAATCCAACAGTTTCAAGAAGTTTCTGTTTCTCAAATTGAAAGCCATAAATGATTCGGTTAAAAGTTGTTAAAATATTGAATTATTAAATTGGATCCTATGCTCAAATGAGGGCGGCAAAGATACAAATAATTTGGCAATATGCCAAAGCACCGTTCTGACCTCCACCCTATTATCTCCATTTACTTCAACTCCCGCAACGACACCGCAAAGCCGCCACACGGAGCCATGCGCAGTTTCAGCACACTCTTCGAGGTGACCTTTTTCTTTGTAATGGTGTACGCCTGCGGATTGTATTTCAATGAGCTGTTGTCGGGCAGGCCACAGGCGTCCGGAGCGTCCGCATAGAGGGTGGCCTCATATTTCACTCCCGGCAACAGGAAATCCAGTTTCACGGTCACATCGCGGGCATTCTCATCGGTGATGCCGCCGACATACCACACGTCGCGGGGCGTTATGTTGTTGATTTGTTGAATCGTTGTATCGTTGTCAATGGCATATACAAACCGGGTGGCATTGGAAATCACCCCTTTCCTGCCGTCAGGCAACTCTCCCACCCCTTCGGCGGCCTTGTTAAGAGTGGTGAGTTTCGGATGTCGCGCAGTCACGATATATGCGCCAGGCTCGGCCATGATATAGATTGAAGTGTCCCAATCCACCGCCACATCTTTGATAAACTGGAAGGCATCCATATAGGGTTCATAATGCTCGGGAAAGTCTGCAGCCATTTGCAAAGGCGAATAAAAGGTGACATAGAGGCCCAATTGGTTGCATATTGTAATCTTCATAAGCTCCTTGCTCCAGGGGGCATTCTTACTCATGTCGGGCTCGAAGATACCGGGGGTATAATCCATCGGGCCGCCCTGCAGTCGCGTGAAAGGCAGAATGGTGGCGTGGCCGGGATGGATGCGGCCCCTGAACTCGGTGCCCATAGCGCTCTCGTTGCCGATCATGTTGGGCCAGGTGCGGCACAATCCCGTCGGGCGCACAGCCTCGTGGGCGTTGACCATGATATGGTGCTTGGCGGCCTCCACGATGGCGTAATGGTAGTGGTTGTTGATGGGCTGGCTGTAGTGGCCTTCGGCGAAGGGGATGATAGTGCCCACATAACCACTCTTTACCGCATCGTAACCGTACTGATTCATCAGATTATACGCTTTTTCCATCCAACGTTCGTAATTCACGGTGGAGGCGGAACTTTCGTGGTGCATGATCAGCCGGATACCCTTCTCGTGGGCATATTTGTTCAATCCGGGCAGGTCAAAGTCGGGATAAGGCGTGAGGAAGTCGAATACGAACTCCTTCTGTTTGCCGTACCAGTCCTCCCATCCGACATTCCAACCCTCGACAAGAATCGCATCGAAGCCGTTGGCAGCCGCAAAGTCGATGTAACGGCGCACATTCTCGGTATTGGCGGCGTGACGGCCATGCGGTTTCGCCTTCGTATAGTCCGTCTCTCCGAGCCGTACCGACGGATAGTCATTGGTATAGCTCCAAGTATTCTTGTCGGAGATCATCTCCCACCACACACCCATGTATTTCACGGGGTGAATCCACGACACGTCATCCAGGGCGCAGGGTTCGTTGAGGTTGAGAATCAGACGCGAGGCGAGCACGTCGGTAGCCTTCTCACAGACCATCACAGTGCGCCAGGGCGTATGGCAGGGCGCCTGCATACGGCCTTTGTAACCCGCCGCATCTGGACTAAGCCAAGCACGGAAAGTATAGGCCTTGGGCTGTTGGCTATTGGCTGTTGGCTGCTGGTGAGAAATAGAGGATAACGTATCCCATGGATTAACCGACAAAGAATCCAGAAAATCGAGGTGCATGGTCGGGTAATCAAGCGTGGCAGCCTCATGGATGTTGAGGTAGAGGCCATCTGATGTCTTCATCTGCAAGGCCGTCTGCACGCCCGTCTTGGAAAACGCGGTCCACGGCCAGCCGCCGTTTTTGTGCCCTGCCTCCCATAAGTTGCGAATCTCCGACAGTTTCGACTTCGTGTAGTTGTACTCCTGTGTGTCATAGTCGCCGGGTATCCACCAGGCAGTGTGGTCGCCGGCCATGGCGAACTCGGTCAGTTCCTCCTTGAACCAGAAGCAAACGAGCGCGTTCTCCATTGGAAATTCATACCGGAATCCAAGACCATCGTTATATAATCTGAAGCGTATCCGCATTACAGTCGGTTTTTTCTCTGTAGAATGGTCCATACTCTGTACAGATCCGACAGGCTGTTCGATAGTTACCAGCATTTCATTATAATGATTGCGGATATGCGCCTCCTCACCCCATACCGGCTCCCAAGTCTCATCAAAAGTGCTGTAGGTCTTGTCTTTGAGGACGAACGCGTGCGCCAGGTCATCGCGCCATTCGAGCGTAAAGCCCATTCGTGACGGCAACACCACGGGCTTGCCGTTGCGGTCAAGCGAGTACTGCGGCACACCACCTACCACAGCGAATTTGAGTTCCAGTTGATGGTCAGGGCTTTGCAGCGTCAGTGCATCTGCCGGCATGGTGGGAGCCTGCGAGTAATGCCGCGCAAATGCCGGCCAAGCGAAGAATGTCACAAGTATCAGAATAATAATGCTGGTTTTATTCATAGTAAAAAGTTTTTCCGTCCGCAAAAATAGCAATTTTCTAAACCGATGGCCGAAAAAAAGGGCACCCGCGTTGAATCGGATGCCCTTGCATTTTTCATAGGTTGGATTGTGCGTTACCGTACCTGCACGCAGCGCACGCTCTGGCCGCGGCCCTTCTGCTGCTTCTGGCTCATGAGCTCCGGACAGATGTGCGTGATCACCGCACAATAGCCGTTGTACATGTCCGTAGTCTCGTCGCTAGCCCAGAAGTAGGT
>JBGUMF010000020.1:0-12267 GCA_045116675.1 Bacteroidales bacterium
ATCCTCGCAGAAGCAGAGCTTGTTGCCGATGCGGATCTTGCGGGCCGGGTCCACAAGGACATCCCACAAGCGGCTCTCCTCATCCAACTCCCGAAGGAGAAAGACACGGATGCTGGCGCGGGTCTGTTCCTTTTCACCATACAGCAGGGCGGGGAAAACCCGCGTGTTGTTCATCACAAAAAGGTCACCCTCGTCAAAATAGTCCAGAATGTCTTTGAATAAGCGATGTTCTATTGTCTTTGTCTTGCGGTCCAAGACCATCAGGCGTGCCTCGTCGCGCTCCTCGGTCGGATGCAGGGCTATCAATTCCTGAGGCAGATAATACTTAAATTCGGATAATTTCATTGTAAAAAATTTGGCGTGCAAAGATACAACAAAATTCCCCTTTTGTCAAGGGCTTTTTTAATATGGAATAAATAAATGATAGTATAAAAACGGAAAAACGTGAAAGGTGTTGATAATCAGGTAATCAAGATTTTCAATCTTTCCTTAAGGGTCGGTGGTTCAGGTATCGGTTCTCCTGACTGATGCTCTTCACCCGCTCCAGGGTTTGTTGGGTGAAGAAAGATTCGGCCACTTTTTCCTCCATATAGTCAATGGCCAGGTCGTTGGGATGCGATAGGTCTTTGGCGTAAAAACGGTAGTCGCGGAGGTCATCCATCAGAAACTCGTAGGCGGGGAAGTAGAAGGTGCTCTCGTTGTCCACCAGCTTCTCTTCAGCCAGTAGCAGTACCGCCTTGCTTAGCGTGTTCTCGTGCATGCCGTCGCCCGCGTGGCGCACAGGACTGACCGTGAAGATAACCTTCATGTCAGGACGCGCCTCCCGAATCAACGTCAGCGTTTCATTCCATTGGGAAACAATCTTCTTGATATCCAAGCGGATTCGCTCAAACTGGTAGTTGGGAATCTTATGGCAGTTGGAGACAATCAGATCGCGGGGGATGAATTTGTAGCAGAAGGCGGTGCCGAAAGTGACAAACAGATAATCTGTATGCTGGAAGAATTCGGAAGCCTTTTGCAGATGTTCGTCAATATTCTGCTCGAACACTTGGAAGTTGTCGCGGGAGAAGCGCCCGTGATGGGCAAAGCTGACCCACGTGTCCCGGTATTTGTAGAAATAGCGGTCTTTATCGAAGGATTCCGGATGCATGAGCAGCCGGATGGCGCGGTCGATGGAGACAGGATTGAACAGCACACCGAAGGGGTTGGAGCAGACATTGAAACGGTGCCGTCCGAAATAGTTGCCCATATTGTCGGAAAAACAGGATCCGAGGAGCATGACGCTGTCCTCGTATCCGATATGGAACGGGTATTGCGGGGCGGGTATGTTGGTACGGAATTGCATATTCTTTCTATTTGGGAATTAATAACTTGGCGAATTTCAGCAGGAGCGTTTTCGTCCCTACGGTGTCAAAAGCGACAACGGCTTTGGTGTCGGGGGCAAGGCCCTCCACCGACTGCACGTTTCCGAAGCCGAATTTGAAGTGATATACCCGCACGCCGGGTCTTATCTGGTCGATGGTGGCCGGATCTCCCACCATGTCCATTTGTACTTCGCTCTTGGTCTTGACGGTCGGCTTGCTGGCGGCGGGTCGTCCTGACGGGTAGCTGGAAGAAGGAACGGTGCGCGGCTTCGAGGTCTCGTAGCGCCGGACGAACCAATCGTTGTCGCTGGAACGGGCAAAGGCGCCCTTTCCAGCGGATGCTTTCTTCGTGATATTGAGGTATTTGTCCGGAATCTCCTCCAGAAAACGGCTGTCTTCGCAGAACTGCAGCGACCCGAATCGGTAGCGGGTTTGTGCGGAGGTCAGCGTCACCTGCTTTCTCGCACGGGTGAGGGCCACATAGAAGAGACGGCGTTCCTCCTCCATTTCCATCCGCGAGTTGGCGCACAGGGACGATGGGAACAGGTTTTCCTCCAAACCGGTGATGAACACGTAGTCGAATTCCAGCCCCTTGGCCGAGTGGATGGTCATCAGTTTCACGCAGTCCTCCTCTTCGGTTTTGTTCTCCTCTTCGTCGCTTAACAGCGCGATGGATTCCATAAATTGGTCTAAAGAGGGGAAATATTCTTCGATGAGTTCGCCGGTGTTTTCGTTAAAACTACTCTCAGGCTCCTTTTCGGTGAAACTTTTGATGGCGTCCAGCAGCTCCTCCACATGGTCCACGCGCTCTTTTTCGTCGGTGTTTTCCTTGAGGAGTTTGGCGATGCCTGTTTGGATCACAATGTGTTTGCCCAGCTCGTAGGCGTCGTCTTTTTTCAGCTGCGCGGAGAAGCCGCGAATCATGTCAGCGAATTCCACCAGTCGGTTGCAGGTGGCACCGTTGATGCCGGTGGGGTAGGCCTGCGGGTTGCAGACCACATCCCATAGGCGGACGTGGTTCTCGTCGGCGGTGGCGGCGATGCGCGACACAGTGGTGTCGCCGATACCCCGCATGGGATAGTTGATGACGCGGCGCAGCGACTCCTCGTCGTAATGGTTGATGACCAGCCGGAAATAGGCCAGCACATCTTTGATTTCCTTGCGTTTGTAGAACGAGAGTCCCCCGTAAATCTTGTATGGGATGTGCCGCTTGACCATGGCCTCTTCCAGCGTTCGGGATTGGATGTTGGTGCGGTAGAGAATGGCAAATTGGCTGGGTCGGGCGTGTTCGTTCATGCGGGTTTCGAAAATGGTGCTGGCTACGGTGGCAGCTTCGTCAGTGTCGCTGGCCGCCCGTATCAGGTTGATTTTAGGACCCACTTCATTTTCCGTCCAGATGTCTTTCGGCATCTGGTCTTTGTTGTTGCGGATGACTGCGTTGGCCGCATTGACGATGTTCTGTGTGGAGCGGTAGTTGCGTTCCAGCTTGTAGATGGTGGCGGAGGGGTAGTCGCGGCGGAAATTCAGGATATTCTGGATGTCCGCCCCCCGGAAACCGTAGATGCTCTGCGCATCGTCGCCCACCACGCAGATATTTTGATTTAAAGCCGATAACTTTTTGATAATCAAATATTGTGCAAAGTTGGTATCCTGATACTCATCTACCAGAATGTAGCTGAACCGCTGCTGGTATTTGTACAGCATTTCAGGAAAATCGCGGAGCAGAACGTTCATGTAGTAGAGCAGGTCGTCGAAGTCCATGGCGTCGGCATTCCGAAGCCGTTTGTTGTAGCGGTCGAAGATTTGGTGTATCAGCGGTTTGCCGGCAGCAGCATCGGCTTGGGTGATCTCGTTGTTGTCGGCATATTCCTGGGCGGAGAGCAGGCTGGACTTGGCGGAGGATATGCGGTTGAGCACGTAGTTGGGCGCATAGATTTTAGGATCCAGCTGCAGATCCTTTACAATGTTCTTAATCAAGGATTTGGAGTCTTCCTGGTCATATACGGTGAGGTTGTGCGTATAGCCTAATTTTTCGCCTTCAATGCGGAGGATACGGTAGAATACGGAGTGGAAGGTGCCCATGGTGACGGCTTTGGCCACCTCGCCGCCCACGAGGGTGACGATACGGGCGCGCATCTCGGCGGCGGCCTTGTTGGTGAAGGTCAGCGCCAGGATATGGTAGGGGTTCACCCCGCACGACAGCATGTAGGCGATGCGGTACGTCAGCACCCGCGTCTTCCCCGACCCGGCACCTGCCAGAACCATGATGGGCCCGTCCACCTGCTTCACGGCAAGTTGCTGTTGTTCGTTCAATTGCGATAGTATGATTTCCTGCTGCGTCATGGGTTGGAATTTTGGCCGCAAAAGTACTATTTTTATAGGTGGATTCGGTTAATAAAATGTTAATATTTTTTTGCTGTTATTTTATTTTGAAACTAGTGAAAAAAACTATTTTTGTCGCCGTGCGTTATCCGCAGGTAGCCGGTAAGTCCCACCTTTAAACAACCATAGCGCACCTGTCCCATCTTTATTTGGCAATTACTCATTATTAAAATCCGGCTGCCTGCTTTTTTATCAAATTAAAAAAATAGTATCTTTGCACGCTCTAAAAAATCACAAAACAATGTTAAGAACACATACTTGCGGCGAGCTGACTATCGCCAATGTACAGCAGGAAGTAACCCTTTGTGGTTGGATTCAGAAGATACGCCATCTGGGCGGCATGATTTTCATCGATTTGCGCGACCGTTATGGCATTACCCAGTTGGCTTTCAATCATGAGACGAAGCCGGAACTTTGCGAAAAAGTGGAGAAGATGGGTCGTGAATGGGTAATCCGCATTACCGGAACCGTCATCGAGCGATATAGCAAAAACAAGAACATCCCTACCGGTGATATTGAAATTGATGTGCAGGATGTGGAGGTGCTGAACGAATCCATCGTTCCGCCGTTCACCATTGAGGACGTGTCCGACGGTGGCGACGAGCTTCGGATGAAGTACCGCTATTTGGACATCCGCCGCACGCCGGTGAAGAAAAACCTTATTTTCCGCCATTATTTGGGTTTGGAAATCCGCAAATATCTGAGCGAACATGGCTTCCTCGAAATCGAGACTCCGTTTCTGGTCAACAGCACGCCGGAAGGGGCCCGCGACTTCCTCGTGCCTTCCCGCATGAACCCGGGCGAGTTCTACGCTCTGCCGCAGTCGCCACAGACGCTCAAGCAGCTGCTGATGATCTCCGGAATGGACCGCTATTTTCAGATTGTGCGTTGTTTCCGCGATGAGGACCTCCGCGCCGACCGCCAGCCGGAATTCACCCAGATTGACTGCGAGATGTCCTTTATCGAACAAGAGGACATTCTCAATATGTTCGAGGGTTTGGTGAAACATATCTTCAAGACTTTCAAGCAGATGGAGATTGGCCCGATTGAACGTATCACCTGGGCCGATGCCATGAAATACTACGGTTCCGACAAGCCTGATGCCCGTTTCGGGATGCGCTTCGTGGAACTCAACGACCTGTTGCAACACAAGGATTTCAAGGTTTTCAACGAGGCTGAATTAGTCGTGGGCATCAAGGCTGACGGCTGCGGCAACTACTCCCGCAAGCAGCTGGACGGTCTGGTGGAATTTGTGAAGAGTCCGCATGTGGGTGCCGGCGGTCTGGTGTATGTGCTCTGCAATGCCGACGGCTCCTTCAAATCCTCCGTGGACAAGTTCTACACGCAGGACGATTTGAAGGCAGTGGCCGACCGTTTCGAGGCCAAGCCCGGCGACCTGCTGTTGATTATGTCCGGCAAGGCCATGAAGACGCGCCAACAGCTCAGTGCCCTCCGTCTGGAAATGGGCAACCGGCTGGGCTTGCGTAAGGCTGGCGAATACAAAATCTTGTGGGTGATTGACTTCCCCTTGTTGGAATGGGACGAGGAGACGCAACGTTTCTACGCTATGCACCATCCGTTCACCGCACCCAAGCCCGAGCATGAGGCTATGCTGGAGAGCAATCCAGGCGCAGTCAACGCCAACGCCTACGACTTGGTCATCAACGGTTCCGAGATTGGCGGCGGCTCCATCCGTATCCACAATCCCGAATTGCAGAAGCGCATGTTCAAGGCCCTCAATTTCACGGACGAGCAGGCGCAGAGCCAGTTCGGCTTCCTGATTGACGCCTTCAAATACGGCGCGCCCCCGCATGGCGGCATCGCTTTCGGTTTCGACCGGCTCTGCGCCGTGCTGTCGGACTGCGACTCCATCCGCGACTTCATTGCCTTCCCCAAGAACAATGCCGGTCGTGATACCATGCTGCCCGCGCCTACGCCCATCAATCCGGTTCAGTTAGAAGAACTTAACATCGCCATAAAAAATCCTGCTAATGGAAAATAGCCAACAATACAACTCGTTCAGCCTGGTGCGCTTTTTGTGGAAATGGCGCATTTGGCTGCTCATTATCTGCGGTGTCACCTTTGTGCTCTCCGCCGTCTGTTCCTGTTTTATAAAACCCAAGTTCAAATCCACGGCCACCATCTATGCGCCGCGCACCAACTCCACCGCCAAAATCCTGCTCAACGAGCAGAACTACAACGAGCGGTTAGACATCAAGGCTTATGCCATTGAGGCGGAGACGGAACAGATGATGCAGTTGTTGGATGCCCAGGAGATTAAGGATTCCCTGATTGCCAAATACAATCTGGCGGAGGCATACGGCATCGATACTAAGAGCAAGGGTTGGAAAACCCGCCTGAACAAGACGTTGATGGGCAATATGACCATCAAGCGCACGGACTACGGGGCCATCGACATCTCCGTGGCCGACTGGGACGCACAGCGGGCCTGCAATATGACAATGGACATCCTGCGCTATATCGACACGCTGAAAAACCGTGTGGAACGTGAACGCTCGCTGGCCGCCTACCGCATCCTCCAACACCAGGTGGACTCGGTGGATGGCGAAATCCAACGCTGCGAGGATTCCCTGCGCGTGTGCATGGAGCATGGCGTTTTCGACTTCGAATACCAGTCGGAGCGACTGATGCAACAGTACGCCATTGCCGTGGCCCAAGGTAACGCCGCCGCTATTAACCGTCTGAAAGCCGAGCAGGAAGTCCTGGCGGAGTGGGGCCCGAAGGTGGTGATTCTGCGCGAGTTGATTGAAAACTTCAGCAAATACCAGTCCATGTGCCGCCAGAAAATGATGGATGCCCGTGTGGATATGGAGAACGAGATTCCCGTCAAATTCGTGGTTAACAGCCCGCAGGTGGCCGACAAGAAATTCTACCCCAAACGTTCCCTCGTGGTGCTGGTCTCCACCTTCTGCGTCCTTGTCATCTCGGTGTTTGTCTTATTAATGATTGAAAAAATTGAAGAGAAACCCTCTGTCAAGGCTGAAGAATCTGTTGAATAGGCTTGGCCGTGAAAAGAGTGTCTTCCTGGGCATCATCTTTTTGCTGCTGGTTTTCAACTGTTTTGCCATCTATAAGGAGAAACCGCTGATTCCGCTCCTTACAGGGGCGCTGGTGCTGGTGTACCTGTTGGTTTTCCATGTGGACTGGACCATGTACCTGATGGCCCTTTCCACCCCGTTTTCCGTCATCATGGACATACAGGACAAGCACCTCGGTCTTTCGTTACCGTCGGAAGCGTTCATGATATCGCTGACGTTCATCTTCTTTTGCCGCATCCTATATGATTGGTATTTAGACCGTAAGCTCCTCACCCATCCCATTTCTATCGCTCTATACGTGTATCTGCTGTGGATGTTTTTAACCTGCATCACCAGTGAGATTCCTTTGGTGTCGTTCAAGTTTTGGGCCTCCAAAATCTGGTTCACCACCTCTTGTTATTGGATGCTGATCCAGCTGATGAAGAATGACATGCGCAATGTGGTCCGTTATTTCAACTGCTATGCGATAGGATTGGCGTGTATTGTGCTTATTACCACGTACAAGCACGCCTTGAGCGGTTTCGATGACCGGTACGCGCATTGGGTGATGAGCCCGTTTTACAATGACCATACCGCATACGGTGCGGTGCTGGCCTTCTTCCTGCCTATCACGGCCTGCTGCTTTTTCCTGCCGAACAACAATGTGTGGCAGAAGATGTTCTATGCGGGCTTGACGGCGCTTTTTCTCCTCGGCTTCTACCTTTCGTTCAGTCGCGCCGCCTGGATTAGCCTTGTCATTGCCATCGGGGTTTGGGTTATTTTGAAATTAAAGATAAAACTCTCGTGGCTGATTGTGGCCGTCGCTATCCTGGGAGGTGCATTCTATTTTTATGCGGATGACATTCTGTATAAAATGAGCCGTAACAGTCAGGATTCGTCGGGAAAGCTGGTGGAGCAGCTGCAGTCGGTCTCGAACATCACCACCGACGCTTCCAATGTGGAGCGTCTGAACCGCTGGAACGCCGCCTTTTCGATGATAAGGGAGCGTCCGCTGCTCGGCTGGGGGCCGGGCACCTATCAGTTCGAGTACGCCCCGTATCAGAAAAGCCATTTCAAAACCATTATCACCACCAATTTCGGCGACGGCGGCAATGCGCACAGCGAGTACATCGGGCCCTGCACGGAATCGGGATTCCCGGGCCTGCTGACGGTTCTTGCGTTGGTATTCGTGAGTCTCTTCACGGGCATCCGCACCTACAATAGGACGGAGGACCGTACGCGCAGACTGATGGCCCTGATGATGACGCTGGCGCTCATCACCTATTTTGTGCATGGCACGTTGAATAATTTCCTGGATACCGACAAACTGTCGCTGCCCTTCTGGGGCGCTTTTGCGGTTATCATGATGTTGAATGTGCAGATGCGGGAGGAGGCTAGTTCAGACTCACCCTCGGATCCAGCCATCCGTAGATAATGTCACACAATATATTTATTATAATAAGGATGATGGAGACGTAGAGCAGCGAACCCATCACCACGGGGAAGTCGTACTTGTCGAGGGCGTCCACGATGACCACACCCATGCCTTTCCAGTCGAAGATGTATTCTACGAAGACCGCGCCGGCCAACAGTCCGGCCAGCCAGCCCGAGATGGCCGTGACCACAGGGTTGAGGGCGTTTTTCAGCGCGTGGCGGGTGATGATGACGCTTTTTTTGAGACCTTTGGCCTTAGCCGTACGGATATAGTCTTGCGACAGCACGTCAAGCAGTGAGTTTTTGGTTAGCTCCACCACAACAGCTAATGGTCTGATTCCCAATGTGATGGCGGGTAGAATGAGGTTTTTGAGGTCCAGATACTGGCCCATGCCGTAGTCGTCCACCGTGTAGAGGCTGCCGAACATGCTCAATCCGGTGATGTCGGAGAGCAGGAAGGCGAAGAGCCAGGCTAAGAGGATGGCGGCGAAGAAGGAGGGCACCGACATGCCGAGGGTGGAGAACACCAGGGCCACGTGGTCGAACCAGGTGCCCTTGTAGAGGGCGCAGAAGATGCCGATGATGATGCCCACGATGAGGGCGAATACAATGGAGACGACGGCCAGCAGCACCGTTTTCGGGAAGGCCTCCGTGATAATCTCGCCCACGGGGCGTTTGCTCTGGTAGGAGCGCCGCAGGTACGGGGCCTTGAGCACGACCGCCGATTTGCCCAACGGCAGGATTTTCACATAGTGATAGTCGTTGTCATCCAGGTAGAAAAACGATTCTGTGTCTTGGGTTTTGTGCCACGAGATGGGGGCCACGTCGTTGAGGTAGGCCAGGTATTGCACGCCGATGGGCAGGTCGAGGCCCATCTCCTTGCGGATGGCCTCCTCGGTCTGGAGGTCGCTGCGCTGGCCCATCATCATGCGCGCGGGGTCGGAGGGCAATACGGTGAACAGGAAGAACACCAGTGTCACCACGCCGAGCATCAGCAATAAGCCATAACCGATCTTTTTGACAATGTATCGAAGCACGGCGGCAAAGATACGATTTTTAGAAAAAAATACCAACATTATTAACATATTCGTTTTGAACGATACTTTTTTATAGTTTTGCACTTTTAATTCCCATAAGAATATCAGATTTAAAACAGCATAAAATTATAATTACAAATTAAATGCCTTCATTATGAAAAAATTTTTCTTCTTTTTTCTGCTTTTGTTTGCAGGATTGGGTTTGATGGATGTTTCCGCGCAGAACGATGTCACTATCGGCACGGGGACCTCTACAAGTTACAATGTTCCATTCAACAATTTTTATAAGAATTCGTGGAATGAGACCATATATCCTGCCAGCGAATTTTTGACCGCAGGCGGTCAACCCGGTATGATTACCGCCATTTCCTACTATACAGGAACAACGGCAACAATCTCTGCAGCTCCTCTGAAAATTTACATGGGTACGACCACCCGTACGGAACACTCTTCCACTTCGGATTGGCAGTCTATGAGTGATTTGACGCTGGTTTATGACCATACGAGTATCGTGTTGGGCGGTCAGACGGGATGGCAGACCTTCCAGTTGGACAATCCATTTTTATATGATGGAACGGAAAATCTGGTGGTGGTAGTGGCCAAGCACACGGACTCGTATAGCAGTTCCCTGACATGGCACTACACCAGCACGAACAATGCTTGTTTGTACAGACAGAATGACAGTGATGTGAGTTATTATTCTCATCCGGCATCGGCTACAGGAACCCAGAGTTCCTACCGTGCTAATATCAAGTTGAGTATGACTCCGTTGAATCTCTCATGTCCCAGCCCTACAGATCCGATGGTTTCGGGCATCGCCAGCACGGAGGCTACATTCTCTTGGACCACGGGCGGTACGGAAACCTTGTGGGATGTCTATTTGACCACATCCAATGTGTTACCTGACAGCAATACGGTTCCCACGGACAATGCGACCGATACATTCTACACCTATTTGAATCTTATCCCCAACACGGTTTACCACACTTACGTCCGCGCCAACTGCGGTGGCGGCGATTACAGTTATTGGCGTTCTGCCACATTCCGCACCAACTGCTCCGGCGAGATTGTAATTCCTCACTTGGAGGATTTCGAGGATGACGGTACTGGTACAGGCGCCCACCCGAGATGCTGGAACATGGTTTCCAACGCAGCTCCCGCCAATCAACCTTACATCTATACCACCAACCATATAAGCGGTGCCAACTCCTTATACATCAACAGTTCAAATTCCGAATACACCTATATGGTCCTTCCGGCGGTGGAGAGCAACTACTCCATGAACCAGATAATGCTGTCGTTTGACTATGCCCGTTTGAATGCCAATTACGACACCAAATTGATTGTGGGTGTTATGGCGGATGATTCCACCATCAGTACATTTGAGCCGGTGGATACCCTCATGCCCGAAAGTAGCTATTATTGGTTGGGCGCGGAGGTCTATTTTGACAACTACACAGGTACGGGTCGTAACATCGCCATTTTGACAGATGGTCGTCACCAGTTGACCAACAACACCTTCTGCTTGGACTATCTGGAGGTGAAGCCCATTCCCAGCTGCCGTCGTCCTGGCAATGTCAGTATTGTGTCCTCCAGCGAGGGCAGTGTCACCATCGAATGGGACGGTAATGCCACCCAATGGGAGATCTCCTTTGTTGATACCCTCGGTTTGGATCCGGATTCTATCGGCAATTTGGGTCTCAGCTATATTGGCACGAGCAACAACCCCTACACCTTCTCCAACCTGATTAGTGGTAAGGAGTATGACTTCTTTGTCAGGGGTGTGTGCGGCAACGAACACAGTGAATGGAGTGACCGTCTGCGTTTCATCGCTCCGTGTGGTGAAATTACCAGTTTGCCGCATGTGCAGGCTTTTGACGTAGAGGCAGATGGTGCTCGTCCTGAGTGCATGACGACGATGTCCCACTCCTATGTCAACGTTCCGTATGTAACGAACCATACGCTCTATTTCTATACACAGTACAACAACACCCAGTATGCTGTCTTCCGTCCGCTGGCCTCTAGCATCACCGTTTCAGACCTGCAGATGAAATTCAAGGGTTATACGGCTACTTCGGGACAGATGATCAAGGTGGGTGTGATGACAGATCCTTTCGACGAATCCACGTTTGAATTGGTGGAGACGTTCATGCCTTCCGCCACCAGCACTTGGGAAGACCATACCACGTTCTTCGACAACTATACGGGCAGCGGCAAATATATCGCTTTCTGTTACGCCAATCCCACTTCTGTCTATGCATTTTATGTTGATTCGGTGGTGATTGATTACAAGGCCACTTGTTTTGTCCCGCGCAATGTCGAGGCGAACAATGTTACAGGTTCTTCTGCTTACCTTACTTGGGAACCGGGTCTCCGCGAGTTGCAGACCAGTTTCACGTTGGAATATAGTGAACAAGGTCAAAACCAATGGACACCGGTCACGGTGAATGATAACAACTATCTGTTGGGTGGTCTTACGCAGGTTACGGCTTACGAGGTGCGTGTGCGTTCCAACTGCCCGCTTTCCAATTCGGATTATGTTTATGTCACTTTTGTCACAAACTGTAATGCCGGTGGCGAGGTGACCTTTGGAAATACTACAACAACAGAATACTACTATCCTGTCAATAATTATTATAACTATAGTTACACACAGCAAATTTTCTTGGCCTCCGAGTTGAACGGAGCCGCTGATTTCCACAGCATTGCTTTTGATTACGCATATTCATCGGCTTCGACTGCCAAAACGAGTGTGAAAATTTATCTTGGCCATACGCCGGCCACTACGCTTACCACGACCGACCTGGTGCCGTACGACAGTTTGCATCTGGTATATTCCGGTCCTTTGAACTGCCAACAGGGTTGGAACACGTTCAATTTCGATTCTATTTTCCATTATAATGGTACCGACAACTTGGTGGTGGCGGTGGATGACAATTCCGGCGACTATGATGGTAGTTCTTATAATTTCAATGCGCACGCTGCCGGAGCCACCCGTACGGTGTACTATTA
>JBGUMF010000021.1:0-38303 GCA_045116675.1 Bacteroidales bacterium
GGCCTGCACAACCACGACATCCTGCTGATGCAGAAATCGGTGCAGAAGCTCAAGAACCACGGCAACACCGTCATCCTCGTGGAGCACCACAAGGAGATTATCCGCATTGCCGACCATATCATCGACATGGGACCCGGTGCGGGCATGAACGGCGGCGAGATCGTCTTCGAAGGCACCTACGAGGAACTGCTGCACAGCCAGACGCTTACGGGCAACATGCTTAGCGTATCGAGCCCCATCAAGGAGCAGGTACGCACGCCCAAAGAGTTCTTCCTTTTGGAGAACGCCAACCTGCACAACCTGAAGAACATCTCCGTCAAATTGCCGTTAGGTGTGATGTGCGGCATCGCCGGTGTGGCAGGTTCTGGAAAGAGTTCGCTGATGGAGTGTTTCCGAAAGGTCTATCCGCACCCCGAAGAGATTGTCTATATCAGCCAGAAGAACATCGGCATCAGCCTGCGCAGCACCCCGGCTACCTATCTGGACGTCGCCGACGACATCCGCAAACTTTTCGCCAAAACCAACAAGACCAAAGCCGACCTTTTCTCCTTCAACGGAAAAGGCGGTTGTCCCGTCTGTCAGGGCAAGGGGGTCATTGTCAACGACATGGCCTTCATGGATGCCATCGAGACCACCTGCGAGGCCTGCGGGGGACTCCGTTATTCTCCGGAAGTCTTGTCTTACAAAGTAAAGGATATGAACATTGCTGAGGTGATGGACCTCACTGCCAACAAAGCCTCCGAACTGTTTGCGGGGAGTATCATTGCCGAGAAGTTGGAACCGTTGCGCAAGGTCGGCTTGGGGTACCTCCACCTCAACCAGTCGCTCTCGACCCTCTCTGGCGGCGAGTTGCAGCGCATCAAGCTGGCCTCCTATCTGCGCGATGCCGGCAAGATCTTCATCATGGACGAGCCCTCCGACGGTCTGCATGCAGGCGACATCAAACGTATCCTGGCGCTCTTCGACACGATGGTGGAAGCCGGAAACACGATTTTCCTCATCGAGCACAACGTCGAGATGCTGAAATCCTGCGACTGGCTCATCGAGCTCGGTCCCGGCGGCGGCGCGATGGGCGGCGACATCCTTTTCACGGGAACGCCCAAAGCAATGTCGATGGATACGGCCTCCGTCACGGGACCATATCTGCGGTAATTTCACCACACCGCGCCTGTCGGCTTGCATGGTGTTACTTGCATTGCGTGCGTGTCGCCTCGCCGAAGCTGTGAATATATCCGATTAACGAATTTTCCTGCGGTCAAAATATATCGTATATAGGCTATAATATTTAAGTCATATTTTGATATGAATATTACATTTTTTTACATCATATCATATCGTGTATAATATTTTTGTATTTTTGCAGCGAAAAAATAATACTATTCATTTCAAATATTGATATGAAACACCCGTATTGGATATGGCAATATGATGAATGGCCCCGTTTCTGTTGGAACAATGACAGCATCATTGCTCCGCTGGCGCGGGTTCGGGAAAAACAAGGACGACTGCTGGGGCTGATGGATGGCTTGGGATTTGACGTGCAAAGCGCCTCTTCGCTTGAAGTGATGACCGAGGACGTGTTGCGCAGCAGCGAGATAGAAGGTTTGCTCCTCAATGCCGAGAATGTTCGTTCTTCGGTGGCTCGACACCTCGGACTTGACATCGGCGGATTGTCCCATTCGGACCACTATACCGAAGGTGTGGTGCAGGTGATGATGGATGCCGTACAACAAGCCGACACCCCATTGACAGAAGAACGGCTGTTCAACTGGCACGCAGCCTTGTTCCCCACCGGAAGAAGCGGTGTCACACCCATTACCGTGGCGGGATGGCGCACGGGCGAAGAACCGATGCTGGTGGTGAGCGGTGCCATGGGGAAGGAGAAAATCCACTACGAGGCGCCGCCGTCAGACGATGTGCCCCGTCAGATGCAACAGTTTATACAATGGTTTAACAGCGAGCCCACCACCGACCCTGTGTTGAAGGCCGCCATTGCGCACCTTTGGTTTGTCAACATACACCCCTTTGACGATGGCAACGGCCGTTTGACACGCACGCTCACCGATATGCTGTTGGCGCGGGCCGACGGATCACCACGGCGTTTCTACGGCATGTCGGCGGCCATCTTGCGCGACAGAAACAACTACTACGATTTGTTGGAGTATATGGGCAAGCATGGGTTGGACATCACCCGATGGCTTTTGTGGTTCCTGCAAACCATGGAAAACGCCATCGACACCGCGGTTGAGAAAACCCAACGGGCGATCCGGAAATCGTTATTTTGGCAGGCACATCGCATTGTTGCGCTGAACGAACGACAAATCAAGGTCATCAACCGGCTTTGGGATGGATTTGAGGGCAAACTCAACACCAGTAAATGGGCCAAGATGACCAAGACTTCCACAGCCACTGCCTTGCGCGACATACAGGACCTCGTGGACAAAGGCATCCTTTGCCGCACCGAAGAAGGAGGCCGCAGCACCAATTACAGATTGGTGAGTAGCTATGGATACAAGAATGTAGTTTTGCAGCGTTGTTAGCCAGTCTTGATGTTTAACGGACTTCGCAGCAAGAATTGACAACACCGAGAAGAAGGAATAAGTGGCACCACCCGAATAGTGGAGCGAGTTCCAAGTCTTGGTATCGAGGAAGAAGTTGGAAGCTTTGAATTGTCTGATTATACCGAATAACTGACTAAATTCTTCAATACAATGAAACTAAAGAAACGAAAAATCAAGTATGCTGCAATATTCTTTCTCTGCTGGTTTACCCTGTTGGTCTTTTTGGTTGATGGCATTCTGAAATTCCAGACATTGGTTGATTATGTCGGGTCGTACGCTGTTGTAGAGATTGCGCTATGGCTGTTGGTCTTACTACCCACATTGGCAGTTTACATATTCACCAAAGAATAAGGTGTTTATAGCACTATTCCAATGAATTAATGTCTTGCATCACCAATCCGGCAAGCGTGAAGCCGAAGATGGCCGTGATATGTGCCGAGGTGCCGTTGATTTGGGCTTTTGATGAGCTCCAGTCGTGATCGACAAGGTCGGGATTGCCCTCGGCGATGGTGGCCTCGGGATATATACAGGCACTTGTGTCACAGGTGCTTGCGGTGCCTTTGTTAGGCAGCACCTCGGGCGAGAACACGCAGAGGAACTTTTTCTTCGGAAAGGTTTTCGCTTTTCTGAGACGCCTGCGTATGATGCTGGCCAAAGGGCAACCATACACTTTCCAAAACTCGGCGATTTGAATCTTGGTCGGATCCATTTTGAGTGCGGCCCCCATGGCGGAGAATAGTTTGCCCGGGCATTCCGTGGCGTGCAGGATAATGTGAATCTTGTCCTTGAGGCTGTCGATGGCGTCAATGATGTAGTCAAAAGTCTCGAGTTGGAACGACTCCGCGTTCTCAGCGGAATAAATCTCCTGCACAGCGTTGATTTCGGCTTGTGGATTAATCTCCAAAAGGCGTTCCTTCAGCACCTCCACCTTGACTCGTCCCACCGTCTTGGTGGTGGCTTGCAACTGCCGGTTGATATTGGTGATGCACACGCGGTCGCTGTCCACTATGGTAAGATGACTGATGCCGCTGCGCACCAGACTCTCGGCGCACCAGCTGCCCACGCCGCCCACGCCGAAGATGATGACGCGCTTGCTCACGACACGCTCCATCGTCTCCTCGCCCAAAAGCAGGTTCAAACGGTTGAATATGGGGTTTTGTGCACTCATACTATGATGGATATTTGAGGCGGCAAAGATAGTTTTTTTAGACGAATGATAAAACCCCAAAGAAATACTATTCCACAACTCGGGCGAATGGCTCGCGATAATTTTTGTATCTTTGCTTCGAGTTTCAGATAAAAAAACAGCTCTTAAGGTAAACGTAGAAAAAGTTATCGCCGATGAGGGCGGATTGAAACTGAAATAGAAAAACTATAGAAATATGAAAAAAAATGTTTTGATAATCTTCGCCTTGATAATGCTTTCGGCATGTAATGGCAGGCAAAAGCAGACAGAAAGTGCTGACGCAGCCGTTGCCGATTCAACGGAAGTGATGGCACCGGAAGAAACGGACTCGATGGCAAGTTATAGTCTGACGGGCACCATTGGTGAAGACAAAGCCAGCATCGTGCTGGATAAGAATGGCAACGATGTGACGGGTGTCGTCACGCGATGTGACTATTGCGTGCCTATCAACGTGGAAGGCACTTGGCAGGGTGACAACATCACAGTGGATGGCGTAAGCCAAGCCGGCTCACATATTGAATATAAATTGACTGTCACAGGCAACGCTGTTCAAGGTGCAGAGATATTGTCCGCCGAAGGGGAAGTCGAAAAGCAAAACGTCAAAATGACGATAGAACGCAGCCGACATTGAGGGGTATCCCCGGCAATACCATGGATGTGTACAAATCGGCAGAGCGCCATGCCAGAGGCATGAGATGCGCCGACAGGCGCAATTAACACCACACCAGCCGATAGGCGCTGTGTGGTGTAGGCGAGGCACACCCGCTATGTGCATCTCGGAGAGATGCGAGAGGCTATACCTGATGACGGCGACAATGAGATGTCGCATATCTCCGATATGCCGGACCAGCCGCATCCGTCACTCACCACACAAGCGAAGCGCAGTGTGGTGTTAATTGCACTGCGTGCGTGAAGCCTCTCCGAGGCTGTGGACCAATATTCTGGAAATTTCGTACTTTCGCCGCTGAATTAGATTTTGGTTAATCAATAAACAACCAGACCACTATGGATTTCAACAACAAAATTGTCGTCGTTACCGGCGGCGCGCAGGGCATCGGACGATGCATCGCCGAGGAGTTCCGGAAGGCCGGGGCCATCGTTTGTATCATCGACAAACAAGCGGGCGACCACTTTGTCGGTGACCTTGCCGACAAGAATGTGTTGGAGCGATTCGCCAAAGAGGTGATTGCGAAGCACGGCCGCGTGGATTACCTGATTAACAACGCTCTGCCGCTGATGAAGGGAATTGCGGAGTGCAGCTACGAGGAATTCCAGTATGCCCTGAGCGTGGGCGTGACGGCCCCGTTCTACCTTGCCAAACTTTTCGTCCCCTATTTCGCCGAGGGTGCCGCTGTCGTCAACATCTCCTCCTCCCGCGACCGCATGAGCCAGCCGCAGACCGAGAGCTACACGGCCGCCAAGGGTGGCATCGCCGCTCTGACCCACGCGTTGGCGGTCAGCCTGGCGGGAAAGGTGCGCGTCAACTCCATCTCCCCAGGCTGGATTGACACTCAATACACCGTCTATGAAGGTCCCGATGCCGTGCAGCAGCCTGCGGGCCGTGTGGGCAATCCTCTGGACATCGCCAACATGGTGCTGTATCTCTGCTCCGACAAGGCCGGGTTCATCACCGGCGAGAACATCTGCATCGACGGCGGCATGACCCGCCAGATGATTTACCACGGGGACAATGGGTGGAGGTTGCAATAAACAGCGGTGCTCAACGTACTTCGGGTTGTGTTTTTTTCAATAATGTTGTTTTGAAATAATATAATATCTTTGTGGCGTAAATTTTAATCATATAGAAATGCCACAAGTATCTATGACCGTGAGGCCGGACTCACAATCCAAATGCTTGAAATCATCGGAAAACAACTAATACGCAAAGTTTATGCATATGATTAACATAATACGCTTGATGATAATATCGTTTCTGGCACTGCTTTTCTCCGGCTGCGGATTTGGCGATTGTGGGGATGATAATCACTATAGAACCGATACGCTTTCAAATGGCTTTTTTGTGGAGAAATATCGTTGTTTTTGTGGGGGTGTGTCAACGACGGATGTCTTCTATGTCTATCTCACAGATTCAACCTCATTCCGGAAATATGTCGGCATGGAAGACTTCCCTGATGAAACAGTTACCTTAAAAAGCAGAAACGATTCCATTGTAGATGTTTACATAAACAAAAATGTTGGTGTCGCCGATCATAAATATAAATACAAGTCCAAACTGGATAATAGCTACAATATCAATACATTAAAGAAGAAAAACAAATTCAACAAACCTTGCAAGAAAAAATGAATATGAAACACTTGACAACAATCCTCTGCGTCGCCATCATGATAATAGGCATGGCCGCTTGCGCACAGAAACCCCAACAAATCAACAATTCAACAAATCAACAATCTAACAACATGAATAAGACATTAGTAGTTTACTTCTCGGCCACCGGCACCACCAAGGCCGCGGCACAAAAACTGGCGAAAGAGCATAACGCCGACCTTTACGAAATCACCCCTGAGCAGCCCTACACCGCCGCCGACCTCGATTGGCGCGACAAGACCTCGCGCTCCACGCTGGAGATGAAAGACAAGAGCTCACGTCCCGCCATCAAAGGCAAGTGCGAGAACATCGCCGATTACGACACCGTGTGGATCGGCTTCCCCGTGTGGTGGTACACCGCCCCGACCATCGTCAATACCTTCATCGAAGCCCACGACCTGAGCGGCAAGGTGCTCAATGTCTTCGCCACCAGCGGCGGGAGTGGGGTGGAGGGCTCTGCTGCCGACCTCAAGAAAGCGTATCCGCAGTACACTTGGGGCGAGAGCCGGTTGATGAATGATTAACCTAAAAGTCGCGGTCTTCGGGCCGCGATTTTTTTTATCTTTCCTCTAAAGAAAAAAATGTTCTTTATCCAACCGGCATAAAATTCGAAAATTTTATGTATGTTTGCAGAGAAAAAAAAGAAAAACATGGCATTTTTAGACGAACAATTTCTGCCCGTCAAAGGTGTTTCCAACGCACGTGACCTCGGCGGCTATAAAACGGCTGACGGCAAGGTAATCAAGAGCGGTATGCTCATCCGCGGGGCTTCACTGGCGACGGCAACGGATGCCGACCTCAAGCTGCTGGTAGCCCTTCCTGTGATCAAAATTATCGACTTCAGAGCAGAGTTCGAGAAAAAAGGTAAAGAAAACAGGTCATTGCCAGGTGCCGACTATGTTTGCCTCCCTATCCAACCCATCGACGATGGAGAGGCTCCTGAAGAAATGGCCAAACACAAGTCGTTTAACATCTCCAAACTCATCATGATTGCCGCCTTCAATGAGAAAGCGAAGACCATTGCCAAGGAGATGTATCCTCTGATGGTTATGCGCCCAAAATGTCAGAAACAGTTTGCCTCCTTCCTCCGAGAAGTTATAGATACTCCCGAAGGAGCCATTTACTTCCACTGCACGCAGGGAAAGGACCGCACAGGTCTCGCGGCAGCTTATCTGTTGTCGGCATTGGGTGTTGACCGAGATACCATCATTGCCGATTTTGACAAGACTAATCAGGTCTATGCCCGAGATGTCCGAAAATTTTGCCGAAGGGTGAAATTCTTTGGCGGCAAGGAGGAAGAATTGGCCGTGGTGAAAGCCTTCATTGGTGCCAATACGGATAATTTCATCCAAGCCCTCGACTTAATCAACGCGGAATATGGTTCAATGGGCGCATATCTGCGCAACGTTTTGGGTTTGACCGATGCAGATTTTGAGATATTGAGAGGGCGTTACCTATAGTAGGGCTGCCGCAATGCGACACCCCTACAACAATCAAACATTTTTTGTACTTTTGCCGCCGGATTCGGGTTCTCACCGAATAATAGGGAATCCTGTGTAAATCAGGAGCTATGCCCGTAGCTGTGAGTTCCTAAAAATGCTTTCGACACTTATGTCACTGATATTTTTATCGGGAAGGCGTCGGAAGTGGAGCGAGCCAGAAGACCTGCCCGTTTCCGTATTCGCAGCTTTCGGGAACAAAAGCTTGGGAATTGTCAGTGAGCGTTTCTACGCTCGCTATTCTCATTTTGTTTTCTGCTGCTGTTTTTTTGAAATTAACAATCGAAAAACGATGAAGAAACAGTATCAGGCAGTTACCGCGGCAGAAGCCGTCAAAGTTATCAAATCGGGAGACCATGTGCATATCAGCTCGGTCTCCAATGTACCCCAATGTTTAGTGAAAGCCCTGTGCGACAGAGGTCGCGCCGGCGAGTTGAAGAACGTCTATATCCATCATTTGCATACGGAGGGCGCAGCACCATACGTAAACCCCGAATTCGAGGGGATTTTCCAGCACAACGCCTTCTTCGTGGGCGCCAACGTGCGCGAAAGCGTGCAAAAGGGACTCGCTGACTACATTCCCGTCTTCCTGGGCGAAACCTCGAAACTCTACCGCGAGCGCTACATCAAGTGCAACGTGGCGATGATTCAGGTGAGTCCGCCCGACAAGTTCGGCTACGTGTCGCTGGGTTCCTCTGTAGATGCCACTCTTGCCGCCATGGAGTGCGCTGAATTCACCATTGCTGTCATCAACAGACACGTGCCACGCTCCCTCGGTGACGCGCAAATCCATATCAGCCGCATCAATTACGTGGTGGAGGACGACACACCTCTGCTCACCGTAGAAGCTCCCATACCCACCGAAGTGGAGAAAACTATAGGTCGCTACTGCGCCGAACTCATCGAGGACGGCGCCTGCCTGCAGATGGGTATCGGCTCCATCCCCAACGCCATCCTGTCGTGTCTCGGCAACCACAAAGACATCGGCATCCATACCGAAATGTTCTCCGACGGAATACTGCCTCTGGTAAAAAAGGGAGTCATCAACGGCAGCCGCAAAAAGCTGGACAGAGGCAAAATCGTCTCCACATTCGTGATGGGTTCGCAGAAAATCTATAACTTCATTGACGGCAACCCGCAGGTGCTGATGAAAGACGTGGAATACACCAACGACCCGTTCATTATTGCGCAACAGCCGAGAATGACCTCCATCAATTCGGCCATACAGGTGGATTTGTCGGGACAGGTGTGCGCCGACTCGTTAGGCGACAAAATCTATTCCGGTGTGGGCGGACAGATCGACTTCGTGTATGGGGCCTCCCGTGCCAAAGGCGGCAAGGCCATCATCGCAATGCCCTCCACCACCCGCAGAGGCATCAACAAGATTGTGCCTGCGTTGGATTTAGGCTCCGGGGCCGTCACCACGCGCAACCACATCCACTGGTTCGTGACGGAGTACGGAGCGGTGAACCTGTATGGAAGATCTTTGCAGGAACGTGCCAAGCTGATCATTTCCATCGCTCATCCCCAATTTCAGGAGGAGCTGGAGAAGGCCGCGTTCCAACGGTTCGGCACGCACTATCATTATGTCTGTAAAAACAATATTTTCTAAACAATAAAAACAACAAATATGGCAGATTTCAGCATCTGGGAAGTCCTCTTCCTGCTCTGTTTCGCGGTCAGCTGGCCCGTGTCCATCGCCAAATCCCTGAGAACCAAGGTAGTGATTGGCAAAAGTCCACTTTTCATGTCCCTGATTATTTTGGGTTACATCTTCGGTATCATCCATAAATCCCTGTACAGCAACGACATTGTCATCTGGCTGTATGTTTTCAACGCCGTATTGGTCTCCATCGACCTGTTCCTCTATTTCTTGTACATAGGGCGGAACCGTCGTGAATTGATGAATCAAGAATCACAGAAATAACTATGCTACAACAAATTAATTTCGTCGAGATTTTCAGCTCGTTTATCGTGATGTTCGCCATCATCGATATTTTAGGTTCTATCCCGATTTTTATGAGTATCAGGGAGAAGAATCAAGACATCAAGGCGGTGCAGGCCTGTCTCACGGCTTTGGGACTCTTTTTGGTCTTTTTCTTTGCCGGCGACGCCCTTTTCCGGCTCTTCGGCATCAATGAAGCCTCTTTTGCCGTGGCGGGTTCGTTAGTGTTGTTCATCCTCGCGGTGGAGATGGTTTTGGGTCGCGACATCATCAAAAACGAGCCCAACAGTGGCGGCGCAAGCATTGTGCCAGTGGCGTTTCCCCTCATCGCCGGTCCCGGTGCCATCACAGCCCTGCTCTCCCTTCGCGCCGACTACGCCGTGGTCAACATCTTGATTGGTCTGCTTCTGAACATCATCCTTGACTACATCGTCATTCGCTATTTAGACAAGATTCAGAAACTGTTGGGCACCAACCTCATCTTCATCATCCGTAAATTCTTCGGTGTCATCCTGCTCGCCATGGCCATCAACATGTTTGTCAATAATATTATGGTGATTATCCATCAAGGCGTATGAAATGCAGGAGTGTTTTTTTAGTATTTTTGCCACCCAAAAATTAAATTTCTTATGAAAGTAAAAACCATCATTCTCGCGTTCATCACCCTGCTTGTGGCGGTGGGCTGCAACAAATCCAAATCCTTCAACGTGACACTCAACTTTGACAACGCCGAGGGACAAACCGTTTACCTCTGCAAGAGCGTCGATGCCAATACAGACGCTGTTATTGACAGTGCCGTCATCTCCGGCAAAACAGCTGTGCTGACCGCCCCCAACGACGATCCGCAGATGCTCTACATTATCAAATTCGACAAGAACGACCGCTGCGGGGTCTGCCCGTTCTTCACCGAAAACCAGAACACGACCATCACGGGCGACCGCGACGACATGCCGCATTGGACTATAAAAGGCTGTCCCTCCATGGATGTATTGATGGCTTTTCACGAAGAGTCCATGAAGCTGTACGAAGAGCCCATTCTGTCTGCCTATATGGAGATAGAGGCGGCCGGTTTGGCCGGGGACACGGCGAAGGTGGATGAACTCAACGCCCAGGTTCAACCTCTTGTCAAAGACTATTACAACTATCAAGTTGACTTCATCAAGAAACATTCCGACAACTATCTCGGGCATTACATGCTCGACCAGACTAAGGAGGAAATAGACTTCGAACTCGTGAAGGAGCTGGCCGCCGGCCTCACCAACGAATCGGTTTACCGCCAGAATGTCCAGAAATTCATTGAAAGCGGCGGCCAATCCTCAAGACGCATGTGCTGTCCGGCGCAATGAGCTGTCACCATAAAACCCTGCACAAGAAGTTCAGGTATGGGATTCCGTTGATTCTTTTGGTCCAGATTGGGCTGCTGGTCTGGCTTATTTGCAAGTAACAAACGATTAAAAATAATTTTATTTTTGCCGGCCAAAAAAATTGTCGTATGAAAAGATTATTTATCCTCACCATTTTGTCATTGTTCGTGATGGCAAGCTGCCATCAAAAATCAACCGAATCAGGGTATTGCACCGTGAAAGGCACCGTCAAGGGGCTGAAAGACGGGACAAAACTTGAGTTACAGGACGAGTTCCAGCATTTCGAAATTGTGGGGAAAGGGGTGGTGAAGAACGGCGCCTTCGAGATTCACCCTGATGTTTCGGCACCCACCCATGTGTATCTTTATACGAAAGATGGAAATCAGTTGAAAGACTTCATCCTGGAGCCCGGAACGATTCTCGTGGAGGTGAATGCCTCCGATGAAGATGATTACCGCACTGGGGCTACCGGCACTCCTTCCAACGAGATCGACCGCAGGCACATGGAGCTTTATGACCGTGGAGACAACGCGGCTGCCAATGCCCTGATGGATTCGGTTCTGGGTGCTGAACAAACCGGTGCGCTGGCTTTGGCCTGGGCCCATAACTGGTGCGACTCAACGGCGCAGTCATTAGAGGTGTTGGAGCATTTGTCACCCGAATTGGCAAAATTGGATTTTGTCACCGAATTCAAAGACGATTTGACGCGCCGCCTGAAAACAGAAGCAGGGAATAACTACATCGATATGGAATACCCCGACGTGAACGGCAAGCAGATCCGTCTGAGCTCGGTGGTGAACAACCCCGCCAACCGCTACGTCCTCGTCGATTTCTGGGCCACATGGTGCGGCGGATGCGTGAAAAACGTACCGCATCTGGTGGAGTTATATGCAAAATATCACCAAAAAGGTCTTGAAATCTATGGCCTTTCCATGGATACCAAAGACCGTTTCGATATTTGGAAAAACTTTCTCCCAAAAAACAAGATAACCTGGATCAATGTGTGTGATTTCAGCGGAGGAGGAAAAGAGAACAGCAAAGTCTGGTATGATTATTCCCTTTCCGGCATTCCGACAACCCTGTTAATTGATTGTCAGACAGGAAAGATCATCGTCCGCAACAATCTTGACGCTATAGAGGCGAAACTTGCCGAGTTGCTGCCGTAATAGAGTTATTTCACCACAAACTTGGCCGTTTCCATCTGTTTCTCACCTTTGATCTGCAGAACATAGATTCCCTTTTCCAAATCCGCAACGGAAATGGTATAATCTACATTTTCTCACTGCGCTGGGCCTCGCGCAGGGCGGCACGCTGGATGTTGCGGAAATGATTCGGAGTGATGCCCATCACTTTTTTGAATGCCGTATGGAAAACCTGCCGGTTGTTGTAACCGCACTTTTCCGCAACGACCTCCATCTTCTCATCGAAGAATTTCGGATTGCTCAGCACGTCGATGGCCTCGCGTATTCGATAACTGTTCAGTAATGACGTAAAATTTTGATGCAAATGTGTGTTGATGACGTGCGACAGCGTGGTTTTGTTGGTACCTAATGCTTTGGAGAGGGCAATGACACTCAAATTAGGATTCAGGAACATTTTGTCCGTTTCCATGCATTTTTGCAGACTGTCTAACAGTTTCCGTTCCTGTTCATCATGTATGGGAGTGCTGTCATACGCGATTTTCCCCACCAATTCGTCACGTTGTTCTTCCTTCTGCAGATTCTTCTGCATCAGTTTGCGATACGACCACCTGCTATGAAGAAACAAAAGCAGCGTAACGATGTTGGAAATTGCCAAAACGGAAATAATAATATACAAAAGGTTCATGTTGCAAAAATAATAAAAAAGTCTATCTCATAGCGGTAATTGCCGAATTTTGACGAGTTATTGCCGAATTTTGACAAATTTGCCAAACTATGACATTGTCAAAGCCGTGTTTTAACACTTTTTTCGACAAATCAAGACAGCTGTTCGTTTTCTATTTTCTACTTTTGCGCTTTCATAAAAAGGTGTATGAAATTGTATTATTTTGCTGCATTTCTTTTTATAATGGCAACCTGGCCAATGTTCACACAGGCGCAGGATACGCTTGATACACATAAATCTTCGAAAACCAACAAGTTGTTAGAGCAAATTTCTGAACATGTCTCAGTTGGAGGATGGATAGATGCGCAGTACGCATCCGACCGAATGGGCGATGCGAACCAAAGCAGCGTGTTCCAAATTCGTCGGGCACGAATGGACATCAAAGGTTCTTTGTCGCGCTGGGTGGATTTTCGTCTTCAAGCTGATTTCGCACCATCCCCAAGGCTGATCGATGCATTTGTGAAAGTGAATATATGCAAATATATGAATGTGCAAATCGGACAATTCAAGATTCCATTTTCATTGGAGAATATTTACTCCCCATTGAATTTGGAATTGACGGAGAATGCTCAGGTAATCAGTGCGTTGTCTGGCTACAAAGACATAACAGGTATCAGTTCTTACGCCAATGGCCGTGAAATCGGCTTGATGCTGACGGGTACATTGGCTTCTGCTAATGTTCGAGGGGAAAGAATCCCAATTCTCACTTACGGAGTGGGCATTTTCGGGGGCAACGGCATCAATGTGAAGACAGACAATTTGGCAAAGGATTTCTCCGCTCGCTTAGAATTTTGTCCTTTTGTCAAAGGACTTGACATCTCTGTGTCAGGTTATTGGGGACGTTACAATATGTTATATGACAGCAAGCTTACGGGGGTTGACGGCACCCGGTTCCGTATGGCTTCAGGCATTGAATACAAACACGAAGGGCTTGATGTGCGCGGGGAGTATTTGTGGGGGGTCACTGATTTCGCCATCCCCAATCCAAATCCATTCAACGAAGAGGAGTTTATTCCCGATCCGACTCTCACCGACGGATTCTATATAATTGGCAGTTACTGGTTTAACTTCGGATGGGGGAAGAACGCAACAATGAAGCAGAAATTGCGCCCGGTGCTTCGTTTTGATTATTATCGCTACAACCGCAACGATGTTTCAGACCGGCCTTCCCTTTATTACTCCGTAGGTCTTGATTGGTGGCCCGAAAAACATCTGCGTGTGCAACTGGACTACACCTTGAAACAACTCTACGGCAGAAATAGATTGGAACATAATTTAACAACAATGGTATCTGTAAAATTCTAAGAACATGATAGCTATAAACAATTTCCTAAAACACTCCCTTCTTCTTCTGGCTTTATGCATCACTTTGATGATGACCTCCTGCGGCGGCAAACAGGCAAAGGAAAACGGCAAGGGAGGACTCTCCGGAGAAATCACCATTTCAGGGGCTTTCGCCTTGTATCCATTGGCCGTGAAATGGGCAGAAGAGTTCCAAAGGGCGAACCCTGGGGTTAGGATTGACCTTTCGGCAGGTGGTGCCGGTAAAGGGATGACCGATGTGCTGGCCAATGTGGTGGATCTCGGGATGGTCTCTCGCGAAGTCTATCCGCCGGAATTGGAGAAAGGAGCCGTTCCGTTTGCCGTCACCAAGGACGCGGTGGTCATCACTGTGAACACAGAAAACCCCTTTGCAGCGCAGATGAAGCGACATGGCATATCCAAGGAAGAAGCCTACAAACTTTGGATTACCGGCGAAATCAAGACGTGGGGGCAACTGTTGGGTACTAACGACAAGACCCCGATACACCTTTATACTCGCTCTGATGCGTGTGGTGCAGCAGAGACTTTCGCGATGTGGATGGGCAAGAAACAGGAGGATCTGCAAGGAACGGCTGTCTATGGCGATCCAGGACTTGCACAGGCAGTACAGCGAGACAAACTGGGCATCGGGTTCAACAACATCGGCTACGCGTATGACGAACAGAGTCGCAAACCCAACACCGGACTATTCATCTTCCCCATCGACACGGACGAGGACGGAACAATCAGCGCTGAGGAGTATTTTTACGACACAAAAGATGACTTCGTGAAAGCGGTGGCCGACAACAAATACCCATCGCCGCCTGCTCGCGACCTCTATCTCGTGGCCAACGGAGTGCCCACCAACCCTGCGGTTGTCGCCTTTTTGGAATACATTCTCTCTGAAGGCCAAAAAGAGTGCGCTCCCGCCGGCTACATCGCCCTCAGCGACGAGAAACTCGAAAAAGGGCGCAATCAACTGAGAATGAAGAATTAATCATGCAGAAATCCCGAATCATCAAAGATAAAACCGCCCAAGCCACCATGTTTATCCTCACGGTGGTCTCCATCCTCTTTGTGGTCGTGATGTTCATCGGACTATACCTGAAGTCGGCGCCGGTGCTGAGGGGAGAGTCTTTGTGGCATTTGCTTACCTCTTCAGAGTGGAAGCCGATGAAGGGAGAGTTCGGCTTTCTGCCGTTCGTTGCCGGCACCTTGTGGGTCACCCTGATTGCCATTCTGCTGGCCTTGCCTGTCTCTTTGTTAACGGCGGTCTATCTCACCGAATATGCACGCCCAAGGTTCAGGAAATACATCTTCCCTGCGTTGGATATCCTTGCGGCACTGCCCTCTGTGATATATGGCATTTGGGGAACTTTGGTCATTGTTCCTTTCATTTCGAATAAAATTGCTCCGCACTTTGTAGAGTATTCGTCGGGATACACGGTTCTGGCCGCCGGCATTGTGTTAGGCGTGATGATACTGCCGCTTCTGGTCAGCCTGTTCATCGAAGTCTTCAGCATGGTGCCAAAGGATTTGCGCGAGTCCTCCTTAGCGTTGGGCGCAACCCGCTGGCAGACCACATGTAAAGTGGTGATTCGCAGGACATTGACTGGAGTGATCGCATCAACTGTGCTGGCCGTCTCACGTGCTATGGGAGAAACCATAGCCGTGTTGATGGTGTGTGGCTGCGTGATGACCCTGCCCAACGGAGTTCTTGACGGTTGCTATCCCATCCCTGCGCTCATCGCCAACAACTATGGCGAGATGCTTTCCATGCCGCTCTATGAATCCGCCTTGATGCTTGCCGCCCTCATCCTGTTTGTTGTGGTGCTGGCATTTAATCTGTTGTCGAGAATTGTCCTGTATAGAATGGAAAAAAGATTATTGTGATTTATGAATTGTAAGATATGGAACTGAAAAGTAAAAAAATACGGGAATCCGTCGCCAAAGTGTTTATGTGGATGTCGATGATTGTGGTCTTCGGAATGGTGATCAGCGTGGTATGGACCATCTTTTCCCACGGCTGGAAAGCCATGAGTTGGAATATGGTGAGCAGTCTTCCAGGCGGCGGTTTCTATATCGGCAAGGAGGGCGGCTTTCTGAACGCCATCGTGGGTTCGCTCTACATCGTGGGTGCCTCCACGGTGTTGGGTCTGCTGATCTCCGTTCCGGTGGTCTTCTACCTGAATGTCTATCTGAAATCGGAATCGAAACTTGCATACACTGCCCGCATGGCTTTTGACGTGCTCTTCGGCGTGCCTTCCATCGTGTATGGTGCCTTTGCCTTCACCATCATGGTCTTTTTCGGTCTGCGCACCTCTCTGTTGGGCGGCATTCTCGTTATCACGTTGCTCATTATCCCCATCTTTATCCGCACGATGGACGAGGCCACGCGAGCATTTCCCCGAGACATCTTGGATGCCACTTACTCATTGGGAGCCACCAAATGGGAGACGCTGAAGGTAGTACTCCGGCAGATTGCGCCGGGCATTGCCACCGCCACCCTGCTCTCCATCGGTCGTGCCATCGGGGATGCCGCTGCCGTGATGTTCACCGCCGGCTACACCGACAGCATCCCCACCTCCCTTTCGCAACCCGCCGCCACCTTGCCGTTGGCGGTCTTCTTCCAACTCAGCAGTCCCATCCCGGAAGTCCAGGACCGCGCATACGCCGCCGCCCTCGTCCTCACCATCATCGTGCTCATTCTCAGCATCTCCGGACGTTTTATCACCAACAAATTCTCCAAAAATAAAATATAAACAACATTCCTTAAGCAGCCTTGAAGAGGCAAGACGTGCGAAACGCAATTAACCCCACATAAGCGACGAAGGAGCGCAATGTGGGGGTCAAAACCAAAAGATATGATAGAAATAGAAAACCTTAACATCCATATCAAGGGCAACCACATCCTGAAAAATGTGAACGTCGCCATCCCCGACAAGCAGATCACCTGTATTATCGGGCCGTCTGGGTGCGGCAAGACCACCTTGTTGCGCACACTCAACCGCCTGATTGATACGACGGAGGATGTGAAACTCGCCGGCAAAGTTCTGGTAGATGGCCAAAATGTCATCGCAAGCGGGGCTGAAATCACAGAGTTGCGCCGCCGTATCGGGTTAGTGAGCCAACGCCCCTGCCCTCTGCCGATGTCCATATACAACAATGTGGCCTACGGCTGTCGAATCAACAAGATGAGCAAAGGCCAGGCATTGCACCGTGTTGTCGTGGAGAATCTTCGCAATGTGGGACTTTGGGAGGAGGTGAAGGACCGGTTGCGTTCCCCTGCGGCGCGCCTGTCCATCGGTCAGCAGCAGAGGCTGTGCCTCGCCCGCTCCCTGGCGGTTCAGCCTGAGTACATCCTGGCAGACGAGGCGACTAGCGCCCTCGACCCCATCTCCGCCAAAACCGTGGAGGATCTTTTCGTGAAACTCAAGGAACAATACACCATCATCATGGTCACCCACACTCTGCGGCAGGCCCTCCGCATTGCCGACAATGTGGTTTTCATGTATCTTGGCGAAATCATAGAGTCGGGTCCAGCGGAGCAGGTTTTCAAGCATCCACAGCACGAACTCACCCAGAAATATCTTTCCGGTGCCTTCTCATAAACCAATCACTATTCACCAATCAAAAAAAATGTACAAACTCACTCATTTAAAGGAATTAGAATCCGAGTCCATCTATGTGCTACGTGAGGTGGCAGCGCAGTTCGAGCGGCCAGCCATCTTGTTTTCCGGTGGCAAGGACTCCATCGTGGTTACCTATTTGGCCTATAAGGCATTTTATCCTGCCAAAATACCGTTTCCCCTGCTGCACATTGATACCGGGCATAATTTCCAAGAAACTCTTGATTACCGCGATGCGTTAGTAGAGAAGTTGGGTGCGCAGCTGATTGTCGGCTCCGTGCAAGAGAGTATAGACACCGGGCGCGTGAAGGAGGAAAAAGGCTATAACGCCAGCCGTAACCGACTGCAAACCACCACGTTGTTGGACACCATCGAGAAATACAAGTTCGATGCCTGCATCGGTGGGGCGCGGCGTGACGAGGAAAAAGCCCGTGCCAAGGAGCGGTTTTTCTCGCACCGTGACGAGTTCGGACAGTGGAATCCCAAGAACCAGCGTCCCGAGTTGTGGAACATCTTCAACGGCCGCAAGAACATGGGCGAGCACTTCCGCGTGTTCCCCATCAGCAACTGGACCGAAATGGATGTATGGCAGTACATCTATCAGGAGAACATCCCGCTGCCGTCGCTCTATTTCACGCACGAGCGCAAGTGCTTCCTGCGTGACGGTCAGTGGCTCGCCGCAGAACCCTGCATGACGCTCAAGCCTACAGAGGTGGTGGAAACCCGCCGTGTGCGCTGCCGGACCATCGGCGATATCACCTGCACCGGACTCACCATTTCCGAAGCCAACAACTTGGAGGACATCATCCGCGAAATCGCTGCTACCCGCATCACCGAGCGTGGAGGCCGCGCCGACGACAAACGCAGTGAAACCGCTATGGAAGACAGAAAGAAAGAAGGATACTTTTAGACTATTAATATGGAAACCAAAGGATACTTAGACATGGAGCTGCTGCGATTCACGACGGCGGGCAGTGTGGACGATGGCAAGAGTACGCTCATCGGAAGATTGTTATATGACAGCAAGTCGATTTTCGAAGACCAGTTGGAGGCGGTGGAGGCGGCCTCCCGGAGCCGCGGCAACGAAGAGGTGAACCTCGCGCTGCTCACCGACGGACTGCGTGCCGAACGCGAACAGGGAATCACCATTGACGTGGCTTACCGTTACTTTGCAACCCCGAAACGAAAGTTCATCATCGCCGACACGCCCGGCCATGTGCAGTACACCCGCAACATGGTGACGGGTGCCTCCACCGCCGACCTCGCCATCATCCTCATTGATGCCCGCAACGGCGTAGTGGAACAGACCGTACGACACTCCTACATTGCCTCACTGCTCGGAATCCCATTCATCACCGTGTGTGTCAACAAGATGGACTTGGTGGATTTCAGTGAGGAAGTTTTCAACGGCATCTGCCAGGATTACAAAAAGATGGTTGCCACAATCGGCATTCGTGCTGAACTGCGGTTCATTCCCATTTCGGCCAAGCATGGCGACAACGTGGTGACAGATTCCACCAACATGCCGTGGTACAGCGACGGGACGCTGATGCACTTGTTGGAAACGGTGTCCATCGACCACAAAATGGGCGATCCCGCACAACCTATGCGGTTGCCCGTACAGTACGTCATCCGCCCCATCTCCGACAAATTCCCCGACTACCGCGCTTACGCCGGGCGTATGGCAGGCGGTGTGCTACGGGTTAGCGACCGATTACGGGTTCTCCCTTCTGGATTAGAAAGCACTGTGAAATCCATCATGCAGGCTGACAAAGAGTTGGACATCGCACATACGCCCGAATCCGTGTCGGTGTTGCTCAACGATGACATAGACATTAGTCGCGGCGATATGTTAGTGCCTGCCGATGCCCCACAACCCGCCATCACGCAGCAACTGAAGATGCGCTGCTGCTGGTTCAACGAGACGGAAATGCAGCTACGCAAACGCTACATCATCCGCACTGCTGTGGCGGAAACCATCGGGATGGTGCAGTCTGTGGATTACAAGGTGGATGTCAACACTTTGGAGAAGGTGAAAGGCGTTTCCTCTCTGAAAATGAACGATATAGCTGTCATTAACGTTAAGGTTTCCCAGCCCTTGGTGGTGGACAACTATGCCGACAACCGTACCACCGGATCCCTCATTTTCATTGATCCCGACAGTTTTGAGACGATTGGCGCGGGAATGGTAACGTTTGAGAATTAATATATTTTGGGGTTAAAGTTTAATGTTAAGAGTTAAAACAATGAAATACAGTGTTAAAGATATTGAGGAATTGAATCAGAGGTTTAAGAATGAAGAACCGGAGGGCGTGCTTAGATTTTTTATGGAGATGTATGGCAATCGCACCGCTTTGTCCTCCAGTTTAAGCATCGAAGATCAGACTTTGGCTGATATAATGCTGAAAATCAATTCACAAGCGAGAATCTTCACTTTGGACACGGGACGTTTGTTTCCCGAAACCTATCAGCTGATAGACAAGACAAATCTGCACTACAATATCAAAATGGAGGTGTTTTGTCCGCAGACTGAAGCCTTGCAAAAGTTTGTCAAAGAGTTGGGTGTCAATCCTTTTTACGAAAGCATAGAAAAACGGCATGCCTGCTGCGAAGTGCGCAAGTTGGAACCGTTGCGCCGTGCATTCAAAACCCTTGACGCCTGGATTTGCGGCTTGCGCAAGGAGCAGTCGGTCACGCGCAAGGAGATGAAAAAGATCGAGTGGGACGAGCATCACCAGATACTGAAAATCAACCCGCTGATTGACTGGACGGAAGCGCAGGTGTGGGAATATATCAGAAACAACCATGTGCCTTACAATAAGTTACACGACAATGGTTATCCCAGCATCGGTTGCGAGCCCTGCACGCGTGCGGTGAAGCCAGGCGAGGATATCCGTGCCGGTCGCTGGTGGTGGGAATCGCCTGAGCACCGCGAATGCGGTCTTCATGCAAGGGAATAATCGAAAGCTTTGTGCTCGACTAATCACTGTATTTCTTGTTAACTTCTCTATGACACAAAATATTCCTGCTGTATTTTTTTTCGAAATATCGTTCACGATATAAAAAAAATGTATTTTTGCATCGTGAACGATATAAATGAAACGATAGCAGAGGAGCAAAAAGGCTATGAGAACCTGGAGATGAAGCGAGTGATAACACTTTAATTCTCATCATTTATCACAAAAGATTCCTCTGTATCAGAATGAAAATCCTTCTCGTTATTGACACATACGATACCAACAACAATGGTACCAGCATTTCCGCACAGCGTTTTGCTGCGGTGTTGCGCGAACATGGAAATGAGGTGAAGATTCTCACAACGGGCGAACCTGCACCTGACAAGTTTGCGCTCAAGGAGTTCAAAGTCCCGGTCTTCAACGATCTGATACACTCACACGGCTTCCAGTTCGCGAAGGTGGATTTGGACATTATTCGCGAAGCGGTCAAGTGGGCGGATGTGGTGCACTGTATGATGCCATTTATTCTGGAAGCTGTCACCAAGCACATTGCGGACGAAATGCACAAGCCTTCCACGGCAGCATTTCATATCCAGCCCGAGAATATGACTTCATCCGTTGGCTTGGGAAAGGTGGAATGGGTCAACAACCGTTTTTACGAGACCTTCAACTTCCTGTTGTACCAACATTTTTCGCATATACACGTACCGTCCCAGTTTATGGCTGACGAGCTTATAAAACGCGGCTACAAGGCAAAAATCCACGTGATTTCCAATGGCATTGATCCGGCATTCCAATATACAAAACGGCCTAAGGAGCCACAGTATGAAGGCAAGATCCTGATTGTGATGGTGGGGCGCCTCTCGCAGGAAAAACGTCAGGATGTGATCATCAATGCGGTCCCGCTTTCCAAGTATGCCGACAAGATCCAGCTTGTTTTTGCCGGAAAGGGCCCCAAACACGACGAATACGTAAAGCTCGGGGAGAAACTGGCGAATCCACCACAATTTGTGTTCCTCAGCAAGGAAGGACTCATCAACTTGCTGGCTCAAGCAGATTTGTATGTCCATGCAAGCGACATGGAAAGTGAAGCCATCTCGTGCATCGAAGCATTCGCAACAGGACTTGTGCCTGTCATCGCCAATTCGGAGGTGAGTGCCACGCCGCAATTTGCCCTTGACGGCCGTTCGCTCTTTTTGCCCGGCAGTCCGAAAGATCTGGCCCGCAGCATCGACTGGTGGCTCGACCATCCGGAAGAAAAACAAAAGATGGAAAAGGAGTATGCCGAATTTGCAAAACGATACAACATCGATGAAAGCGTGCGTCAATGCGAGGAGATGTTCCGGGAAGCCATAGAGGAAGTTCCTCAGTCGTAAAAGACTGGGCACTCTAATCTTAAGATCGCGGTCTCCGGGCCGCGATTTTTTTGTACTTTTGCCACCATGAACCCCGAAGAAACCCGCATATTGGAATTTGATGCCGTGATCCTGCAAAATGAGGATATGGATGCCGCCTACGTGGAGGTACCCTTCGACATCAAGGCGTTGTTCGGAAAAGGTCGGCTGTTGGTACACGCCACCTTCGACGGCGTTCCATACGACGGCCAGATTGTGAAGATGGGAACGCCGTGCCACATCCTCGGGATCCGGAAGGACATCCGCAAACAGATTGGCAAAAGCTTCGGCGACATTGTGCATGTCACATTTTATGAACGGAAAGGAAAATAATCATTCAGACTATGAACTGGACAATCATCCTTATCGAAACAATAGTTTTAACAGCGGCTTTTACGGCTATGATACTGATTCCGCTGGTCAAAAATCCCGTTTGGTGGATTGCAGACTACCCCGAGGACATTCAGGAGGAGTATTTCAAGACACACGAACGCATACCTTCCAAATTCTTTTCGCCGACCGTGTTGCTGAAGAAAGGTATGGCGCTACTCATCGCCCTCGCCCTTTTGCTGGTGGTGGTCAAATTAGCTGGCGCCTACAATTTCTGGTCGGCATTGGGTGTGGGTTACGGGATTTGGCTCTTCATCGACTGGTACGACTGCTTCATCTTGGATTGGGTGTTGTTTGCCAACATGAAAAAGGTCCGCTTGCCCGGCACCGAGCACATGGACAAGGCCTATCATCAGAAGAAATATCATTTCATACAATCCTGCTGGGGAATGTTGATTGGGTTGATTCCGTGCCTTATCGGCGCAGGGTTATATGCATGGCTGTTGTGTTAATTGAATATTGATGTTTTCTGCCATTATCATCTTTTATGACATTCAATACATTTGGAAATATAGAAAACCAGAGTTTGCTGCTGATTCCAGGGCTGGGAGTGTCCCACGAAATATTCCTGCCGCTGATTGAGCTGCTGAAAGACAAATACTACATCGTTGCCGTTGGCATCGACGGATTTCTGATCGGGCAGGAATCTCAGTTTACCTCTGTTAACGATCAAGCCGCTCAGGCAATTCGATATGTCCAGCAGAACTTGAACAACCATTTGGATGTTGCCTACGGACTTTCCTTGGGCGGGAAGATTCTGTCCAGAATGATGGAACGGAATGAGATTTTCATTGACCATGCCATCATGGATGCGGCCCCGCTGCTGCCCCTTCCCAAGTGGACGGTGAACCCGCTGCGTTATTACCAGAGTTTCAATGTTTGGACTTGCTATCATTGGACCGGATTCTGGAAATTTGTGTTCCATTCGCACTATTTCGATGTGCTCTTGGATGAATGCAAGAAGGTGTGGCCATCCGGAAAAGGGAAAGCGGTGCGTGATGGCTATAAAGATGTTTATACCAATAAGTTGGAATCCATCCAAGGTGCAGATATACACTATTGGTATGGCACCAAGGAGGCATTTGTGGCCAGACCACAAGCAAAACATCTTTGCAAGATCCACCCGGACACGCATGTGGAAGTCTTTCCCAAAATGAACCACGGACAGTTGTTGGTGGACCATCCGGAAGAGGTGGCCAACAGGATTATTGATTTATAAACAGACAGAATATGCAATCACAAACAGACAATCCCGCCCCGCCGGTACAGGCCACCGAGCTGATACGCACCAGCCAAAGCTGGGATGGTGTGGAACTTCCCGACTACCTGCAAAGGATTCAGTTTTGAGGAATGTCGGACACTTTACGACGGGTTATCCAGCGTTACACCCACAAAGATTCTCCTATTGTCCCGTTACTCATAATAATACTCGATCTTGCGCAACACAACCTCCGTCGCGGTCATCGAGCCGTTGCAGCTTTCGTATCGCACGCGCTTCACCCAATTCCCCTGCTGGTCGTATTCGTATTGGTAGCGGACAATCCTGAAAGGATTGGCTTTTGTCTTATAGCCGACATGCTCCACCAGATTGCCGTGTTCGTCATACGACCATTCTTCCAAAACGGCCATGATGTAGTCGAAAATGGACTCGTTAATCCGGAACTCTCCTAACAAAGCCTCTTTTTTCACTGTTCTGCCGGCGGAATCGTAGGTGGTTTGAATATGGCTGTCAAAAGTCCGCTGCGTGCCTCGCACATCATAATGCTTGTAGTCAATCTTCCTTCCTGCACTGTCATATTGGTAATAACAGTCCGATCCGCTGGGTTTCCAGTCACCGATCGAATAGTCGCGGATCAGATGATGCTGATCGTCATATTCATACCCTTTGCTTGCACGAAATTCCTTGCATTTGCATGAATTATTATCACCATTATAATCATTACAACGGCCCTCCAGAATCATATTGTTCAGACTGTCGTACACAAAAGCATCCATCCATTGGACTTTGTGATTGTTCATCTGATGGGCTACTTTGTTGCCACGCTCATCATAGCAATAGCAATCGAGAGTGCCTATGCCTATTAAGCCGTTTCTATTTTCTTTTCTTCTTTCTTCCACTCGCACCGGCTTCCCATCGTCATTTAGAGCAATCGTCTTCTCACTCAAAACATCAGTGTCCCAATAATAGGTTGCCACTTTTGTCAAATGCCCGTTTTGATCATATTCGAAAGTTTTCTTGCTACTATAGTTTTCATTTATGACTTGACACATCTGACCAGCGGAGTTAAAGCTGTAATAAGCCAGCGTGTCTGTGGAGACAAAATTGTCATCAGATAAAGGCCTGTCATCGTTAAAGTCGTAATCTGCAATGTCCTTTATGAAAGTTTCGTTGACATGACAAAGGAACAGATGTCCCGCTGGGGAAAATTTCCATGTTAGCTGTCGGACATAAACCTTTTCTGAAGAGTTCTCTTTTTTCAATAAAGAAACGGGCACATCGGTTTGCACCACCGACTTCACAGTCCCGTTCAGCGAGATGTTCAGATGTTTGTAGTCGCCATAGAAAAGTTGGAACTCCTGGTAAGGCTCCGTGGAGACGAATTCGGTTTTCTCCCGTGGCTCAACGGCTTCTGCGGAGGCGCCGACAGTATCGGGGCTGAAAACCTCAAATGCTCTGTAACGAGAACTATTTTGAGTGTCGGTTTTCTTGCCTCCCCTGACAATCTCGATTACGTCATTGTGCAGCTTTTCGTAATCAATGTTTTCCTTGTAGGTGTATTCGTACATGGAACCCCGTATTTCGCCGTTCTCCGTTGAGATGTATCTCGTCATGATGTAGTCGAAAGGCATGTCTGTACCATGAAACATAATCAAATGCAGGCGGTAAAGCTGGTCTTTGTCGCTGCCGTCGGGATTGGTGCTGTAAACGTAATAGACAACCTTGGTGAAGCTGGTGGAGAAACGGTTTTTCGGCAACTCGTCGTACCATTCATACCCCCAGATGTTCAGGGTGTCTATTTTGAAATAATCGAAGTTGTAATAATGGCAGAGCTCGTACTCGCACGGCAGTTTGTTCTTTTTGTGAGCTTTGTACAGCAAGGCTCTGTTTTCGGCAGCTTTCTTATAATTTCCCAAGCCGGAGTAGCAAACAATCTTATTGCGGATGGCAAAATAATCGGTTCCCGGTTTCATCAAGGTCAGCATCTCCTCATTGAGTTTCAACGCTTCCTCGAAATTTTCCTGATACCTGTATGCCATCTCAAGTATATAGGCCGTTCTGTAATAATCGAATGTGGCATCCTTATAAGCCTGACTTTTGTCAGCCGGGAGTCCCTGCCAACGCTGTTTGGCATACTGGTATGCCTCGTCGAGGAGACCAGACTGGCATAGACTGTCGATATGCCGCTCATACGGGTCTTTTTGCGCGAGTGCCCCGTAAAACGGTATCACAGCGGCAATGGTAAGTAACAGGACGACTATTTTTTTCATAAACGTTATTGGATTTCGAAAAACATCTATCGCGTTATAGTTGGCCATGGTAATAAGCCTGTTAGACTCCATAGTCATCAAACAACGCTGCAAAAATAATGAAAATATTGGGATACTAAAATATACGTTCATTTCAACCGGATTTGCACCCGTGGAACCTTGTTCCGGAGAGCTGCGGGCCTTATAAACCAAAAATGCACCGACAATCGTTTGATTATCAGTGCATTTTTGTTGATTTCAGGGAGCTGTATCCCTGTTCAAAGTGGAGCCGGAGGGAGTCGAACCCTCGTCCAAACCGGCCGCAGAATTGCTTTCTACAAGTTTAGTCTCCGTTTGCTTGTCGGCGCCAGAATGGTACGGGACCAACCTGTCTGGCGCGTATCCTCAAGATTTTCGCTTGTGCATCGAGGCCTACACTCGCTATCTGTCCCTTTATGACACTTCTGGCCGGACGTCGGACCGATTAACTTCCGGGGAAGCGCCCGCGGCTACAGACCTTGTCTGCGCGGCAGGATCCGCAACGGTTACGCTGCGAATGCATAAGAAGTTTCGCCGTTTATTGGCATCGAGAGTTGATTTTTGACGGAGTCGGCTCACAAACTCCGACCTGCTTACAATCCCCCGAACCCGCTGTCAAAACCAAACGACCCCAGGGATAGGGGAGGCCTTACTTGACCTCACCCTTCAGTTGCAATATCACTCTGTCGGTATTTGCGTTGGAAAGCACGGTCAGGCGCTTGCTAATCAGTCCGGTGTTCTTGGCCGTATAGGTGGCCTTGATGGTACCCTTCTGACCCGGCATGACGGGCTTCTTCTCCCAAGTCACCGTGGTGCAATCGCAAGAGGAGATCACATCGTCCAGAATCAGCGGTTTCTTGCCGATGTTGGTGAATGTGATGGTCACCACCTTCACGTCACCCACTTTCAGTGTTCCGAAATCCACAGTGAGCTTGTCGAACTGGATTTCAGCGCCCGTGCCCGTATAGACGGTCTTGGTGGTGCTTGTGCTCTTGCTCGTCTTGTTGGATTGCGTTTTGCTCTGTGCTTGGACAAAAAGGATGCCGCAGAGTAAGATTCCGATAATGAGTATTCTTTTCATTGTTTTGTTAGTTGTTGGTCTTCATAGGACTTGCTTCGTTGCTGGGAGCAGCCTCCACAGGCTTTGCGGCCACATTGCCTTTGATGTTCAGAACCACGCGGTTGTTGATGGCGTTGGATTCAACGGTGATCGTCTTGTTGATGGCACCGAGGCGCTGGGTATTGTATTTCACTGTAATGACAGCCTTTTTGCCCGGAGCGATAGGATCCTTAGGCCATTCGGGAACGGTGCAGCCGCAGCTGGCACGGCAGTTGGTGAGAACCAGATCAGCCTTGCCGGTGTTTTTGAAGCGGAATTCACACACTCCATTATCACCTTGCTGAATGTTGCCGTAGTCATGCGTGAGGCTCTCAAACGTGATTTCGGGTTCTTTTACTTTCTTGGACTTTTCGCCGGCCTCTTGGGCGACAGCTGCGAAAACAAAAGCCATAACAATCAGTAAACTAAATACTTTTTTCATAACAAATATGATTTTAAATGTTTGTGATTTTCAAAAAAACAGATGCAATGACAATGCGACAGGTCTGAAGTTTAAGAGGGTGATTTTTTTTTATGTAATATCGATTCAATGGCCAGCCGGTAGCTGTCCAAGCCAAATCCGCAGATGAAACCCGCACAATGGGCCGCCAGTTCGGAGTGGCGACGATACCGCTCCCGACCGAACAGGTTGCTGATGTGGACCTCGATTACCGGTGTGGTCGTGGAACGCACCGCGTCGGCAAGTTCGGGACTGGTGTGTGTGAAAGCACCTGCGTTCAGCACCACCGCATCGTATGGCGTGGAATGGCTGATGGCCGAACAAAGCTCCCCGATAATGTCAGACTGGATATAGTCCATCTGGACATCCGGGTATTCTGCCCGAAGTTGCGCGAGGTAATCCTCAAAGGATAGGTGACCGTACAGGTTTACCTCCCTGGTGCCCAGTTGGCTCAGGTTCACACCATTGATGATGAGGATCCGGATTCCGTCTGCTCTGTTATTCATGAATGATAATAAAAACATCTTCGTCGGCGCGGTGCATATTAAGATGTTCGCGCGCGTACTTCTCTAAGAGAGTGCTGTCGTTGTTCAATTGCTCGAATGTGTAAACATTGCCCACCTGGTTCTTCGTTGAGGTGATCTTTTCTTCGAGATTGTTGATCTTGCGGTCAAGGGAGAGGTGGGTTTTGAAAGAGTGGGAGGAGAAGAAAAAGAAATAGACGAGGAATGCGAGCAGGGTGCCGCCGTATAACAACAGGAAGTTGCGTCGCCGTTTGTTGGGTTTCTTCTCCTCTTCCATGATAGCTGTCTATCGGGCATAGTTGACGGACCGTGTCTCACGGATGACCGTGATCTTGATTTGGCCCGGGTAGGTCATTTCATTCTGGATTTTCTTCGAAAGATCGAAGGAGATCTGGTTGGCTTCGGCGTCGGTGACCTTTTCGGCTCCGACGATGACGCGGAGCTCACGGCCGGCCTGGATGGCGTAGGTCTTCACCACGCCAGGATAGGTGAGGGCCAGGTTCTCGAGGTCGTTGAGACGCTTCATGTAGGCTTCCACCACCTCGCGGCGTGCGCCGGGACGTGCGCCGGAGATGGCGTCGCACACTTGGACGATGGGGGCGATGAGGGTGGTCATCTCCATCTCGTCGTGGTGAGCCCCGATGGCGTTGACGATTTCCGGACGTTCCTTGTATTGCTCGGCCAGACGGGCTCCGAAGAGAGCGTGCGGCATTTCAGGTTCTGTGTCGGGTACCTTGCCGATATCGTGCAGAAGGCCGGCACGGCGGGCGATTTTCGGGTTGAGGCCCAGCTCGGCAGCCATCGTGGCGCACAGGTTGGCCACCTCCTTAGAGTGTTGCAGCAGGTTCTGCCCGTAGGAGGAACGGTAGCGCATCTTGCCGACCATACGCATCAGCTCATGCGGCATATTATTGATTCCGAGATCGATACAGGTGCGTTTGCCGAGTTCGGCAATCTCTTGCTCAATTTGTTTCTTTGTCTTGGCCACCACCTCTTCGATGCGGGCCGGGTGAATACGTCCGTCGGAAACCAGTTTCTGGAGAGAAAGGCGGGCGATTTCACGGCGCACCGGGTCAAAGCTGGAGAGCAGGATGGCGTCGGGCGAGTCGTCGATGATGACATCCACGCCGGTGAGGTTCTCGAGGGTGCGGATGTTACGTCCCTCGCGGCCGATGATGCGGCCCTTGATTTCGTCGTTCTCGATGTTGAATACGGAGACGGTGTTTTCCAAGGCCACCTCCACGCCGGTACGCTGGAGGGCGTTGACCACCACCTTCTTGGCTTCGAGGTTGGCGGTGTTGCGGGCCTCGTCCACAATATCCTTGATAAGCACCATGGCGTCAGCCTTGGCTTCGTCCTGCATCAGACTGATGAGCTGTTCCTTGGCCTGCTCGGAGGTGAGTTCCGCGATGGATTCCAGCCTGGCTTTCTGTATGGCGGTCTGGCTGTCCAGCTCTTTCTGTTTCTGGGCGGCTGCCTGCAGCTGTTTGTTAAGGGTCTCCTTCAGGGAGGCGTTCTCGGCGGTCTTCCGGTTCAGTTCCTCCATCTTCTGGCCGAGGGTGTTCTCTTTCTGTTTGATGCGGTTTTCGGCGGAGGCCAGCTGCTGGTTGCGCTCGTTGACGGTCTTCTCGTATTCGCTCTTCAGCTGCAGGAATTTCTCCTTGGCTTGGAGGATTTTCTCTTTCTTCAGCAGTTCGCCGTCTTCTTCGGCTTTCTTCAAAGCTTCGCGTCCGGATTTTGTGAGTTGGTTTTTGAGTAGGGTATAGGCTAATGTGATGCCGACTGCGGCTCCAATCACAATGCCTATGATAATCCAAAGTACTGTCATATATAATAGGTTTTAGTTAATATTGTATGGGCACTTCAAGCGGTTGGGTGTGTTGGGCAGGCGGCATAAAAAAACCGCATAAGCCCCATAGGGTTTCGAAAAACTCCTATCTGATATGATCGAAGGTGCCGACTTACTTCGCGCTTCCCCGGGAATGAATTCCATCCGTACGGATTCGGGCCTGTTCTAGGTAAGGCAAGCGTCCCCTTCGTTTGTAAATGTGTTGAGTTTAACAAACGTATCTGGACTTATGCGGGATGTCTTTTTCAAAGAACGAATCAATCAACTTCTAATGTGTCGGTGAGGTTTTTCAGGGATTCCATCATCGGAACCAGCTCCTCGTCGTATGCTTTCAGTCTCTCTTCATCGGCCAGCCATTTCACCACAAAATCGACCAGTATCTTGGAGAGTAGGTCTTGTTGGTCTTTGTATGTCCATCTTTTGGCGAATGTTAGAAAACTATCGTTGATTATCTTTTCCGCTTCCCGGAAGTAGTGCTCCCACTCTTTCTGTATCAGAATCGTAATCGGCCTCTGCGCTACCTGTATTGTGATTTTTATCTTTTCTTCCATCACTACTTGCTCGTGAGAAGGGTTATGCAATTGTCAATCTCCCGCACCCAATCTTGTATCTGCCTTTTGGTTTCTTTCTTATCTTCTTTGTCTAATATTGTTTTTGTAATTATTGTTAATTTGATTTTCTCTTCCATGTCAGCCAGCTGCTTTCTCAACCCCTGCTGCTGCTGGCGGAGCAGATCCACCTCCTGGCGCAGCATTTCGTTCTCCTTCCGCAGTTCCGCCATGTGCAACGCCGCCGCTTTCACGTTGTATTCTATTTTGTTATACAAACTTTCAAACGAGGCCATGGCTTTTTCCTTTTGACGTGCAAAAATACATTTTTTTCGTCGTTTGGACACCCGTCGTTCCGTTTTTCGCCCCTTTTTTTAAAAGTAGATGTGTTATGTGCTTTATTATCAACTTGTTGATGGTTTTTATAAACATTATGGTGTGATTTTTTTTTGAAAAAACAGTTTTTGGGGTTGCGGATTAAAAAAAAATGTATTTTTGCAGCGTTCAAGTATTAGATAACAAAAACAGCATTCTATCGACAAACATTTACTTTATTAGTTCGTTCATATTAATAAAGAAAGGAGTTTCTGATGAAAGCTAATGTTTTGTCTGATAATGAATTAGTGCAACGTTACCAGTATGGGGACGAGTCTGCGCTGAAAGCCTTGATTTCCCGTTACGAGAAGCGGCTGTTTACCTATATCATGATTTCTGTTAAGAACAAGGAACTGGCGGAAGATATCTTCCAGGATACTTTCATTAAGGTTATTAACACAATCCGTTCCGGAAACTACCACGAGGAGGGCAAGTTCTTCCAATGGATTATGCGTATCGCCAACAATCTCCGCATCGACTACTACCGGAAAGTGCAGCGTCTGCCGCTCTATGAGGGCAATGGGGAGTTCGACATCTTCGACGTGATCAGCACCCGTGAGGAATCGGTGGAACAGAAACTTATCCGAGAACAGATTTTTGAGGATGTGTCCAATCTGGTGGACTATCTCCCAAAAGAGCAGAAGGAGGTCCTCGTCATGCGCATCTATCAGGATTACAGTTTCAAGGAGATTGCCGAATCTACGGGCGTGAGCATCAACACGGCACTGGGCCGTATGCGTTATGCACTGATTAACCTGCGGAAAATGATCGACCGTCACGGTGTTGTGGTGGATTAATGCAATAGGCTGAAAGTCAGTTTTTTATTATTAAAGTAGTCGGTGGTAAGAGGCGCAAAAGGAAAAAAAGCGTACTTTTGCCGCCGATTATATTTAAAATAAAAACACACGTATATGGCAACGACAGCTGATTTTAAAAATGGATTGTGCATCGTCCATAACAATGAATTGTGGACTATCGTCGAATTCCTTCATGTGAAACCCGGCAAAGGCAACACCTTTGTCCGTACGAAACTGAAAAACATCAAATCCGGCAGAGTGCAGGAGTTCCGCTTTGACGCCGGCATCAAGATCGAACTCGCCCGCGTGGAGCGCCGTCCGTACCAGTTCTTGTACAAAGAGGACGATAACACGTACAATTTCATGCACACGGAGACCTACGAACAGCTCTCCATCGACAAATCCCTCATCAACAACCCCAGCTTGCTCAAAGAGGGCCAAGCCGTTGAAATCATGTATCATACGGATACGGACACTCCGCTGACCTGTGAACTTCCCCCGTTCGTGGATCTGGAAGTGGTTGAGGCCGATCCCGGCGTGAAGGGCGATACGGCCACCAACTCGCTCAAACGTGCGGTGGTGGAAACCGGTGCGGAAGTCTATGTGCCTTTGTTCATTAACGTTGGTGAGATGATCAAGGTGGACACCCGTAACAACAAATATTCCGAAAGAGTGAAATAGTTGTTTACGGATGCTTTGGCATTCGGACACACTCCTAAATTCCTGTTCATGCGTTTCGAACATCCTATCCCTGTTGAGGATATCTTGGCCATGATCGGCCATCCCGTCCAGCAGAAGGGCAACTTCGCCGGTCCGGTGACGGGCATAAACGAATTGCATTCTGTGGCAGTAGGCGACATCTCCTTTGTGGATAACGAAAAGTACTACAAGCGGATGCTCCAGAGTGAGGCTTCTGTGGTGCTGATTGACAAGGCGGATGTGGAGTGTCCTGACGGCAAGCTTCTGATTGTCACGGACGACCCGCTGAAGGATTACCTGGCCATTGTGCGGCGTTTTGTGCATTTCAACCCGCAGCAGACGGCCATCCACCCGACAGCCGTCATCGGCGAGGGGACGGTGATACAGCCGTTGGTGTTCATTGGCGAGAATGTTAAAATCGGGCGCAACTGTCTGATCCATTCCAATGTGAGCATCTACGCTAACACGGTCATTGGGGATAATGTGATCATACACTCCAATTCCACCATTGGCGGGGATGCCTGCTATTTCCAGAAACGCCCCGATGCTTGGGTGAAGCTGGAATCCTGTGGCGACACGTACATCGGAAACGATGTGGAGGTGGGTTGCTCGTGCTGCATCGACAAGGGCGTGTCGGGCACTACCTACATCGGCGACGGTTGCAAGTTCGACAATCTGGTTCAGGTGGGGCATGACACGCACATCGGCAAGCGTGTGCTGTTGGGGGCCCAGAGCGGCATCGCCGGCTGCACGTATGTGGACGATGACTGCAAGATCTGGGCCAAGGCCTGTGTCAACAAGGATCTGTATATAGCCAAAAACACAGTGCTTTATGCCTTCTCCGCCGTGAACAAGAACGTGACTGAAGAGAATCAGACCTTATTCGGAATACCGGCTATCGATGTACAACAAAAATGGAAAGAATTGGTCTATACCAAAAATCTTTCCACTTTGTATGCGGACGTGGCCGCGTTGAAAAAAGAGTTAGAAAGCAGGAAATAACTCCTGCTTTCTTTTTTTCCGACAAATTATTTCATGCGGTTTTTGACAGCGTTGAGGTCGGATTCGATTTTGCGGATCTCCTCAGCATTGGCCTGGTGTTTTTTGTCGATCTCGGAAATCTCTTTCTGAAGCTTCTCGATTTGTTTCTCGGCTTTGGCCTTGTCTTTTTCCAGAGATTTCTGGTCCTTGTTGAGCTTGTCCAGTTTTTCCTGCAAGTTGTTGGCCTGCTGTTGGAGGGAGAACTCGTGGATGTACGTGCCTAGGTCGTTGAGGAATGCCTTGATGGCTGTGGCGGTCTCCGGGTTGTTTTCGGAGGTGATGGCGTTCATGTTGCCAGAGCTGACGATGAAGGAGAGCAATGCGGTTTTGGCACCCTTCTTGCCGGTTTCCGTCACGTTGTAGTACATGTCATAGTTGGCGGAGCCGAACGGGGCGAAAGGCTGGTTGAGGTAGGCGCGGAATTTGCCCTCTTTGGAACCTTTCATGTTGTAGTTCTTCTCCATGCGCTCGCGAAGGGCTGCGTACACCAGCTCGGAGTTGGCGGACGGAATGCTGAGTTCGTAGCCGGAGATTTTCTGTTTCCCGAACTTGATGGGGGATTCATGAACGTTCTGGGCTGACATGGTGAAAATCAGACCGAAGACGACCAATAATGAGAAAATTTTTTTCATAGTAGTTTTTTTTAATTATTGATGAATTAAGTTGAAATGAATTATGATGTCGTTTTGAAAACAGTTGCAAAAATAAAAAAATTATCTTTGCCGCCCGTATGATTTCGATAAAAGATTTGATTTCCGATATGCCTTTCCCGTTATATCTCGCTCCAATGGAGGGGGTTACGGACCGTGCTTTCCGTCTGGCCTGCAAGGAACAGGGTGCGGATGTCCTGATTTCGGAGTTCGTTTCTTCGGATGCGTTGTCGCGGGAGGTGGAGAAGAGCATCCGGAAAATGGCGTTTGACGAGCGGGAGCGTCCGTTTGGCATCCAGATTTTCGGTCACGACGAGTTGTCGTTGGTGAAAGCTGCGCATTTGGCGGAGGCTGCGGGTCCTGACTTTGTGGACATAAACTGGGGCTGTCCGGTGAAGAAGGTGGTGAGCAAAGGGGCGGGGTCGGCCATCTTGCAGGATGTTCCGAAAATGGCAGCGCTGACGGCGGCGGTGGTCCGGGAACTGAAGATCCCGGTCACGGTGAAGACGCGTCTGGGCTGGGACAGTTCGTCAAAACCCATCGTGGAGGTGGCCGAGCGGATGCAGGATGTCGGGGTGCAGGCGATTGCCATCCATGGGCGCACGCGTGCGCAGATGTATGGGGGCGAGGCCGACTGGTCGTTGATCGGAGCGGTGAAACAGAACCCGCGCATGGCGATACCCGTCATTGGCAACGGCGACATCAACAGTGCCGAAAAGGCTATCCTTTACCGCGAGCGGTATGGGGTGGATGCGGTGATGATCGGGCGCGCGGCCATCGGAAACCCGTGGATTTTCCGACAAGTGAGGGATGTCCTTGCCGGACGGGAACCCTATGTGCCGGATTATGCGGACAGGGTGGGGATGGTGTTGAGGCAGCTCCGCCAGACGATGGACGAGAAAGGCGAGCGCCGTGCGGTACTGGAGATGCGCAGCCAATATGCCGGATATTTCAAGGGATTAGACCATTTCAAGCCCGTGCGCATGCGCCTGATGGCAGCCACCTCCATCGCAGAATGTGAGGAAATTATGCGTTCGTATCAGGCTGTTTGAAAAAATCTTTTCCGACCCTTTGGATTTTCAATAAAAAAGTGTATTTTTGTCGGCTTATTGTATAATGTGTATTATTATACAAAAGTTGTTCTTTTGCTAATAAAAATATCCAATACAAATGAAAAAGATTTTCGCTGCTATCATCACCTTAATGCTGCCTGCCATCCTTCTCGCACAGCCGATGGACACGGCAACAGTTTACTTTGAGAATTTTGATGGAGCCAATCCGCAGGTGACCACGACCTACATCTTCGATGCGACGGGTGGTGACTGGAAGACCGATGCCACCTTGAAGGTGTCGGCACCAAACTCATTCCACTCGCCTGTTTACACCCACTCGGGTGCGTCAACGGTGTATCTGGCCACCATCGATCTGACCAACACCTCCATGATGGATTCAGTGCGGAAGTTCTATCTTGAGTTCGACCATATCTGCAAGGTGGACAAGTTGGACGAGGCGTACATCTACTTCAGCAAGGCAAGCGGCCTCGACTTCACGGGCCAGCCGAACTGGGGCAACCCGGTAAAGCTGACGTTCAATCAGTCCAGCGCGTGCTATCTGTCAGCAGGTACCATGAATCCGGGAGGCACTGTGAACTCGGGAGCGGCGGATTTCTCCCAGGCGGGTTTGGGTTCCGGACAGTTTGCGGCGAACTGGTATCCGAGCGGTACCGGCAACTGGCAGCCGAACACGCTGAACGCGAACCCGGCAGCCAACTGGTGGAGACATGAGAAGTTCGACCTGAGCTCCTTCGTGCTCGATGGTACGACGAAGTATGTGCGTCTGGAGTTCCGTGTGAACAAGTCGTCCCCATCTACCAGTAACACGGAGCAGTGCAAGGGCTGGTATTTGGACAACGTGCATGTGCTGCTCTCCAACTGCGAGCTGATTCCGCCGACGATCACCCTGACCAACCCCATCTATCACAACGTGGGTACTAACTTCAACAACAATATCGGACCTTACACCATCCATGCCACATTGAAGGATAATGATACAATCGACCTTTCCAAACTGCGTTTCACGTATCAGATATGTCCGTTCCAGGCCGCGGCCGGTCCGGTGGTGACGGTTCCGAACACCATCACGAGCAATAACCTGACTGCATCTGGTCATACGGTGCTGGCGGAATGGGATTTGCCGACCATCTGTTATAAAGACACGATCCATTACCATATATATATGGAGGATGTGCATGGTAGTGTTGCCAGAAAGGATGATTTCCTAGTGGCGCACCACACCTACACGAATATCCAGAACAACGATGCCCAACTCGACAGCTTGAACAAGGGCACGTGGCCGCACTGCTTCACCACGGGTACTGCGCATCCCGTGAAGCTCTATTTCAAGAACCGAAGCGACGCGGACCACTCTGTCCAGACAGGAAGCAGCTACCAGACGGCCCTGACGGTGGGCTTCGAGGTGCGTAATGAGGCCGGCCAGGTGACGCACAACACGTCGCACAACTGGACGGGTTCCCTCTGCTTTGACGAGCGCGACACGCTGAACCTTGGCACGTTCCGTCCCACACACGGCTGGAACCATATCAAGGTGTTTGTGAAGACCCGTAACGGGGCGGTGGACGGATACCACGTGAACGACACGCTGAAGATATCCTGGTATTCCTGCGACAGCCTTCTGAAGGGTGATTATACCGTGGGCGGTTCCAATCCGGACTTTGCGGACATGCGCGAGGTGCGCGACAACCTGGAGTATTGCGAGCTGGGCGGACCGGTTCGTTTCCACCTGCGTCCGGGCACTTACCAGGACTGCTATTTCCGTCAGCGATACAGCGGCCAGTCGGATGTGAACACCATCACCTTCATCGGTGACAACCGTGACAATGTCATTGTCACGGCCAATGTGCCCGACACCTCTGCCACGGTATATCAGGGTGCTCTTACACTGATCAATGTGGAGAACTTGCATTTCCAGAACATGACGTTCCAGGGGCGCCAGCAGGCAGCCTCTCGGGCGGTGGTGTTCCGTGGGAACGGGAGCCGTGACATTAGCTTTGACAACTGCAAGATGGTAGCCTATCCCACCAACACGACGACTACCACGAGTTATGCGGTGGGCCGCGAGACATCGGCAACCACGACGCCGGACACGGTTGTTTTCCGCAACTGTATCATGGAGGGCGGTAACTTCGGCGTGTACTATGTGGGCAACACCCAATCCGGCAACAACCGCCGCCAGAACAGCCTGACGGTGGAGAACTGCCGCATCAGCAGCTGCTACAGGGGCTTATACTCCAAGTATTCCATGCCGCTGGTGGTCCGTAACAACCACATCACCCAGTATCCGATGGGAAGCCATCAGGAGTTCAGCGGTGTGTATGTCGAGAATATCGTTTCCGCGGACATTGACGGCAATACCATAGACAGCGTCTTCAATGCCGAGTATGGTATCCAAGCCAAGAATCTGACCACGCAGAATTATTATATCCGGAACAACCACGTGAAGGTGGGGGATTCCAAATTCGGTATCTACGTGGGAAGCAGCTCCTCCACGGCGGTTGACACGGGCTACATCTACAACAATGAGGTTATCCTGTACCCGGTGACGGAAGGGACGTCGTATGCCATGCAGCTGGACAACGCCAACGGTCTGAAGCTGGCCCATAACAGTTTGTATGTGAAGTCGGATGCTCCGTACAGCAACACGGCGGCACTGCACATCAAGAACACGACGGCCAATAACATAACCTACCTGAACAACAACGTGATCATCAATGAGTGCAACAGCAGCGACAACACGAACTTTGCCTTGTACCTGAATGGAACATCCAAGGCGGTAGGTGCCTACAATGATCTGTATTCGCGTTCATCATCAATTGCCTACACGACGGTAGCCCGTAATTCCGTTGCCGAGTTCGAGGGTGCGATGACCACGTGTACGAACAACATATCCCTGCTGCCGCCGATGGCGAATGCGCTGAACAGCCTGCTTCCGACCGACTTTACGGGGATGGAGTGCCGCCGTATGCCGCTGGTGATGCAGGATATCCGCGGCCAGCAGCGTTCCGCGCTGACGTACATGGGCGCGTATGCGAACCAGATTGCGGAGACGGACGCTTCGATAGTGGCCATGCTGGTGCCGTCGCTCGGTGACTGCCCTCAGAACACCTATAATGTCACGGTGTCGGTGGCCAACAAAGGCTCCCTGTCTTTGAATTTTGCCGGCCATAATGCCGTCATCACGCTCCATTCGGATTCTTTGAACCTGACCCAGACCAAGAATGTCACGAGCGGGACGGTTCCCGTATTGGGGACCTTGTCA
>JBGUMF010000022.1:0-33335 GCA_045116675.1 Bacteroidales bacterium
TTCGTGCGGCACTGAGGTGCCACGAATATCATAAACAATGGAAAAATGCCGTCATAATCCTCTTGGGTCAATATCTATATCATTGCCTAAAATTTTTTTTCACCACCTTTTAAACCTTGGCCCAAATATTAAATCATCTTTCTTTTTTTTCAAAGATGAAGAACATATTTATACTAAGCTTTCTTTTACTGGGTTTAATACCCGTTTCCTTTTCCCAAATCAATTCTACGACAACGACTTCGAATCCGATGCAGTTATCTTTGGAAGACTGTATCCGGTATGCCGAGGAGAACAATTACACGCTACAGACGTATGGTTTGAATATCCAGTCTTCGGAAATCAACCTCAAGCAAGCTAAGGAAAACATCGCTCCATCGGTTTCCGCATCCGTTTCCCAGGGTTTGGGCACCAACCATTACCAGAAGTCGGTCTCTTGGAACGGCAACTACGGCATCAGTGCAGGGATGACGCTGTTTAACGGCCTCAGCAATTATAATTCCATAAAACAAAGCAAGTTGCAAGTGGAGCAGTCGGAATTGGAACTGGAACAGAAGAAAAACAACATCCGTGTTTCCATCATCCAGGCTTTTTTGAACATCATGATGAATGAGGATATGCTGGAGTACCAGCAGGAAGTGTTGAAAAGCAGCAAGGAGCAGATGGAGCAGGGCGAACAGCAGTTCAAGGTGGGCAAGATTCTGGAAAGCGAGTATAAGATGCTGCAGGCCCAGCACACCTCCGATCTTTACAACATTGAAAACACCAAAATCAACATCCAAAACAACTACCTCACCCTTAAGAACTTGTTGGCTATCAATCCCAATGCCGACATCCATATCGTGCGTCCTGACAGTGCCACACTCTTCAAAAATCTGGAGGTCCCGCAAATGCAGGAGATGATGACCAAATCGATGAACTACCTCCCGGAACTGAAGCTGAAAGAGAACGATGTCACCGATGCCCAGTACGATGTGAAGCTGAGGAAGGCCAACTATTATCCGAGCCTGTCGCTCAACGCCGGCATCAGCACGGGCTATAACAACAACAATCTGTCCGAAAATCTGGGATGGGGCACGCAACTCTGGCATGGTTTGGGTGAGAACATCGGGCTCAACCTCAGCATTCCCATCTATCAGCGGAGCTCCGTGCGCCATAATGTGCAGCTGGCCGAACTGCGTGTGCAGCAGGCCGAGCTGAGCCAAAAGGAGACCGAATACCAGGTGGGCCGCGAACTGCAGCAGTATTACCTCGACGTGCTCTCGTCGCAAAACGACTACCTTGTGGCCGAAGCCCAGAAAGATGCGTATGAGGCCAACTACAACGCCTACAGCTTCAAGTTCAAATACGGCTCCGTGACGGCGGTGGACCTCATCCAACAACAAACCAACTATCTCAATCAGCTTAACAAATACATGCAGGCCAAATACTCCTTTGTGCTGGAACGCAAGATTCTGGATGTGATGATGGGCGTGCCGGTGAAGTTGTAAGGGTGGGAGTATAGTATAAAAGTAGGAAAGTAGAAAAGTATAATCTTAACAAACTACAAATATGTCAGCAAAACTATCAAAAAAGGCAAAATGGATTATCATCATCGCGGCGATTGTATTGATTGCGGTGATCTTGTTTTTTGTACTTAAGAAAGGCAAGCATACCGAGATGCAGATCAACACGATGCGGAGCACCATCGACAGTATCGAGGTGACGGTGACGGCCACTGGCGAGCTGCAGCCCGTCTATAAGGTGGACGTGGGCACGCAGGTGTCGGGTATCGTGGAGCATATCTACGTGGATTTCAACACCAACGTGAAAAAAGGACAGAAACTGGCGGAACTCGACCGCTCCAACTTGAACGAGCAGCTCACGCAGGCGCAGACCAGCGTGTCGAACGCGAAGAGCAATCTCACATTGGCGCAGCAGCAGTTCGACCGTGTGAAAGCCCTCTACGACAACAAGGCAGCCACGCAGGAGGCGTATGAGTCGGCGGTCAACTCGCTGAACCTGGCCAAGAACCAGCTCAAGACGGCTCAGTCGGACTTGTCGCGTGCGCAGACCAACCTCTCCTACGCCACCATCTACTCGCCCATCGACGGCGTCATCATGGACAAGGCGGTGGAAGAGGGCCAGACCGTGGCCTCCTCATTCAGCACGCCTACGCTGTTCACCATCGCCAACGACCTGACGCAGATGCAGGTGGAGGCGAAAGTGGATGAGGCCGACATCGGCGAGGTGAAGTCAGGCCAACCCGTGACGTTCACCGTGGACGCCTTCCCCGACGATGTGTTTACCGGCACGGTGAAAGAGGTCCGCATCAACCCGACGGTAACCTCCAACGTGGTGACCTACACCGTCATCATCAACGCGCCCAATCCGGAAACCAAGCTCTTCCCGGGCATGACGGCCAACGTGAGCATCACCACCAAGAAGGAGAGCGGCGTCAGCATCCCGATGACCGCCCTGTACGCCTCTTTGGATCAGGATTTGATGAAACAGTTTGAGAAAAAAGGCTACACGTTCAAGACATTATATAAAAATCATGATGAGGTTGCCCGTGGGTTGAGAGACGTTTCCAGAAAGACGATATGGGTGAAAAAAGGAGAAAATCTTTACGAGCAGGTGAGTGTGGCCGTCGGTTTGAACAATGGGGTTAACACCTTGATAACGGAAGGTTTGCAAGCCGGAGAAGAGGTTGTCATCGGCGTTAGCGAGGCTATGCCGGGAATGCCGAAAGGAATGCCGGAAGGCGGAATGCCACAGGGTATGCCGCAGGGCAAATCCCAGAAAGAAGGCAGTTCCAATCCATTCATGCCGGGTCCGCCACAAAAAAAGCAGAGATAGCTATGGGTCAGGATATTTTGAGAGTAGAAAAACTGGAGCGCGTGTTTCGCGTGGGCAGCGAGGATGTGCATGCCTTGCGGGGCATCTCCTTCTCCATCACGGAAGGCGAGTTTGTGAGCATTATGGGTACCAGCGGCTCGGGAAAATCCACGCTACTGAATATCTTAGGCTGTCTGGACACGCCCACCGCCGGCGATTACATCATTGACGGTGTTTCCATTAAAAGTCTGAGCAAAAACGAGTTGTCCACATTGCGCAACCGTAAGATCGGGTTTGTGTTCCAGAACTACAACCTGTTGGCGCGCACCACGGCCCTTGAGAATGTGGAGCTGCCGCTTTTCTACAACAACTCGGTGCCGGCCAAGGAGCGGCGCGAGCGGGCGGAGGCGGCCCTCAAGCTGGTGGGGTTGGAGAACCGCATGGAGCACATGCCCAACCAGCTCTCCGGCGGCCAGCAGCAGCGTGTGGCCATCGCCCGCGCGCTGGTCAACGACCCCGTCATCCTCCTGGCCGACGAGGCCACCGGCAACCTTGACACACGAACCTCCTACGAGATCATGAGCCTGTTTCAGGACCTTCACGAGCAGGGCAAGACCATCGCGTTCGTGACGCACGAACCCGATATTGCCACGTTCACCACCCGCAAAATCAAACTCCGCGACGGGCAAATCATCGAGGATGCGCCCATTGACACACAGTCGGCGGCAGATGCGCTGGCCGCTCTCAACCTCCAAAAAGAAGACTAAGCTATGAACATCGGAAACCTTATCAAAATAGCCATCAGCTCGCTGTTCCGCAACAAGATGCGTACCGCCCTGACCATGTTGGGCATCGTCATCGGTATCGCCTCCGTCATCGCTATGGTCAGCATCGGGCAGGCCTCCACGCAAAGTGTCAAATCGGAACTCTCCTCCATGGGTTCCAATATGATCATGATCATGCCTGCACGTCAGCGCAGAGGCGGTGTGGATATGGGTATGTCATCATCCAAGACCTTGGACAACAAAGACTTGGAGTCACTTTCGAAAAACACCCGCTATGTGGCTGCCGTGTCGCCGAATGTAACGACCAACAAGCAGCTGATTTACGGCAACAATAACCACAGCTGTTCCGTCAGCGGCGTGTCTGCCGCCTATCTGGACATCCGCAAATACGAGTTGAAAGAGGGTGTAATGTTCACCGACGACGATGTGAAACGCTACAACAAGGTGTGCGTCATCGGGCAGACGGTAGTAAACGAATTGTTTACCAACGGAGAAAACCCAATAGGCAAGTCGATCCGTTTTGGTTCCATCCCCATGACGGTGATTGGCGTCTTGGAGTCGAAAGGGCAAAGCGGCATGGGTGACGACCAGGACGACATCGTATTTGCGCCTTACACCACCATCCAGAAACGTTTTTTGGGCATCACCTATTTTAATATGATGTATGCCTCGGCCACCTCGGAAGAGGAGTCGGAATTGGCCGCCACGGAAATCACGTACATATTGCGCAGCAACCACGGCATCAAGAGCGGGGCCGAAGACGACTTCGACATCCGCACGCAGGAGGAGCTGGTCTCCACCATCAGCTCCGTCACCAGCCTGATGACCACACTATTGGCCGCCATCGCCTCCATCTCGTTAGTGGTGGGCGGTATCGGCATTATGAACATTATGTATGTTACTGTGACCGAACGTACCAAAGAGATTGGTTTGCGTATGGCCATCGGAGCGCACAACCGCGACATCATGCTGCAGTTCCTGTGCGAAAGTGTGATCCTGAGTTTGATCGGAGGCATCATCGGCATTATCTTAGGGCTGATAATCGCGTATGTGGCATCCAAGCTTATGCACATGCCATACGTGGTGAGCGAAATGGCCATTCTAGGATCGTTCCTGGTCTGCGCCATCACCGGTATCTTCTTCGGCTGGTATCCGGCAAAGAAGGCCGCCAACTTGGATCCGATTTCCGCATTGCGGTACGAGTAACGGATTGTAATCATCCGTTGGGTGAGCGTACAATCTGTTAGCAGGTGATTCCCCAATATTACAACAAAAACAGATCATAACGAGAGGAAAAGATGTTTTTCTCTCGTTTAAATGGTTTGTATAATTCCGATAATTATTGTATTTTTGCACGCTCCTTTTGCAGCAATCTTATAAAATTAATCCTATTATAAAACAACAAATTATGGAAAAAATTAAAATCGGTATCAATGGTTTCGGTCGTATCGGTAGATTGGTTTTCAGAGCTACCACCGAAAGAGACAATGTTCAAGTTGTGGCTATCAACGACTTGCTGGATGTGGATTACATGGCTTACATGCTGCGTTACGACACCACGCACGGAAAATTCAACGGCACGGTTGAGATTGAAGACGGCATGTTGGTTGTGAACGGCAACAAGATCCGCGTCACCGCTGAAAAAGATCCCGCTAACTTGAAATGGAATGAGGTTGGTGCCGACTATGTGGTGGAATCCACTGGTTTGTTCCTGACCAGCGAACTCGCTTCTGCTCACATTCAAGCTGGTGCCAAGAGAGTGGTCATGTCCGCTCCCTCCAAAGATGACACCCCGATGTTCGTCATGGGCGTGAACAACAAGGAATACGCTGGCCAGCCCATCGTGTCCAACGCTTCCTGCACCACCAACTGTCTGGCTCCGTTGGCCAAGGTCATCAACGACAACTTCGGTTTGGAAGAGGGCCTTATGACCACCGTACACGCTGCTACTGCAACTCAGAAGACGGTTGACGGTCCTTCCAAGAAAGACTGGCGCGGCGGTCGTTCCATCCTGGGCAACATTATCCCCTCCTCTACGGGTGCCGCCAAGGCTGTGGGTCGCGTGATTCCCGAACTCAAGGGCAAACTCACCGGTATGTCCTTCCGCGTTCCCACCGTTGACGTTTCCGTTGTGGACCTGACCTGCAAAATCCGCAAGGCCGCCACTTACGATGACATCAAGGCTGCTGTGAAGAAAGCTTCTGAAAACGAACTCAAGGGCATCCTCGGCTACACAGAAGAGGCTGTTGTCTCCACCGACTTCCTCGGCGAGAAGAGAACTTCCATCTTCGATGCTTCCGCCGGTATCATGCTCAACGAGCACTTCGTGAAGCTGGTTTCCTGGTACGACAATGAAATCGGTTACTCCAACAAGGTTGTCGATCTCATCTGCAGCATGAACGAGACAGTGAAACTCTAATCCCGTTTTCATGAACCAAAAAGAAAAAGAGAATGACTTAACGGTCATTCTCTTTTTTTATCTGTTGACCTCTTCCCCCATTTTGAGAATTTAACTACTTTTGCATCTCCATAACAAGACAACCTTTATATATACATTTAGATTTATTATAACGACATTAAACAACGATGAAAATCAAACTGATGTGGATCGGGAAACCTGATGGGGACGTTTTTGACGATGCTATTCGGCAATACACCCGAAAAATTCAGTTCTATACCGTTTACGAACCGGTGTCTATCCCCTATTTGAAAAACACCAAATCGTTGTCGCAGGATGAACAGAAACGTAAGGAGGGTGAACTGTTATTGAAAAAAATCGAGCCGGGTGATTTTGTCGTATTGTTGGATGAGCGTGGCAAGGAATTCACATCCAAGGCCTTCGCCCAGTTTATCCAGCAGCAGGCTAATAACGGACTTAAGACGTTGGTATTCGTTATTGGTGGTGCCTACGGATTCTCGGAGGATATGTACGCCCGCGGCAACGCACAGGTGGCTTTGTCCAAACTCACCTTTCCTCACATAATGACCCGACTGATTTTCGCCGAACAGCTCTATCGTGCCTTTACCATCTTGCATGGAGAGCCCTATCATCACTGAATCGGGAATAATTTTTTGAAAAAATCTTATACGAATCTCTTTCTCACGGGATCAAACGACACCCAATGACCGTATCCGCAACGTTGCAGCTCGGTAACAGCCTCTGGGAACAGCAGGTCTATCTCATCAGACTTGTGGGCATCACTGCTGATGATGACGGGAATATCCATTTTGCAGGCTTTGGTCAGCAGTTCCGTGGAAGGATAGAAGGCATCGCAACGTCCCTTATAGATTCCACGGGTGTTGATTTCTATCACAACATCATGTTTTTTTATCAGTTGTAATGCCTTATCGGCCAATATGCGATACCATTTCTCATCCTCTTGGAAAAAACGGTGCTGGTTGTGCATTTTGATTTTATCGAAATGGGCAATCACGTCCAGCTGTTCGGTTTCCAGCATCTCGAAGGTCTGTTCCCAGAAGGTGGTCACGGCCCTCTGCACGTTGCTGTCGAAAAGATTATGCAGGCCGTCGTCGTAGATTTCACGTTTGGATCCGTCGATAAACCACAGGCCGTCGCGGTGTGGCGGGCGCACCAGATGCACCCCGCCTATGATGTAGTCCAGCTGGAATTGCTCTTTGAATTGGCTGAACGGCGTGGACATACCCGGAATGAAATCGCATTCCAACGATTTGAGCAGCTGAACGTTGGTTTTTTGTTTCAGATGCTCAATCTCCGCGCAGTAGGCTGGAATCTGATCCAGCGTGATGCCGAAGTCGTTTTCAAACGGGACAGGCGCGTGCGACGAGAAACCGAGCTGCACAAACTGCCGCTTTTCCGCTGCCGTCACATACGCGGCCAGGGGTTCCTTGCCGTCACAGTAGAGGCTATGTGTGTGATAGTTCGCTTTGGGGATTGTCATTATGGTTACAAATCAATGATTTCCAACAGCTGGTCGCACCGTCCCGTATGGGCCCGGTTATAATAATTACTCAAGAATATGATCTGCAAACCGTCGGAGGGGCGGTATAGCCATACATTGTGGAATCCATCCCACAATCCTCCGTGGTAGATGACCTTGCCATGTTCGGGTTTCTCCTCCATACGCACGCCATAGCCGTACATTTCGGCAGGCGTTTTCCCATTGGAAAGAATATTCTGACATTTGATGGCCTTGTCCACCCACTCGCGGGGCAGAATTTCGGCATTGATATAAAAGGCGTTGGTCCATTTCACCATATCCTCCACATTGGAATAGACACCCTTGTCGCCAAGGATGCTGTTGAGGCGGTCGTAAGGCGCAAGGGCGGCATTCCGCCAGTGGCCGCGAGCCACCTTTTCCGCCATTTCCTCCACGGGAGTCACATCCACATATTCCAGACCCTTTTCCACAAACGGATATTCCTTACTGTCTTCTGAAGGGTAAATACCGACAATCTCTGTAAAGAAGCGGGTGTCTTTCATGCCGGCGGGCTTCCACAGGTTTTCCCGGACATACTCCTCGAAGGGCATCTCCGACACCTGGGCCACAATAGCCGCCAGAATGGCATAGTTCGTGTTCACGTATTTGAACTGCGACCCACGACGGAACATGATCGGATACTTCTGCACGGCCAACACCTTCATCAGCTGTTCGTTGGTGATGAACATCGTCGTGTCATAAACGCCAAAGTCGAAATTGAAATATTCCGGTATGCCCGATGTGTGTGTCAGCAACTGCTTGATGGTTACATTCTTATATGGGATGTCGGGGTAAAAGCGGTAAAGCGAATCCGTAAGGTTCAGTTTCTCGTCGGCACAGAGTTTCAGCACCGCTGCCGCGGTGAACTGTTTGGAGACAGAAGCCAAGTCAAACAGCGTGGAAAGCGTTATCTTGTTCGATTCCTTGCGTTTGCGGGCGGCCAGATCGTTATAGGTCACATCCCCATAGCCGGTGGGGTCCTTAAAAAGCTCCCGATAGCCACAGGCCCGTTCCAGCCACACGGTATCGTGGCGGGCGATAATGAAGGTACCATTAAGCCGTGCCCCCACCATGTCGGCAAACTTTTCCAGCGTGTCCATTTTGTCCCGTAGCGGATCGCTGGTGGAAAGACTGTCGGCGGGTAGCACATGCACCAGCTCCACATCTTTGAACCTATTGGCTGACAGCTTATTATGGCAATCAAGAAAAAGAAAGCCAGAACAGAAAAACAGCAATAACAGAAGGTAACGTGCGCGCCTCATAGTCTATCCGTTCATCGAATTGAGAAATTCCTCGTTGTTGCGGGTGTGTTCCATATTCTCCTTGATGAAGGTCATGGCTTCGATGGTCGTCATATCAGCCAAATGGTTGCGCAGGATCCACACTTTCTGGAGGGTTTCGGGCTTTTGGAGCAGGTCATCGCGACGGGTGCTGGATGCCACCAGATCAACAGCCGGATAGATGCGCTTGTTGGAGAGGCGGCGGTCGAGCTGTAGTTCCATGTTACCCGTGCCCTTGAATTCCTCGAAGATCACCTCATCCATACGGGAGCCGGTGTCAATCAAGGCCGTGGAGATGATGGTCAGGGAGCCACCGTTTTCCACGTTACGGGCAGCACCGAAGAAGCGTTTGGGTTTCTGGAGCGCGTTAGCCTCCACACCGCCGGAAAGCACTTTGCCGGATGCCGGGGCCATCGTGTTGAAGGCGCGTGCGAGACGGGTGATGGAGTCGAGCAGGATGCAGACATCGTGACCGCATTCCACCATGCGCTTGGCTTTCTCCAGCACCATGTTGGCGATTTTCACGTGCCGCTCCGCCGGCTCATCAAACGTGGAGGAGATCACCTCCGCGTTGACACTCCTCTGCATGTCGGTCACCTCCTCAGGACGTTCGTCAATGAGAAGGATAATCAGGTAAATTTCCGGATGATTGTAAGCAATGGCATTGGCCACATCCTTCAGCAACACAGTCTTACCCGTTTTCGGCTGGGCTACGATAAGTCCGCGCTGTCCCTTGCCGATCGGGGCGAAAAGGTCAATGACGCGGGTGGAGAGATTGCATCCCGGATGGCCGGTGATGTTGATTTTCTCATCCGGGAACATCGGCGTGAGGTAGTCGAATGGGATACGGTCGCGAATGTCCTCGGGGTTGCATCCGTTGATTTTCTCCACCTTCGTGAGGGGGAAGTATTTTTCCCCGCTCTTGGGCGGACGGATGGCGCCATACACAGTGTCACCGTTTTTCAGACCGAAGAGCTTGATTTGCGACATGGAGACATAGATGTCGTCCGGAGAGGTCAGATAATTGTAGTCCGATGAACGGAGGAAGCCACAGTTGTCGCTGGTGATTTCCAGCACGCCCTCGGCCATGACGGTGCCATCGTATTGGGAATTGGCCACATACGCCATCTGTTCCTCTTTCACCCGTTCCCCTTCGCTCTTTTCCACAACCGGTTCGGGTTGGGTTGTAGGTTTAGCCTCCTTTTTCGGATGAGTATATTCTTTGTCTTTGTCTCTATCTTTCTTATTATAACGTTTGCCGTACGGCTTCTGCTGTTCTTCCACCTTGGGTTCGGGTGCGGGCTTCTCCGCCACCGACTGTTCCAGGAAGGCGTAGTCTTCCTGCAAGGTATCGACGGGTTTATCCTCCGTTACCGATTCCGGACGCACCTCTTCCTGAACTTCTTCCGGCAGGGGGTTCTTTCTCGGACGACCGCGTTTCCGCTTGGCGGGTTGTTCGGGTTGGGCTTCCGCCACAGGTGCCGGTTCCGCCTGAACTTCGGCTACAACTTCTGTCTTTTCCGTCTCTGTCGTTGCGGGAGTTACCGCTTCCGGTTCCTTGGCTTTGCGCTTCCGCGTCTGCTTCGGTTTTTCCGTCAGCGGAAGAGGATTGGCGAACATGATGGGTTCTTCCGGAATATTCGGACGGGTTATTTCTGGGGTCGGGATGGTTTCCACTACGGGCTTTTCCTTAAAGATGACCACCGGTTTTTTTTCAGCTACCTTTACTTTGACCGTTTTTTTCTTGTCGTTAGAAGTGGCGACTAACACATCACTTGCCGTGTTAATTCTTCTCCTCTTAGGTCTTTTTTCTGTAGAGTCTAACATGAACGAGATTTTAATGATTTGATTATCTGATTGAACCACAATATGTTGCAAAGAAAGGGAAACGCAACTGCGGTTAAGAATAGATGGTGCAAAGGTACATTTTTTTTTTATTCTCTCGGTAAAACGGGTGAAAATCCGTTACTGGGCTATGATTTGCAGTAGTTTGTCGGCGGCATTTTTCCAGTCATAACGCTCATGTACGAAACGGTTGCCGGCGGCGGACAGGCGTTGATATGCCTCCTCGTCCCGCAAAAGTTGGCGGATGGCCTCAACATAGTCGTAGGTGTTATGGCATACGCAAACGGCGTTTTCCATTTCGGCATCGGACAAGGGTTTGGCGGCCAGCGGGGAAGTCACGCAGGGCAGCTGCATGGACATAGCCTCAAGGAGTTTGTTCTGCAGCCCTGTGCCCATGCGCATAGGCGCGATGAAGACCTTGGATTGGGCGTACCAGTCGGCCATGGAGTCCACCCAGCCGGTCACGATGACGTGTTCGCTGCGCAGGGCGCGCACTCTTGCGGAAGGGTTGGCACCGCCCAACACCAGCCTTATGTCGGGGAACTCGTCCAGCAGCGGGGGTAGAATTTCCGTGGCAAGGTATTCAGCGGCATCCACATTGGGGGCATATCCCATGTTACCCGAGAAAATCAGGTCGTATGCCTTAGTCTCGCCGTGATAGCTGAACTGGTTGAAATCCACTCCGTTGGGCACCACCTCGATCTCACGGTTGCGCGGATGGGGGATAAGGTCGCGGTCCACAGCGGTGATGATGGTCGTATGGTCGAAGAGGTCGAAGAGATGTTCCTCATAGCGGGCCACGCGACGGGCCTCCATACGGAAGAAGGCTTTTTTCAGTCCATGGGCGTTGTCGGCCCGCCGCGCCATGCCTTTGGAAAAGACATCCTGATAGTCCAACGTTTTGGGCAGGGGCAAGGCCTTCACATATTCCGCCATGCGAAACAGTTGACAGTAGATATGGTCAGGCTGCACCTTCCGGACAATATCTTCCAGTTGTCGCGCATTAGCTTTGTTATAGAAAAGTCCGCACTGGATGGGCAGGCCTTTGAAGAAAGCCCTGCCCATGTTCCAACAGCGTTTGAGGTTATTGTTGTACAGAAGAAATATTTCCTTGCAGAAAGGTTCCAACTGGCGCAGGTCCTCGTCAGATACCGGCTTGTCGTGCATGGCGGCCAGGAATATCTCGTGATGTTCCGACAGGCATCGAATCTGATGGTACGCACGCAGCTTGTCCCCTTTCTCAAGGGGATACGGGAAACGCGAGAGGACCATTAATATTTTCATTGTGTGTTATTTAGGAATCAGGGGTCAGGGGATAGTAGTCAGTAATTAGGGAACAGGGATTATGTTTTGAGTTTTTGTTTGATTGTTGTTATTATTTTTCCAATTTCGGAAAGTAATTGAAAGGTCTCTTTTGTGTTTTCTTCTGTTAGATAACCAATTCTTACACACAACAGTAACTGGGTTTCGATTTCGCATACGGAGCCATTGGCTATTGATAGAAATTGCAGATACTCCTTTTTCGATTGTCGCCCATATCCTTCTGCTATATTAGAAGGTACTGAAATTGCTGCACGTCGTATTTGATTGGTTATGGAAAACAACTCATCTTTGGGTAACGACTGGGTCAATGTATAGATATTCTCCACCATTTCCATAGCCTTCTGCCATACAATCAACTCTCTATAGTTCTTTATCATATTTCAAAAAATGTACCCTGTACCCTGTTCACTGTACCCTGTACCCTGTACCCTATTCACCAATCACCTTCTCCGTTGCCTTCATCAATCTCCGTTCAAGGCGGTCGGCTTTCATCACATAGTCATGCGCCTTGGAAATCATCATCTCGGCCCACTCTTTGTCTTTCAGCGAGGAGGCGTTGATTTTGACGTTGAGGTAGGCACCGTGGACGGCTGCACGCGCACAGAGCACGCCCACGCCCGCATCGGACACGCTGGCGGGGTTGCCCTTCTTGATCATCGCCTCGCAGATCTCGAACACCTTGAAGGAGGTCTCGATGGTGCGCATCGGCACTTCGGTGGCGTACTTGGTGGCATCCTGGATGGCCTGCGAGCGCGCCTCCTTCTCTTCGGGTGTGCCTTTCGGCATGCCGAAGGCGTTCATGATCACGTTGAAGGCGTTGGTGTCCTCATCCACGAGGGCGAGCAGCGTGTCTTTCAACGCCTGACCCCTCTGGGCCCATTGGGAATAATACTCCCACTTGGCATCCCAGCCCGGTTTGTGGGAGGAGAGGTTGGCCACCATCGTGCCGAGGGCGGCGCCCAGGGCTCCCATGTAGGCGGAAATGGAGCCGCCGCCCGGAGCCGGACTCTCAGATGCGGTCTCATTGGCAAATCCCGTGCAGGTCATGTCCACCAGTTTGGCAGCAGTGTCTTCTTTCTCAAGTAGATATTCAATCACCTTTTCCTCAGCGTTGAAGGGTTTCAAATCATCCAAGCCCATGGACTTGACGGCGATTTTCACCTTCTCTTTCTCATCGATGCCGAGTGAGCGGTGCTGTTTGGCCAGATAGTAGTCGGCAGCATCAATCAGCGTTTTCTTAGGCACCAGTCCCACGATTTCGGCACCCGTGACGCGCACGCCGCGCTTGGCAGCCTTGTCGCACACCTCGTCAAAGGCGATGTGCAGCGGGGTCACGTTCGTATTGGTGATGTTCATGGAGACCTGGGCGATGCCGTATTCGGCGATATACCAGCCGATAGCCTTTGTGCCCTTGAGCGTGCCCGGAAGCATGACCGGATTGCCCTTCTCGTCCAGCACTTTCTTGCCGGTGATGGGGTTGCCCTCACGTTTCGGGCGGCCCTTCTCGCGCACGTCGAAGGCGATGGCGTTGGCGCGACGTGTGGAGGTGGTGTTCAGGTTGTAGTTGACGGCGATGAGGAAATCGCGGGCGCCGATGGCGGTGGCACCGCTCTTGGCCACGCTCTCCGTGAACTTGTTGGGTCCGAAGTCGGGCTTCCACTCCTTGGTGGTGATGCGCTCTTTCAGGGCCTCGTATTCGCCCTGGCGGCAGTTGGCCAGGTTGCGGCGTTTCTCCTCAAAAGCGGCATTCTCGTAACAGAAAACCGGAATCTGTAATTCCTCGCCCACCTTCTTGGCCAGCTTGCGGGCATATTCCGCCGTCTCCTCCATGGTGATGTTGGCCACCGGCACAAACGGACACACATCCGTGGCACCAAAACGGGGATGGTCGCCATGATGATAGCGCATGTCAATCAGCTCTTTGCATTTGGCGATGAGCGCAAAGGCGGCATCCACCACGGCATCGGGAGTGCCCACAAACGTGACCACGGTGCGGTTGGTGGTGGCACCCGGGTCCACATCCAACAACGTGACGCCCTCGGCCTGACGGATCACGTCGGCCACCTGGTTGATGATGTCTTGATTTCTACCTTCACTAAAATTAGGAACACATTCGATTAACTGTTTCATTTTTATAATATGTTGATTAGTAATAATTTGATAATATCGTTTTGACGATTGCAAAGATAGAAAAAATTAGGCTACTCGGAAGAAATGATTTCACCTTCTTATATTATCCGATTTTGTACTCCTCCGCCTCACCAATCCCGGTTTCTCCGACTTGGTGGTGCAGGGAATGGGTTTGCAGGAGAGAGATGCTGTGATTTTCACAGGAACATCCTCGTCCGCTTCTGATATTCCGCGTACCCCGGCTTGTTCTGCAATTGTCGTTTCTCCATCAACGGGACGCTGATGAAGCGGAACAGGCAGGTCATGAGGACCGCACCGATGACGTAAGGAATATAAATCGTGGAACTTAACGCAAGCGAAAGATACATCACCCAGACGCCCCACCACATCATAATCTCCCCGAAATAGTTAGGGTGGCGGCCATGTTTCCAAAGGCCGACTTCACAGATTTGTCCTTTGTGGTCTTTGGCGAAACGGTGCCGTTGTGTGTCGGAGATTAATTGCAAAGTGGCGGCGCCCACGCACAGCAGGAACCCGATCCAGCACACCGCATTGGCCGGAACGGCCGCCTCTATCAGGCAAAAGCCCGGAATCATCGCCAAGAAGACCACAATGGTGGGCATCATGTTGAGTCCGAAGAAGTTGATCAGATGGAATACGACAGGATGCTGTTCGGTGCGGTATTTGGTGTAACGCCAATCCTCGCTGTTGAGGTTTTTGAACGTAAAGGCCCAATTGCCTGTGAGCCGGACGCCCCAATACCATACGGCGATGAGCAGGAGCACCGTGGCAGAGGTCCAGCTGTGGAGCTGGCAGGCGTAGAGGGTGAACATCACGGGAGGCGCGACGCTCCAGTAGGGGTCATAGACGGAAACGTTGCGGAACAGGAGGCCGAAAAGCCACACCACCACCGTGGCGACGACATCGGCAATAAATAGCGGAAGCAGTTGCCAAGGATGCCACACGGAGCCGCCAAGTTCACGATAAACAAATAATCCAACCACAAAGGCGATGGCGTAAACGACTGTAATGATGACAAAACTGATACTGCGGGATTCTTTAATAGACATTTTGATACGGTTTGTAAATTATAATTCTTCGGTTCAATCGGCAAAAATACATTTTTTGAAAATCGAAAAAGTGTATTTTTGCCGCTCACAAAAATATCATCATCATGAAAAAAACAGGCCTTCTAGTATTGTTTCTTGGAACATTATTTTCATTGGGTATTGCCCAAAACTCATCCCTTAACGGCCCTACCGTGGATATGGAGCGGAGTGCAAGATTATGGATTTTGGATGACAACGAGGACCTAATCCTATTTTCGACACTACAACCCGGATTACCAAGCGGTTTCGAAGATTTTTTAATTCATCGTTATGATAAGCGCACCCATTCCATCGAAACTCAAAAATTGGATGACGATATGGATTGTCGTTTTGCGTATCTTTATAATGGTCAGATAATTGCCGTCAAGCAGGGCATGGACAGTAAAACCAAATCTGTGGATTACCTTAAAGCACCGGTTCCCGCTTCTGTTTCTGACAAAACAATCAAAAAGTTACCTTTCACCTCTTTCTACCAAGTGCCGTTGGAAGGGAGTAAGTATTCTTTTTCCAATATGGTCTTTTCTCCTGACCATTCCAAATTCGCCATTATGACCATTTTGAAACCAAAATCCAACAGACAAATCTCCCATGTTGCGGATGTTGCTGTTTTTGAGAATAATGGCGAGCTGTTATGGCATCAACGCCAAAACGCCCATTGGCTTGTCAACGATGAACTGACGTTCTATTTGTCCGATGAAGGGATTGTTTATTGGGCAGAATATGGCAGTTATTATAATGCCTACCGGCACCAGACAGATTCTCTTCACATTTCGGTTTATAACAATGGAGGTGTTTGGAATTATGCAGAAGGATTTGGAGCCTCGGCCGTGTTTAATTGCGGGAAAGCGCTGCTAAGAGATGGCCGATTTGTGGTTTGTGGGGTACCGTGCCAGAACAACCGTAATTCCGGACAATTAACCACCTATTTTGTCTCCCCGGATGGCGATGTGGAGAAGGAAGAGTCTTCTTTTGAGTTCCCCTTTCATGATGAATTCAGGTACGAATATAATGAGTTCAACAGCGGATTCGAAAAATTCCTCCCATACATTTTTGACATAAAAGAACTGAAAGACGGCAAGTTGATGCTGGTCGGTGAGCTGAATTACAAAACGCAAGTGGGCACAACTATTACTATTGGCGGATCTTTCGGCGTTGATGAAATCATGGGTTACGCCTCTCGGAATCTGTTTGTCACAACCCTCTCCGACAAAGGCGACGTGCTGAGCACCTGCGCGTATCCGAGAGCAACCGCAACGCCTGGAATTTTTAATACTGTTTACAGTCATAACACACCGGATGTTTTTATACATGACGGAGAATTCTGGTTGATTTACAACGACCATAAGGATAATTTCGCCCCAAACAACAAAATCTGGCATCTCTTGCATAACAATCAGGCGGGTGACGTCTGCGTGGTGGTCGCGAAGGCATTCCAACAAGAGGGATTCCAGGGCAAAACAATTTTCACAGCTGGAAAATCCCCATTCCTCCCAACCTCCACATATTCAGGACAGTACGAGTTTTTCCATAAAGTTTTGTCATACGATGACAATACCGTCTATTATCTGATCAAACACGACAATGATTTCCACCTGGAGCGAATCACTTGGTAATTGACAAGTCGGATAGCGAATCCCGATATTGGTCCACGTTCGAATTTGTGGTAGGCAATAGGCGAAGAGCTAACCGCCAACAATCAAAAATATTATACTAAGGTATTGACCCAACGAAATTATTTTGTACCTTTGCCCATCCATTTCGGATAAATATAATTTGTTAATATTCAACTAATTAAAAATTTATAATCAAGTTATGGCAGAAAAAAAATTTATGACTTGCGATGGTAACCAGGCTGCGGCCCATGTTGCCTACATGTTCAGCGAAGTCGCCGCTATCTATCCTATCACGCCCTCTTCCCCGATGGCTGAGTACATCGACGAGTGGAGCGCTGGCGGCAGAAAAAACATCTTCGGTGAGACCGTCAAGGTTGTCGAGATGCAATCCGAGGCCGGTGCCGCTGGTGCCGTTCACGGTTCCCTGCAGGCCGGTGCTTTGACCACCACCTACACCGCCTCTCAAGGCCTCCTGCTCATGATCCCCAACATGTACAAGATTGCTGGTGAGTTGCTTCCCGGCGTTTTCCACGTGTCGGCTCGTGCATTGGCAGCTCAGGCTTTGTCCATCTTCGGCGACCACGCCGACGTGATGAGCGCCCGTCAGACCGGTTTCGCTATGCTGGCTACCGGTTCTGTGCAAGAGATCATGGACCTCGCTCCTGTTGCCCACCTGGCCGCTATCGAGGGTCGTGTTCCGTTCCTGCACTTCTTCGACGGTTTCCGTACCTCTCACGAAATCCAGAAAGTGGAAGCTGCTGACCAAAGCAAGATTGAGAAGCTGGTCAACTGGAAAGCCCTCAAGGAGTATCGCGACCGCGCCCTGAATCCGGAACACCCCGTGACTCGCGGTACCGCTCAGAACCCGGACATCTACTTCCAGACCAGAGAGTTGCAGAACAAATACTACGATGCTCTTCCCGACATCGTGGCGAAATACATGAAGAAACTGAGCAAGATCACGGGTCGTGAATATGCTCCGTTCACCTTCTACGGTGCTCCCGATGCTACCGATGTTATCGTCGCTATGGGCTCCATCACCGACGTCATCAAGACCGTCATCGACAAGGAGAACAAAGCCGGCAAGAAACTCGGTCTCGTCAGTGTTCACCTCTATCGTCCCTTCAGCGTGAAGTACTTCGGTGCTGTCCTTCCTGAAACAGTGAAGCGCATCTGCGTCCTTGACCGCACGAAAGAACCCGGTGCAAACGGTGATCCGCTGTATCTGGATGTGGTTGAAGCATTCGCCAACTGCAAAGACATCCCGGCCGAGAACAAACCGATGATCATCGGCGGTCGTTTCGGTCTCTCCTCCAAGGACACCACTCCTGCTCAGGTGCTGGCTATCTACAAGAACCTCGCTGCTCCCAAGCCGATGAACCAATTCACCGTTGGTATCAACGACGATGTGACGCACCGTTCTCTCAAGGTTGGTAAGGAAATCTCCATCCTTCCTAAGGGCACGTTCGAAGCCAAGTTCTACGGCCTCGGTGCTGACGGTACCGTGGGTGCTAACAAGAACTCCATCAAGATCATTGGTGACAACACCAACAAATACAGCCAGGCTTATTTCGACTATGACTCTAAGAAGTCAGGCGGTTACACCTGCTCTCACCTCCGTTTCGGTGACCAACCCATCTTGGCTCCTTACCTCGTGGGTACTCCCGATTTCGTGGCCGTTCACGTTCCTTCATATCTGAAGAAATATGACTGTCTGCGCGGTCTGAAGAAGAACGGTACGTTCCTCTACAACTCTCCGTGGACCGTGGCCGAGACCAAGAAACATCTTCCTGATTTCGTGAAGAAATACTTGGCCCTCAACAACATCAACATGTACATCATCGACGCTACGAAGATCGCTGCTGAGATCGGTTTGGGCAACCGTACCAACACCATCCTGCAATCTGCCTTCTTCAAGATTTCCGGCGTCATTCCTTACGACCTCGCTGTGGAGCAGATGAAGAAATTCATCGTGAAGTCCTATGGCAAGAAGGGTGAGGACATCGTGAATATGAACTATGCAGCTGTTGACCGCGGCGGTGAGATCACCAAGGTTGACATCCCCGCTGAATGGGCTAAGCTGGATTGCACCACGGACTTCGTGTTCGAGAGCAACCCCAACGATCCCGAATTCATCAACAAGGTGATGCGCCCGATGGTGGCACAGTGCGGTAACGACCTGCCTGTCAGCGCATTCAAGGAGATTATCGATGGTACGTTCCCGGCTGGTACGACCGCTTACGAGAAACGCGGTGTCGCTACCGTGGTTCCGGAGTGGGATCCCACCAAGTGTATCCAATGTAACCAATGTTCCCTCGTTTGTCCTCACGCTGCCATCCGTCCCGTGGTGATGACCGACGCCGAGCTGAAGAAAGCTCCGAAGGCCATGACTGCCATCGACGTGAAGGTTCCGAAGGAGCTCGCCGGCATGCACTTCCGTATGCAGGTCTCCGTCATGGACTGCACCGGTTGCGGCAACTGCGCCGACGTTTGTCCTGCCAAGGAGAAAGCCCTGACGATGAAACCGTTCGAGAGCCAGCTCGGCGAAGCCAAAAACTGGGAGTACGGTCAGAAGAAGGTTACCTACAAAGACAACCTCATCGACAAATATGCTAACGTCAAGAACAGCCAGTTCGCACAGCCTCTCTTCGAGTTCAGCGGTGCTTGCGCCGGTTGCGGTGAGACTCCGTACATCAAGTGCATCACGCAACTCTTCGGCGAGCGCATGATCGTAGCCAACGCTACGGGTTGTTCCTCCATCTACGGCGGTTCCGCTCCCGCCACTCCGTACTGCAAGAACTGCAGAAGCGGCAAGGGTGTGGCATGGGCCAACAGCTTGTTCGAGGACAATGCTGAGTTCGGTCTCGGTATGGCTACCGCTACCCGTCAGATGCGCGACCGCGTGGAGCGTATCATGAAGGAAGCCATCGCCAACTGCGAGTGCTGCGACAAGAAACTCAAAGCCCTCTTCCAAGAGTGGATCGACAACCGCGAATGCGGCATCAAGACCGCTGAGCTGGCCGACAAGATTGTGGCTGCTTGCGAGAAATGCGGTTGCGACTACTGCAAGCAAATCGTTGACCTGAAAGACCACTTGGTGAAGAAATCACAGTGGATCTTCGGTGGTGACGGTTGGGCATACGATATCGGTTTCGGTGGTTTAGACCACGTGTTGGCTAGCGGCGAGGACGTCAACGTGCTCGTGCTCGACACCGAGGTTTACTCCAACACCGGTGGTCAGTCTTCCAAGGCTACTCCGGCAGGTGCTGTGGCCAAATTTGCCGCTTCTGGTAAGAAGGTGCGCAAGAAAGACCTCGGCATGATCGCCAAGAGCTACGGCTATGTGTATGTGGCACAGGTTGCTATGGGCGCATCTCAGGCACAGTACTTCAAGGCCATCAAGGAGGCTGAGGCTTACCATGGTCCTTCCTTGATCATTTGCTACGCTCCTTGTATCAACCACGGCATCAAGATTGGTATGGGTCACTCCCAGCTCGAAGAGAAGCGTGCCGTTGATTGCGGTTACTGGCACCTGTGGCGTTTCAACCCTGCCGAGGAAGATGCCGGTCAGAACGGCTTCCACTTGGACAGCAAGGAACCCAACTGGGCCGACTTCCAGAAGTTCATCCAGGGCGAGGTCCGTTACAACAGCTTGTTGAAGACCTTCCCGGAAGAAGCCAAGGAACTCTTCGCCAAGACCGAGCAGTTTGCTAAGCTGAGATACGAAGGTTACAAGAAACTGAGTGAAGGGAAATAAGATTTAATTCCCGATATTCAATGGGGCAATGGGTGGTTTGCCTATTGCCCCATTTTTTATAATTAATACTATACCATCATGATACATCTCCAAATTAAGAACATAGGACCACTTAAGGACACTGGTGTTGTCACAATAACCAACATCATGCTTATTATTGGCGAACAAAGCACCGGAAAAAGCACTTTTATGAAAATCCTAAGTTTTTGTCGATGGATTGAAAAAAAAGTCATGCTCGGGAAATTCAATGACATTGAGGTCAAAGGGGGCTTTATCAAACAACTCAAAGAATTCCACAAACTTAGTGATGAATACTTTAAAAATGGTGAACCCTACGTTGAATATGAAAGCGATGTGGTAAGAATTCTACATAAGGGCATTTACACTAAAACTATGGTTTCGGGTATAAACAAAGACCTTCGCCATAATACTAAAATAAGTTATGTGCCAGCAGAAAGAAATCTTTTGTCCGTTATCCCTAATTTGGATAATAAATATAAAGCGTCTTCATTCGACTCCATGTTCAACTGCGCTTTGGAATTTTCTGAGGCTAACGCTGTATTTTCCAAGAAGAATCCCCTGAAACTCGTATTTGCTGATGATATGGAGTACTATCATGATGGATTTAATGATTATGTGAAACTACAGAAAAACAATACTTCATTGCTATTAGAGCACACCTCCAGTGGGATTCAATCCACAGTTCCTGTGTCTGTACTTGTTCATTATTTGTGTTATATTACGGGGATGCCATCTCGTCGCACACCAAGTATGGTAAAAAAAGATAGCGTACAAGGTTTCAATCAAGAAAATGCCGCAAACCGACTGAACTTTTACAATTACCCCCAACTTTTTATTGAAGAACCAGAACAACACCTTTATCCAACATCGCAGGCAAAATTACTACGAGACATCATCTCACAGTTTTCCTATGCGATGAATAAAACCGGGTATCCAGGATATGTTGTAATGACATCACACAGTCCGTATATTCTAACGCAACTGAACGTTTTATTGAAAGCCAGAAAAGCTTTTCGTAAAAACAAGAAAGAAACATTGAAGTATATACCTCAAGAGTGCATTCTTCCATTGAAATACTATTCGGCCTATTACGTCACACAAGATGGAAGGATGGAGAACATGATGGATAGCGAGACTGGATTGATAAAGGGAGAGTATCTGGATTCCATTTCAGAAACTACGGAAAATGAACTAAACAAACTAAATGACATTATCTATGGCTAAAAAGTCAACTGACGATAACTTAATTAGTGAAAAATTGAGAGCATACGGAGCCGAAAAGCCATTAGGTGAGCGCAAGATAGTTTCAACTTCAGAGAAAGGGAAGACATACAGGGTTGTATTTACCGAAGTTAAGCCAAGTGCGGTTTATACAATTGATGGCAACATCATAACGGAGGGTAATAAATGTGACAAGCTAGTCTTGATTCAATCGGACAAATCAAAAAACAATTGGCTGGAGATTTTTGTTGAGCTCAAGGGGAAAGGTGTTGACCATGCAATAGAACAGCTTAAGGCCACCGTCGATAAACCTATTTTTCAACATAAAACAATAGAGAAAAGATGGGCGCGAATTGTTGCACAAAGTTTTCCACGTAATACAGGCGATTCTTCTTATGAGAGAGCAAGAATCTATTTTAAGAAGAAAAATATCGACCTCAGCCGTGGCACTATAACGATGGAAGAAGTTATTTGAAAAGGGAGTGTATGGACTGTGAGGTGCACGCATAAATTAACGAAAAAACAACGGACAAAAGAAACAGACTAAAAACCGGCAATATATAATATAGATAGCGTTTGTGGCTATCCTTGAACATCAAATTGAAGTATTAACAAAAAGAGATAATTATAGAAGAAAAGTAAACTAACATATTATCAATCATAGCGTTTGCTATTTGTTCGAGTAACACTGAAACGTAGGAAATTTCAAAATTACACCGAGAACAGATTGTAAACACCCACAGCGTGGGCGTTTTGTCTGTGTAATCGGTTTCCTACGACCGCAGTGTTAAGGCAAAATTGCCCACGCACTGTATTCGTAGGGGACAAATTGCCAAACGCCAAAAAGAAAGCGTATGGCAAAGGCAGTCAAACAACACGGGCGGGTATATACGCCCGATTATTTGGTCAAGGTGATCCTTGATTTTGGAGGATATGACAAACCAACCATCCTCAAAAAACACGTCATTGACAATAGTTGCGGTGACGGTGCTTTCCTCACAGAAATTGTGCGGCGATATTGCGCATTTTTTCTTACCCAGAAACAGGATTTACTCAAGTTGAAGCATGAATTGGAGACCTATATCCATGGCATAGAATTGGACGCTGTGGAATGTGATAAGTGTATCCTAAATCTCAACAAAGTAGTTGAAGAATACGGCATATCTAAAGTGAAATGGGATATTACCAATGCCGACACGCTAACCGTTGATCGTTTCAATGCGAAAATGGATTATGTGGTCGGTAATCCGCCTTATGTGCGTGTCCACAACCTCGAAGATAGTTACGAGATCGTAAAGAAATTCAAGTTCGCTGAAGGAGGAATGACGGATTTGTTCATCGTCTTTTTCGAAATTGGATTTAATATGTTGGCAAAAAGCGGCTTAATGTGCTTGATTACTCCAAGCTCATGGTTAGGAAGTTTGGCTGGGACACATCTTCGTCAATACATTCACACACATCTGAACTTATCTGGTGTGATTGATTTAGAACACTTTCAACCATTTGAAGCTACAACATACACTTTCATTTCACGATTTTCAAAATCAAAGAAAAACAGTCAGATAGATTATTATACCTTTGATGGAGAAAAACTTAAAGCGAAATTCCAAGACAAACTCTCTTATTCGGATATACAGATAGGTAAAAACTTCTATTTTTCTAAAAAAGAACACCTTTCGCTTCTAAATAATATTAAGACGACATACGGTTATCCATACGTATCTGTGAAAAATGGCTTTGCCACGCTTGCTGATAAAGTTTTCATCGGTGACTTTGATTTCACAGAAGGCACTATTGATATTTTGAAAGCATCTACGGGAAAATGGAGCAAATGTATTTATCCATACGACAAAAAGGGAAAGCCTTTGCCTCTGAAGGTCTTTATGAATAATACAAAAGCTTATAACCATTTGTTATCTCATCAAGACAAACTCTCCAAAAGCAGAGATATTGAAGATGATAAATTCTGGTATCTCTTTGGGCGCACACAAGCATTGAAAGATGTTTCAAAGGTGAAATATGCTATAAATACCCTTATAAAGGATAATACCAGTATCAAGTTAGAATGTGTTCCACAAGGATCGGGTATTTACAGCGGATTATACATACTTACTGATATTGAATTTGAAATAATCAGGCAACTTGTTTATTCAGAGGATTTTATCAATTATATAAAGCTTCTGAAAAATTATAAAAGCGGTGGTTATTACACATTCGCATCAAAAGATTTAGAGCAATATTTGAATTACAAAATAACTGAAAAATATGGACAATCAAGAATTTCTAACGGTAGTCGGGAACTCTTTTAAGAAGTTCCTTGAAACAGGTTCTCGCAGTAATGAGAAACTGAAAATTCTGCACGGAGCTATTGCCAAAGATTTGAAAGAACGCTTGGGAAATGGCTATTATGTGCAGTCATTGGGGATAGGTAACGGCAAAGAAATGAAATTAGACGGTCGTTACATCGATAAAGTGGTTGACATCACGATTCTTAAAAATGGGAAAGCTATTGCAGGCATTGGCGTGAAGTTCGTGATGCAGAATTATTCTCAGAACTCCAACAATTATTTTGAGAATATGTTGGGAGAAACGGCGAATATTCGTTGTGCTAACATTCCATATTTTCAGATATTTATCATTCCTGACAAACTGCCTTATTACAAAAATGACGGCACTATTCAGAAATGGGAGGAGTTTTCCGTCCATAATTCAGCCAAATATCTGACCCTTTCCAAAGATGACATTCAGACTTCTGTGCATACTCCAACTAAAACGTTGCTGTTTGTGGTGCATCTGCCAGAAATCAAAGAAGAGGTTTTGGACAGATATGATTATGTCCAGTATTATGAACATCTGCAGAATCTCAAAGTTTGTGAATCACCTATGCAATATGGCAATTTTTCCTCCGCCGTCGTCCACAATGACTACAATGATTTTGCCGATAAAGTTGTACATTACTTACGTTTTTTGTAGAAAATAATCTAGTTGAAGTAGAACGATGTTCCGAATTTTAGATTCCTTTGCGCATTAGAAAAATCTCTGGTGCGTAAATCATCTAATGCCCGTTTTCTCCAGCAAGAGGAGGTCTTCAATTTTGTGGCTGGAGGGATTCCTATGAATGGTTTCTGTGAAAGCCTTCACCCCATTGTACTTAGAAAGCCAAAGTTCGTCTTGCGTCATAAAACTTATGATTAACGGTCAACAAGTAAAATACACATAATTATAATGGGCCTTTCGTCTATTAAATTAAACCATTCTGAATGTCAACTTGCAAGCAAGCCTCATTGAACAATTGCGAGAATTGCTTTTGCAATTTAATCTCATATAAATGATTGTTCATAAAATGCTGCAACAGCAGTTTTCGCTTGTCTCTCAATGGTCTTATAAGATTTACCAGTAATTGCTTCACTTCTATAATATCCTGAGGCAGCAGTAAATCTTTATTGAGTATCATTGATATAAACTGCAAGACAACTTGCCAAAACTCAGGATGTTCTGACATCACCTTTTGGCAAGTGTCATAACGATTAGAATCACTTTTTACTCTTTTATCGTATTCCGTAAATAAAATTTCTGCATCAAGTATCGACACCACATAGTTTCGCTCCAATAAATCTTCACTCACCTCAATACCACGTCCTTCATAATAGTGCAGATAAGTCTCACTGCATATAGCGGCAAATGGAATTCCTTTCAACAAACTATAGATGGCCGCGTCTTCCGTAATCAACATATTATATTGATGACTGCTCAACATTAGGCAATCTACCAGCACTTCCAAACTGATAACCTTTAGCTTTAAACCATTGGGCTCCGCCATCCGCTCTTTAACAAATTCTACTTTGCAGTTTCCTTCAATCCAACCATTAAGATATTCCAGAACTTCTTTATAGTCCTTTCCTAAGGTCATATCCATAGACATAGGCACCAATCCCCAGAAATTGATTGGGTTAACATTGTTAGGATATCTAAGATAGTTGTTCAGGCTCTGCTCAAACAACTCTTTCTCAGACTTTGGAATTAAGAACTTTCTCTTATATGCGTACCCGCGTTTCTTTGTAAGATAGGCCAGCAGCACCACACTTAATGGGTCGAGCACAAAATCCGTTATCTCTATATTTTGCTGCTTGTAGCCCTCCAATGCGATTGAAATCTGTTGATATGGGAAAACTGCTTTCCTAAAATCGGACAATATTAACTGTACGCATGAGAACACCACATCATTAGTCATAAAATAATAAAGAGAATGGTCTCTTTTCTCGTATGCCTCAACGTCATTCTCAAAATCTTTCTTGGTATACCCATTTTTCGGGAGCAATGCCTCTATTTTTTTCAGCAACTCTCCAGGATCCTCATTTTCATTAACCGAAAAAGTCTGCGTGACATATATATTTCCAGGTGTCCCCATTCGTTCTTTTAACAAGAATGACAAAGCTAAATATTTACTCCCAATATTTGTAATTGTATAATCCTTTTGATTGAAGGTTATTACATCACCCACTTTGTGGCCAAGCAGTAAAGATGTTTTTTCGGAGTTCTCATGGGCTTCAGTAGTGATGTTTTCTGCCTCTCTTGTCAACTGCACCGCATAGCCTTCTTTCACTTCTGGCATCACCTCGTGCAGTATTTTAGCAAGTTCTTTGTCCTCAAAGGCAATCATTATATAGAAATCACCTATCTCGGCGAATGCCTCGTCTTTAGCATACGGATAAATAAATGCTAGAGCTTCATCATACGCTTTCACAGCAGTTAATGCGTAGAAGACATTTTTGATACAGATTGTTGAGGTGTATGATATCCTCGTAAAGGCATGAATATGGCTTTTTATCTTTTCATAACTGTTCGTCTTGACAAGAATCATTGCGTAATTGCCAGCAAATGCTTCATTGTCTGCAAATATTTCAAAGAGTATTTCATGAGGCTCTATTGCCGATGCATAATCCAAAATGGCACAATAGCAATTCGCCTCCTTCATCAGATATTGGATGCTAAGAAAACCATATTTCTCCCTAAATTCCTTTGACAGTTTGCAAAACTCTTCATTATGGCTATTGATTCTGTACAATATATCAAGATATAAAAGAGTCTCCGTCCTCTTACCCAAATCGTCAGCACTGAAGTGCCCTTGCATCCTATTCCACGCATACTCTAAATCTGCGGTATCAGCCCATAGCCTGCAAGCAATAGCATAACTTATGCCATTCAATGACTGTAGCAGGTTATCAAGAATCTTATTATCCCTTTCACCTCCTATTGCATCAAGATAGAGAAAAGCAATAGATTTCCCTTCTTCCTGCTCATAATTTGCATTACGTAGAGCACTAATAAACTCCTCTTCTCCCAGCAGTTCTCTATTAAGTTTTATGCATTCAAAAATGGTCAGGATATCAAGAGTTGCCAATGGATAATTGCCAGCCATGTTGATAATAGACGCTCTGATTTTTTCTGCATCGCCCATTTTCAGAGCTGCATAAATCTTATGACGTGCACTATATGGCTGGTACTTCTCACTAAGTACATCGTATGCCTTCCCATATTCATCATGAAACATTAGGGCTGAAAATTTGCACCGCACTATTACTTCGTCATCTTCCTTGATAGCAAGCAACTTTCCAAGTGCATCATTGTCTTTCTTTTCTCTAAAATTAAGATAAAGGAAATAGGCTTTAACTGAGATAAAAGAGTTTTTAACCTCCGTTGTTTCTGCCAATTCATAAAACTTGCTAATCGAATCAAATTGTACGCTATGTTCTGGGTGTACAAATGTATTGCCATATATATCTACCTCATCTGTACGAATAAATTGATTAAGGATAGCATTCAACATGTACATCCATTCAGCAAAGTTATTGGCTGTCAGCTCCGAAGGAACTATACCGTATGTCATGGGCACCACCTCCTCTATTTCCTTTATTCTGTCTCTATTCTGGTAGTGAAGCCATCCCATTACAAGCCATTTGAAGCGATAGTCTTCTTTGATGTTTTTATCTACATTTCTTAATGCTATCACAGGGTCGCCCAATAAAGCCAATGCTTTCACAGCAATAGCCGTCACATTGTTTTCATCTTCCCTTAATAAATCCTCAACAAGTTGCTGCCCGCCATTTTCAATCTGATCCATGACAAACAATGTAGCCAAATAGCGCTCCTTTAAATGTGGTAAATATGGATTATAGCTATACGCCCTTTTGTAATTCTCCAATGCTTTTGAGGGATTTGTAAACTCTAATGCGAAACCCTTCAAGAAATACAATGTTGCATAAACCGCTTTCTGTTGCTGCATTTCAGGATATTGATTCAGCGATTCTTCCATCTTATCCAGTATACGAGTAGCGGTTTTAAGTTTGAGGCTTTCTATAGCCTCCGACATTGCATTAATATTATCTTTCAGAGCCGCACCTGCATTTGGTATGCTATTCTCTAAAAGCTGACGAGCCATTCTATTTGTATCGCTCACATATTCATAAATGCTAGCTATTGAATATTCACCTATAATTCTCAATGTCTCGTCATTATTCTTTAAGTTCTCATAGAACCTTCTCATAAATGCCCCCAGCTCAGGATATGAGGCAAAAATCATTTCCTGTGCAGCAGGATGAGTCTTCACATAATTAAAGCGAGCAGAACAGTATTCTGCATCTTTATCATAAATAGATGAGTCATTCTTAAACTCCTTCATCGTTTCCTTATACACCTTTTTCACAGCACGCCTCTCTCTACCATTACGAATTTTTTCCGTAACTGTCCCAAACATTATATCACAAGTCTTGTCCACTAATAATTCAACTGTTTTTGACACTGTAAAAAATGCCAATAGGTGTGTTTTGATCCAAACTAATATACTAAACATTTTCTTTAAATTTTATAACAGGTTGATCTTCTATTATCTCCACACTAGTAAAAATATTTCTTTCCACTATCTATTCTAAATCACTAGTCAACGTAATCCACTTGTCACCTCTGTAACCAGAATAGGAAGCTACAGAATTGCCAAATAACACTCAACCCTTTCTTCTTCTCTTTGCTCCTCCAATATCCCTTCCACCTCATGCTCCACAAACGGCCCCTCCTTGCACTCGAAGATGACGGAACCCGGCTCTAGGGCTTCCACGGTGTGCCAGACATTCTTTCCCACGTTCACGCCGTAGCGGCCTTCAGATGGGTTGAGGACCATGTTTTCGATGATGGTGCCGTCGTCGTTGTAGGTGATGACACGTATCCTGCCACGCAACACAACAAATGATTCCTCTTTTTCCGGATCTGAAAATGTGCCAACCCCTCCGTCTTCCCTCTCATTTTGTGTCATACAATTGGCAAAAATAATAATTTTTCATCTTCTATCACTATTCTACCTAAAACATTTGTCCTCCTTGAGATGAATATTCACCATACATCTTCCGTCTGTCATCCGCCCTCCACTTTCGGTTAGCCCCTTATGGCTTCAACAAATTGATCGGAGCCACATACACTCCGTCTTCACGCCTGTATGCACCACCAACAGCAGTCAGCACCAACAAGAACGATGGCGCCTTCTCATCACTTTTCTCCACAATCTTGTCACGAAGCGTCTTCAGTGATTTTGCCCCGTCGTCAATCAAGTCGTCACCGCCAAGTTTAATCTCAATACCACCCCAACGTCCATCGTGCGCTCATTGCTCTGGCGTATATCCGATATGATGGTCGATACCGCCGCCTCGCTCGAAATATTGCGGGCATAGCTCCTCAGAATCATCCTCATCACCTCGGGTTTCTTGTTGCGGAACCGCTCGTTCTCGCTATCCTCAAACACGAATAATCCGATATAATAGTTTTTCGTGATTTTAAACTCCCAAGATTTTCAATCAAAAATTCCCAATATTTTCAATTTACATCACATCTGCACCCTGATCTTCAGAAAGCCATGTCCAAGTCTGAAGTGCACTTATTCCCAAAAAACTATAGATGTACCAGCTCCAAAAAGTGGACACGAAAAATATTATTGGTGTGCGCTGCGGCCTTACGGTCAAGCGGTACCCGAGGACTGATCGCACCCGCAGAAACTGCATGGTACGCCCTATTTGTTTTCAGAAAACTATTACCTTTGCCCCGAAATTAATCCATCATGTCAACCTTAGAGATCGTGATTCTTGTGGCCGTCATTTTGGCCTATTTCGGATGGGCACTGTTCAACGGATTCTTGGCTAAACAGCGGAACCATTCGTTCTGGGCGTGGTTCGGCATCTCGCTGTGCATCCTGCCGCCGTTTGCAATGATCGCGGTTTTGGTGTATTGCAAGGAGGATAATACGCATATTATTCCGTGACGTGAGATAGAGCCAGGCCAGGAGAAATTATCGGAAGTATTAGGGTCAAGAAAGAAGGCCCCCAGGTCCTATGAATTCTGTAAGACTCAAAGGACCTAGGGGCCAGCTTGAGAAAATAATCTCCACTATTTGTAGATCTTGTCAATCAAGTCTTTATACTGCTGCTGCACGATGAAACGTTTCACCTTGAGCGTAGGGGTGAGGATGTTGTTCTTCTGCGTCCAGGCTTCCGGCACCAGCTCGAATTTCTTGATCTGCTCGGCGGCGCCGAAGAGCGGGTTGTACTTGGCAATCTCCGTGGCAAACGCCTTCACCACCTCACTGTTCCGTATCATCTCCTCATTGTCGGCACATTCGATGTTCTGCTGGCGGCACCAGGTTTTCAGATACTCGAAGTCGGGCGAGATGATGGCGGCGGCGAACTTCTGGTTCTCGCCCACCACAACCATATTCTCAATGAACGGCGACTCGCAGAATTTCTCCTCGATGATCTGCGGGTTCACATACTTGCCGAAGGAGGTCTTGAAGAGGTTCTTGATACGTCCGGTGATGACCACCTGCCCGTACTTGGTGAACCGACCCGTGTCGCCAGTATGATACCAGCCTTCGTCATCGATGACCTCGGCGGTAAGCTCGGGGGCCTTGTAATAGCCCATCATCACATTGTGTCCGCGACACAGGATCTCACCGCTTTCCGCGATGCGCACCTCCACGCCGGGCAACGGGAAGCCCACCGTGCCCACCTCACGACCGTTAAGGTCGCGGCAGCTTACGGCAATCACCGGCGACGTCTCCGTGGCACCATAACCCTCGAACACCGGCATCCCGATGGCAGAGAAGAAAGAGGCCAACTTGGGCTGGATGCTGGCCGCGCCCGACACCACAATGTCGAAATTACCACCGACCTGTTTCCGTATCTTTCTGTAAATCAACTTATCAGCAAACCAATGACGGAAATTGTACCACCCTGTCCTGTCCTGATCCTGCAGTTTGTACTCCTGCGCCAAGTCCATGGCCCACGTGAAAATCTTGCGCGGCAGGGGCTTCATGCTTTTCTTGGCACTCATAATCTTGTCGAACATCTTCTCCAAGACGCGCGGCACGGCCGACATCATCGTGGGACGCACCTCCTTGATGTTCTCGCCAATGGTGGCCAAACTCTGCACATAATAGACCGTCATGCCCAGATATTGGTACAAGAACACCAACATTCGCTCGTAGGCGTGGCACAACGGAAGGAAACTCAACGCCTTGTCGGACCAGAGAGCCGGCGTCTGCCGCAGGTTCATCAACTGGCTTACAATATTATAATGGGACAACATGACGCCCTTGGGCAGTCCTGTGGTTCCCGATGTGTACATGATGGTGCTGCAGTCCTCAGGCAACACACTGTCTCTCCGGCGCTTCAGTTCTTCCGGATTCGGATTCTCCTCACCCAGCTGCACCAATTGTGCGAAATAGGGGAAACGTTTGCGGTCCTTGAACGTGTAAACCATCTGGAGATTCGGGGTCTCGGGCAATATGTTGCTGAACTTGGTCATCACCTCATGGCCCTCGATGACCGCGAGTTTCATCTCGGAATGGTTAATAATATATTTGTAATCATCTTCACTGATCGTGGGATACACTGGCACGGTGATGGCTCCAATCTGCATGATGGCCATGTCGAGCATGTTCCACTCGGGACGGTTGCTGGAAATGATGCCCACCTTGTCACCCGGCTCGATGCCGAGTTTCATGAAAGCGTAACTTAAATTGTCAGTAATGTTTTTGTATTCTTGCGGGGAATAGGAGATCCAGCCTTTGCTGGTTTTGCCCGACAGCGCAACAGTCTGGTTGGGGAAGGTTTCGGAATAATATGTCAAAATGTCAAACAGTCTCGTGATATCACGTGTGTTGCGCGAAAAGGGTTTCTGCTTTTTACTCATGAAATAAAATTTTAGTTACTACTTAGAAATTAATGGTTCTCTAATGAGTTGGCAAAAGAACAACTTTCCCACGTCATATCAAAATAAAAGTGGTGAAAGCGCAGGGAATGGGGTAAAAATCCGATATATGGGGTGAAAATTAAAATATAGGGGTGAAAAATTATTTTAGTATCTTTGCACCCCAAATTAAAAAGGGGCTTTATGATGAAAAAAATACCCGAATTCCTGGCGAAAAAGAGCACCAATGTGAATCTGTTGGTGTTCGTTTTCATCTTTTCCATGGTGTTCGTCAACGTATATACCCCTTTCCAATATTCCACCTGGTTCAAATCAAACAGCGACTCACTGAATTTCCTATACTCCACCAGCACCCTGTTGGGAGGAATGGTTGTGCTCATCATCAGCCGCATCATCATGTACTATGTCAACAAGAAGGAACTTCTATCCCTCCTGTCATACGTTCTGTGGTTGGCGGCGGAAATTCTGGTGATTGTCATGCTTTATACCCTGATAAACAAAATCGTATTGCACGACGGACGTGACGCATTTGTCATCTTCCAACGAACATTGGTGTTTGTGCCGGCAATCTTAGCCATCCCCTATCTCGTTTCCTACCTTTTTTTGGGATTGCGCTCCAAGGATGCGGCCATCAACCAATTGATGGAACAGGGGAAAACCGAGGTGAAAACACCCATTACCAGCTTGGACGACACCCTCACCTTCTTTGACTCCAACGGAAAAGCACGTATTTCTCTCAAAAGAAACAACCTTCTATATGTGGGAGCCAATGATAACTATGTGAATATCTATTATTTGGATAACGATACCGTGGGTTATACCATACTTCGCAACAACTTGAAATCGCTGGAAGGGACCATCGCCTCCAACACGATTGTGCGATGCCACCGCTCCTATATGGTCAACCTCCAAAATGTGAAAATGATCAATTACGAGAAAGACGGTTTGTATATAACCTTTAACACCAACGCAGTCAGCAAGATACCGATTTCCAAATCCTATGCGGAAGAGGTTATGAAACGTTTTTCCGACCTTTAGTCCATCATTTCTTGACAATTATTTTAAAACATTGAATATGAAAAAGATAGCCCGTCACACGATTACCTCCGCCCTTCCTTACGCCAACGGACCCGTCCATATCGGCCACCTGGCCGGCGTGTATATCCCTGCCGACATCTATGCGCGCTACCTGCGCAACAACGGTGAGGATGTGCTCTTCATCGGCGGCTC
>JBGUMF010000023.1:0-2849 GCA_045116675.1 Bacteroidales bacterium
ATTCGACCCCTCATGGATCATTCCTGAACCGTCGGCCACAGAGTTGCGCCGCCTTATCAAGTTCGAAATTTTGGATGAGCAGAAAACTGCAAACAAGAGCAATCGCATCAAGAATCCCAATGCCCAGAAGATAAACAATCACCAGCCTTTCGAAGATTTGAAGGGATTGGTGGCCATCACCAATGCAGAAAAAGTCATTCTCGACCGTCTGTCAAATAATCAAGACCCATCGCTCTTCACAGAAGAAGAGCTGAAGCGCATGGAGTTGGCCAACGAGTTGCGAGAACTCATAGGGTCTATTCCGCATCTTGCTGTTTATATCGATGAGGTGCACCATGCAGCCGACGGCGAAATCAAACTCCGTCAGGTGGTCAGCAAATGGACGGAGAAGCATACGTTCAACTCCGTACTCGGCTTCTCAGGTACACCTTATCTGGATAGCGTAGAACCGCTGAAGATATCAGATGCACTGACCATCAAGAATACCGACCTGGCCAACGTGGTGTATTATTATCCATTGGTAGATGGGCATCGACCACATTTTCATTGATGAATCGCACCAGTTCAAGAATCTGACTTTCAACACGCGCCACGACCGTGTGGCGGGATTGGGGAACAGCGAGGGAAGCCAGAAGGCACTGAACATGCTCTTTGCTATCCGCACCATACAGGAGCGCACGGGCAAGGACTTGGGGGCGACCTTCCTCTCCGGCACGACTATCAGCAACTCGCTGACTGAGCTGTACCTGCTGTTCAAGTACCTGCGCCCGAAGGAGCTGGAACGGCAGGACATTCGATGTTTTGATGCGTGGTCGGCGATATTTGCCAAGAAGACAACGGATTTTGAGTTCAACGTGACGAACAACGTGGTGCAGAAGGAGCGTTTCCGCTACTTCATCAAAGTGCCGGAGCTTGCCGCCTTCTATAATGAAATCACGGACTACCGCACGGCGGAGGATGTGGGCGTGGACCGTCCCAACAAAAACGAGATACTGCACCACATACCGCCCACGCCGGAGCAGGAGGACTTCATACAGAAGCTGATGCAATTCGCCAAGACGGGCGACGCCACCCTGTTGGGCAGACTGCCGCTTTCGGAAACGGAGGAAAAGGCGAAGATGCTTATCGCCACGGACTATGCCCGGAAGATGGCACTCGACATGCGCATGATAGACCCGCATTACGAAGACCACCCCGACAACAAGGCGAGCCACTGTGCCAAAATAATCGCGGAGTATTATCAAAAATACGACGCGCAGAAAGGCACGCAGTTCGTTTTCTCTGACTTGGGGACTTACCAGCCGGGCGATGGGTGGAACGTCTATTCGGAAATCAAGCGCAAACTGACGGAGGACTACGGCATACCGCCAAGCGAGGTGCGCTTCATTCAGGAGTGCAAGACCGACAAGGCGCGGAAGGCGGTGATAGACGCCATGAACGCCGGGACGGTGCGTGTGCTGTTCGGCTCTACCTCTATGCTCGGAACGGGTGTGAACGCCCAGAAACGGTGTGTGGCTATCCATCATCTCGATACGCCGTGGCGACCGTCCGACTTGCAACAGCGTGACGGACGCGGAGTTAGGGCAGGTAATGAGATTGCCAAACATTTCGCCGGGAACAACGTGGATGTAATCATCTACGCGGTGGAGAAGTCACTGGACAGCTACAAGTTCAACCTCCTGCACTGCAAGCAGACTTTCATAAGCCAGCTCAAAAGCGGTGCGATGGGTGCGCGTACCATCGACGAGGGGGCAATGGACGAAAAATCGGGCATGAATTTCTCGGAATACATGGCGTTGCTCTCCGGCAATACCGACCTGTTGGACAAGGCGAAACTGGAAAAGCGGATCGCATCGCTCGAAGGGGAACGCAAGTCGTTCAACAAGGGCAAGCGTGATTCGGAGTTCAAGCTGGAGTCAAAGACCGGCGAGTTGCGCAACAACACGGCTTTCATAGATGCCATGACGGAGGACTGGAACCGCTTCCTGTCGGTGGTGCAGACCGACAAGGAGGGCAACCGCCTTAATATAATAAAGGTGGACGGAGTGGATTCCGCCGATGAGAAGGTCATCGGAAAGCGTTTGCAGGAGATAGCCAAGAATGCCACGACCGGAGGGTTGTACACGCAGGTCGGTGAACTTTACGGTTTTCCGATAAAGGTGGTGAGCGAAAGGATACTCAAAGAGGGATTGGAGTTCACCGACAACCGCTTCGTGGTCGAGGGGAACTACAAGTACACCTACAACAACGGGCATCTGGCGATGGCTGACCCGTTGGCCGCCGCCCGCAACTTCCTCAACGCGATGGAGAGGATACCCTCCATCATCGACCAGTACAAGGCGAAGAACGAGGTGCTGGAGATGGAGATACCGCAGTTACAGGAGATAGCGGGTAAGGTGTGGAAGAAGGAGGACGAGCTGAAGCAGTTGAAGTCCGAACTTGCCGCCCTTGACCGAAAAATTCAGCTGGAGCTTGCGCCACCCACGCCCGAAGTCGCAGAAAAGGAGAATGAAGGGCAACAGCTCAAGCCGGAAGCGGAAGATGTGAGGAACAGGCAGGCGCAATATCCCGAAAATGCACCGCCGCAGATACGCAGTCCGGCGGATAGTATCGTTGCCAACCATGTCATAATCGGGCGTCCGGGACTGTATGCCAAGGAGGAAACCCGGTCCAAAGGATTGAAAATATAACCTAAGGAATTTTATCTGAAGTATTAATAAGGGCTATCCCAAAAGGTCTAAAAGTAAATTTTATCCTTTCTGCAAGTATCTATAGGATGGCAACTGCATTTTTTTCTTTTTGGGCAGCCCTTATTAAAATTTATTCTTATTTTAGGTTATATACATTCA
>JBGUMF010000024.1:0-21277 GCA_045116675.1 Bacteroidales bacterium
ATTTAAAAATTTTAAAGTTGTATATATTGTGTTATGTTAAAAATAGTTGGTTATGAGTGAGAATGAATTGGCACGGATTATTGTGGATGCAGCGGTGAAAGTACATAGGTATCTTGGGCCGGGCTTGTTGGAGAAGACATATCAGGAATGTATGTTTTATGAGTTACTATCTCGAGGTTTGCGTGTGGAGAAAGAGATATACTTACCTATAGTATATTACGATACGGTCATTGAGCACGCCTTTCGGATTGATTTGCTGGTGGAGAGAAAGGTGGTGATTGAAACCAAAAGTGTGGCTGCTTTGGCTGGTATTCACATGGCGCAAACGTTGACATATCTTCGGTTAGGAGGTTATAAATTAGGCTTGCTGATGAATTTCAATGTGGAGCTAATGAAGCAGGGAATCAAGCGGATTGTGAACGGTCTATAAAGACTTTGCGAATCCTTCGCGCCTTTCGCGCCTTTTGCGCCCTTTGCGTTTATCACGTTTATCGCGTTTATCAGTGGAATAAAATAATCCTTAATTCCTCTTTCCCTGGTTTGTAGTGGGCGCGTTTTGCTTCCTGAACGCATTGCTGTTGAATGAGGCGATTGGTGATGGTGGTTTTGTTTTTCGAAGTGTTTACCACGCGGGCCTCGCTGACGGTGCCGTCGGCCATCACATGAACCTCCACACTTACTTGTCCCTCTTCAGAAACCGTTGTATTAATGATGTTGGTCATGCCTCTAGATCCGGTGCCGTATCCAATGCCACCGCCCGTGCCGCCGCCTTCGCCGGGACCGAGGCCGGACCCTGTGCCCGTGCCGATGCCGGACCCTTGGCCGCCGCCGCTACCGCTACCGCCCTTGCCGCCTTTGAAGATGGCCGTCTGGTCCACTTTGGGTTGTGTGGGCTGCGGGGTAGTGGATGTTTTGGTGGAGTGGGCCACGGAGGGCGCGTCTTGGGCGTTCTGGGTGGCGTAGTTGGGTGCCGAGGGCTGACGGGAATGAGAGGGGGAGGGTGCATCCATGCCACCGCCGCCGCCACCACCCGTCGGAGCCTCCAACTCTACGTAGAAGGTCTTCTTGGGCGGTGGAGGTGGAATCTGGGACTTCAGGCCGAAGGCAAGCAGCAACACAATGATGAGCGCCATTGTGCCGACCGTCGTTCCCCAGGATACGATAGTGTCTTTTCTATTCTCGTTCGATTCTCTCATTTCCCTTCGGTGGCTAAAACCATTTTATAGCGTTCCCCTTCCGGGTAGGCTTCGTTCATTTCATTGAGCACGTCCATGAGGGCAACCACGTTCTCCACGGGCACGCTCTTGTCGGCGCGCAACACGATGGATTTCATGTCGGAGTTGTCCTTGGCGGCGGCATCCTGAAGGGCGGGCAGCAACTCCTCAAACGGGATGGGCTGCGCCTTGGAACCTTCGGGATTGACAAAGTAGAGGAGGTCCTCGTTGATATAGACCTCTATGTTCTTGGATACGAGTTGCTTGTCTGTGTTGCTCTTCGGAAGCACCAGGTTGATGGCGTTCGGGGAGACCATCGTGGAGGTGAGCATGAAGAAAATCAACAACAGGAACACCAAGTCGGACATGGACGTGGCGCTGAACGTCGTATCGATTTTGTTTTGCATCTTGATAGCCATGGCGGAGCGTTTTTAGACGTTCTCATGGAGCAGGTCCATGAACTCGGTGGTGCGGACCTCCAGCATATAGACCACGTTGGAGATCTTGGAAACGATCATGTTGTGGAACACCAGGGCGATGACGCCGACGATAAGACCGGCCACGGTGGTGATCATGGCGGTATAGATGCCGGATGACAAGGTGCCGATGTTGAAGTTGTTCGGGTCGGCAGCCATGTTGTGGAAGGCGGAGACCATACCCACGACGGTACCTAAGAAGCCGAGCATCGGGGCGATGGCGGCGATGGTGGCCAGCGCGGACACGCCTTTTTCCAGACGGCCCACCTCGATGTTGCCCTCGTTCTCCACAGCGGTACGCACATCATCCAGCGGGCGGCCGATGCGCGTGAGGCCCTTCTCAATCAGACGGGCCGACGGGTTGTCATTGCCCTTGCAAAGCGCCATGGCGGAGTCCAGCTTGCCGTCGTGGATGAAGTCGCGGATGTTGTTCATGAAGTTGTATTCCTCCTTGGAGGCACGGTTCAACACCATCAGCTTCTTGACAAACAGGTAGATGGCGAAGCCCAGCATGAGAAACAGCGGGATCATAATCCACAAGCTGTTAAGCGCAAATACAAGTTGGAAATAGGAGGTCTCCTGCACTTGGGAGGCCTGTTCGGCAACAACCGGCATGGCACCGGAATCGGCCTGTAATAACAATAAATGACGCATAGCTAAAAATTTTGAGCAAAAATAATATCAATGAGCCGAATAGAATCCTATCTGACTTGTTTTTTTCTAACATGAATATGTTCATATTCCGAATTACTTAACGGAATAAATAAGATAAAATTATACTAATTTTGCATCATAATAGAATATTTTCCTCTCTTTTATAAATTTTCCTGTGTAAATGAAAGTTACCAGTCAAGTCATCACCCGAAACTCCAAGGCGGCAAAGCCTGTCAATACCCGCCATGCCAAGGTCCGCAAAGGGTCCACCCCGAAAGGCAAACGTAAGAGCAGCCCGAAATCGTCGGGGGGGAGCTCCTTTTTCCAGCAGTTGAAAAGCCCGCGTATGATCCAGGTCTATGGCGTGCTGCTGATGTGCTTCGCCCTCCTGCTTTTTGTCTCCATTGTGTCGTTTTATTTCCACGCGCACAACAATATCCACTTTGTCCTGTCGGATGGCCAGGATGCGTCGCACAACATCGCCCGCACGGTGGGGGCCTATCTGGCCTACTTCTTCGTCAATGACCTCTTCGGGGTCAGCTCCATCGGCTTCGCGCTCCTGTTCTTCCTCTATGGCTGGCGCCTGACTGTGGGAAAGTCTCCCGTCAACTTGCTGAAGACGACTATTAACGTGATTCTTACCATGGCTTGGCTCTCCATGTTCCTCGGCCTCTTCGTGCGTCCCGACGGCGACTATGCCTTCGTGGCCGGCTATTTCGGCACGCTGGTGGACACCTTCCTGCTCACCTCGGTGCAGAAGGTGGTCACGTATCTTATAGTTGCGGTTTTGTTGGTCATCATCCTCATCCTATGTTACGACATACCACTGAGCGAATGGTTCGGGCGGATTCAAACCTCCATTGAGGAACGGAAACAGCAGCCGGCGGCGGAACGCAAGACTTGGAAACAGCGCAAACAGGCTGCCCAGCAGGAGACAGAAACCCGACATGAGGATCTGGACGACCTCTATGTGACCGACCACGGCTGCCTCAGCAAGGAGTACCATGGGGCCAATGTGGTGGAGTTTGAGACGGAGAAGGATATTGAAGAGAAAACGGAATTTCCAAAATCGCCGTTTGCGTCGGAGAAGGAAGATGTGGAGGTGCCTTTTGAACTGGTCTCCAATGAGGTGAAAAATAATACGCTTGACTTGGAGGATGATTTTGAAGAGGATGTTGAGGAAACTGCGGAGGAGGAACCGCATGAGCTTACGCCGGAGGAGGTTAAAAATTTGGAACCTTATGATCCCCGGAAAGAGCTCTCCACCTACGAGTTCCCGCCCATCGACCTGCTGAACGACTATCCCGCCAAGGAGGCCACGGAGGAGCTGATGAAACGCGAGTTGCTGGACAACAAGAAACGCATTGAGGCCACCCTGAAGAGTTTCGGCATCCCGATCCGGAAGATTACCGCCACCATCGGACCTACGGTGACGTTGTACGAAATCATCCCCGATGAGGGCGTGCGTATCAGCAAGATCAAGAATCTGGAGGATGACATAGCCCTGAGCCTGGCGGCGTTGGGCATCCGTATCATCGCGCCCATCCCCGGACGCGGTACCATCGGCATTGAGGTGCCCAACAAGAACTCCAACATCGTCTCCATGAAGGAGATCATCGCTTCCGACAAGTTCCAGAATAACAAATACGAGCTGCCCATCGGCTTGGGACGCACCATCAGCAACGAGGCGTTCGTGGTGGATCTGGCCAAGATGCCGCACCTGTTGGTGGCCGGTGCCACGGGCCAGGGCAAGTCTGTCGGCCTCAACGCCATCATCACGTCGCTGCTTTACACGAAGCATCCGGCGGAGATGAAGTTTGTGCTCATCGATCCCAAGAAGGTGGAGTTTACGCTCTATTCGGCTATTGAGAATTACTACCTGGCCAAGCTGCCCGATGAGGAGGAGGCCATCATCAACGATGTGAAGAAGGTGGTGCATGTGCTCAATTCCCTCTGCAAGGAGATGGACGACCGCTACGATTTGCTGAAGATGGCTCGGATGCGCAATATCAAGGAGTACAACGCCAAGTTCTGCTCGCGCGGGCTGTCGCCTGCGATGGGCCATCGCTATCTGCCGTATATAGTGTTGATTATCGATGAGTTCGGCGACCTGATCATGACGGCGGGCCGTGAGGTGGAGCAGCCGCTTGCCCGTCTGGCCCAGCTGGCCCGTGCCATCGGCATCCATCTGGTCATCGCCACGCAGCGTCCGTCGGTCAACATCATCACCGGTAGCATCAAGGCCAACTTCCCGGCGCGTATCGCCTTCCGCGTGCAGTCGGGTGTGGACTCCAAGACCATTCTCGACACCACCGGCGCCAACCAGCTCATCGGCAAGGGCGACATGCTCATCTCCACGGGCAGCGACCTTATCCGTCTGCAATGCGCCTTCGTGGACACGCCCGAGGTGGAGAAGATTGCCAACTACATCCAGGAGAAATCCGAGCTTAGCCCGCTGTTGCATCCGTATGAGTTGCCCGATGTGCCCGATCCGGCGACGGGCGATGCCGGCAATTTCGATGACGGCGACGATGATGCGGGTGGCGACGCGATAGATTCTCTGTTTGTGGATGCCGCCGTGTTGGTTGTGCAGACGCAGCAGGGGTCCACATCCCTGATACAACGCCGTATGAAACTGGGTTATAACCGCGCCGGCCGTATCATGGACCAGCTCTCTGAGTTCGGTGTTGTGGGCAAGGCCAACGGCAGCAAGCCCCGCGAGGTGCTGATGAAGACCGAGGCCCAGCTGCGCGACCTGCTGGCCAGCAAAGGGCTTCTTTGAGCGGACGTTTAAACATTTGTCACAATAAAGCATCCTATTCCGCGTTTTTTTCGCAATTCGGTTTTGCAAACCTCTGATTTAACCCTTTTTGAAACATCGATTATGAAAAATACCCTTTTCCTGTTCATCGCTCTCTTCCTGACATGGAACCTGTCTGCCCAGAATGTGGACGGCGGGGCCGGCGACCTGCTGAAGGCGGTCTCCAACAAGTACCAGTCGTACACCTCCATGCAGTTTCATTACACCTTGAAGGCCACCAAGGAGAGCAAGACCTTGAGCACCTCGCAGGGTGATTTTGCCATCAAGGGCGATAAATACCGCACTACCTATAACGGGCAGTCTTTTTTCTGCGACGGGAAGAGCATCTGGAATTACCAGAAATCCACCAATGAGGTTTCCATTTACGAGTATGATCCGGAAGATGACGACAATATGATGAACCCGCAGCGCATCCTCAAGGGTTGGGACAAGCATTTCCGGGCCAAGTTCATCCGGGAGGAGTTCATCAACAACCAGCCGGTCTCCTTAGTGGACCTCACCCCGTTGCGCACGCAGTCGTATTACCGTATCCGTCTGTATATCCAGAAAAGCAACCACAATATCCTTCGTATTGCCTTGTATGAGAAAGACAACACGGTATATACCTATTATATAGAGCAGTTCAAATCCAACGTCACTTTGTCGGACAGCTATTTTGTCTTCGACAAGAGCCAGCACCCCGGCGTGGAGGTGAACGACATGCGGTAATATTTACAAAACTAAAGGGGATAATTTCAAAATTATTTGTACTTTTGCGGTAACGTTTTACCATACAGAGTATGTAATTAAGACTGTCAGCGTCGATATTTTTGACAGTGACGAAACAATATAAGACTGAGGGAGTACCTCGGTCTTTTTATTATGTCAAAGGCAGATAGTAGTCAGTAATCAGTATAGGGCGTGGCCGTGGGGCTGCGCCCTTTGTCTCATATTCGATGTCTGCGCGATATACATCCCTCTGTTATCCATACCGTCGTTGCGCGGCGGCAAATCCATTGCTCCGTGGCACGCGCCTGCCGCGCCGCGCGGAGGTGTGCGTATGCGCGGCATTTCCCCCAGATTACGCTGCGCTCATCTGGGGTTATTGAGATGTGGTGTCTCCGACACCGGTGTTTGCGTGGTCGCATGCGCTATCTTTCCCGGGGATTGTCATCCCTGGCTACCGAGCTGCATCCCCTACGGGGTTTCCTGTTGGCAGCATCATGTACAACGCACACACCCAAACGCCGCCTTGCAAATGAGGGCGTGAAGAAATCGGCGGTGAGAGAGCGTGAAGAACGGCGAACTGTCCGAAGCAACACGGAACGCAGTGCAGTGTTGCAAGTTTTCGCCGTTTAGCGAACGAAGTCCGATTTTAGCCGTCATTTGCTCAGCGGCAAAGCGCATTTCTTTTGGTTCGTTTTCTTTGGGCAAGAGCAAAGAAAATGAACATGGTTTCGCGCCGTCGTTGCGTGGCGGCCCGCACACGTCTTCGTGGTACGTGCCATCCGCGCCGCGCGGGTGCCACGGGTGCGACATGTCCCCCAGATTACGTTGTTCGCCGTCCGTGCGTTTTTGAAAATTATGTACATTTGCAGACTTTTTCAGAATTAATCCAAAAAAAATGCAGAAATATGAATACGTATGATTTAATCGTGGTCGGAAGCGGCCCCGGCGGTTATGTGGCTGCCATTCGCGCTTCGCAGTTGAATATGAAGGTTGCCGTTGTGGAACGTGCCGAATTGGGTGGCATCTGCCTCAATTGGGGCTGTATTCCCACTAAGGCGCTGCTGAAGTCGGCCCAAGTGTATAAATATATGTCGCATGCGGCCGAGTACGGCTTGAAGGTGGAGGGAGCCGTGAAGCCGGACTTCGAGGCGGTGGTGACACGCAGCCGGACGGTGGCCGAGACGATGAGCAAGGGTGTTCAGTATCTGCTCAAGAAAAACAATGTGGAGGTCATTGCCGGCTTCGGTAAGCTGCTGCCGGGCCATCAGGTGGAGGTTACCGCCGCCGACGGCACCGTGACGGTCCATGGGGCCACGCATGTGATTCTGGCCACGGGCGCCCGCTCGCGCAGCCTGCCCAACGTGCCGCAGGACGGCAAGAAGATCATCGGCTACCGCGAGGCCCTCACGCTGCCCCAACTGCCTGAGACGATGGTGGTGATGGGCTCCGGCGCCATCGGCAGCGAATTGGCTTACTTCTACGCCACGATGGGCACCAAGGTCACGATTGTGGAATATATGCCCCGTCTGGTGCCCGTTGAGGACGACGACATCGCCGCCACGCTGGCCCGCTGCTTCCGTAAGGCCGGCATCAAGACGATGACCGCCGCCGCGGTGGAGAAAGTGGACCTTGTGAACGACAAATGCGTGGTCACCGTGAAGGACGCCAAGGAGAAAATCACGGAGATTGAATGTGATATTGTACTCTCCGCTGTGGGCGTGGCCACCAACATTGAGGGCATTGGCCTCGAAGAGTGCGGCGTGCAGACCGAACGCGGCAAGGTGGTGGTGGATGACTTCTACCGCACCAACGTGGAGGGCGTGTATGCCATCGGCGACATCGTGCACGGTCCTGCGCTGGCACACGTGGCTTCGCATGAAGCGGAGGTGTGCGTGGAGAAAATCGCCGGCCTGGATCCCGAACCCGTTGATTACGGCAACATTCCGGGCTGCACCTATACCACGCCGGAAATCGCCTCTGTGGGCCTTACCGAGCGCGCTTGCGTGGAGCAGGGCCGCGAGGTGCTGATCGGCAAGTTCCCGTTCACAGCCTCGGGCAAGGCTACCGCTGCCGGCAGCCGCGACGGTCTGGTGAAGGTCATCTTCGACAAGCAGACGGGCGAATGGCTCGGTTGCCACCTCATTGGCGACAATGTGACCGAGATGATCGCCGGTGCCGTGATGGCCCGCCGCAACAAGATGACCGGCGAGGATGTGATCCGCTCCGTGTTCCCGCACCCCACCATGTCGGAGGCCATCATGGAGGCCGCCGCCGATGCCTACAAGGAGTGTGTCCATCTGTAACGGATACCGTTTTACCATAATAAATCCTGTATGAGGAAATTGTTTTTGATAATGGTGACATGCCTGCTCTCGTTGGCCCTTTATGCCCAGCCGGAGCAGGAAGTCATACCTGTCCGTTTCTCCGATACCACCTGGTGCGACAAAGGCTTCGACTTTTACATCGGTGGCGGTATGTTCATCGGAAACAAGTTCAATGCCAATTATTATAACGGCAGCAATCTCAATGAGAATAATCTGAACTACATTTTTTCTAACCAATATTGGAAAGATGAGTTGGATCAGATTATTAATGAGTATTACCATGACTTGCAGATGGGAAGTGCATATCTGGAATTGGATCCCGGTTCTGATATTTACAATTGGGAAAACCACTACAAGTTGAGCATGATGATTGCATTGGGTATTCGCTATAAAATCCGCAATGGGTGGGGCTTGTCGCTGTCGTATTCCTTCAGCCGGTTGACCTCTTCAGCACAGTGTCTGCTTTCATCTAATCAGCCGTTGGGCAACGAGATGCGCCTGCCGGTGATGGCTATAGTGGGCAAGGAGGACCGTTCCACCATCGACTTTATGGCTTCCTATCTTTTTTCCAAAGTTCACAAGAATGTGAAGCCTTTTTTGGAACTGGGCATTCAGTTTAACTATGCGAAAGCCAAGTCCTTTAAGGCTGTGTTGTTGGATAGGGAAGGGAAATCTGTAGGTAATGAATATACGTTGTTGGATCCGTATAATGGTGAGAGTTATTATCCGGGTGCGCAAACCTATGATATCACGTATGGCGGTCCTGGCTTCGGATTTTCCGGTGCGGCGGGATTGAAGATAGCTATCAATAAGACGGTTTCGCTGGACCCGACATTCTATTGTTATATGGGTCGATTGGGTATTTATCAGATGAAGAACTCGCCGCTGCCCGATTTTCGCGAGGGCAATAAATTCACGTTCAACTACGGGGTATTGGTGCGCGTGGTGATGAGCGACTTCTTTTTCAGCAAACGGTAAGGTTTATTTTCCCGACATCTGTTTGACCCGTTTGGTGGCGATTTTCCACACGAAAATGAAGAAGATGTAGAAGACGATGTTCAGCATGGCGGCCACGGCGGTGTTGGTCTCCTGAATGAAGTCGTTGTACATCAGGATAAAGTCGTAGATGCCGTGCAGGAGCACCGGGCAGATATATGCCAGCGAGAGGTAGGTGCTCTTCTTCCAGGGTCTGAATTTGGCAAAGGCGAAGAAATAGCCCATGATGATGGCGAAGAAGAAGTGGGCGGGCACAGCAAACAGGGCACGCCCCACCGCCACTGCGATTCCCCCTTCCAAAACGTACATGAGATTTTCTAATCCGGCAAACCCAAGGCCCACACAAGCCGCATATTCAATGCCGTCATAGTACTCGTCGAAATATTGACTTTTCCAAATGAACAGGTAGAGGAAGAACAGTTTGCAGAACTCTTCCGGCAAGGCCGCTTGGCAAAATGCCTGATACAGTGCATGGTGCATCGGGCTGGCGAAAGTTGTCACCTCGAAGGAACGTAACAGTGTCAGCAGGGCGATGTCCATGATGCCAGCCAACACGCCGCCTAACAGAGCTTTCAGCAGCAAGGGCAGCGGCTCTTTCTGGTATTGGTCTTTGCGATAGATATACACCAGCAGAACAATGACAGGCAGCAAAGAAGCAGTAAGGATAATCAGCATGGGAACGATGAACTATGACTATGAACAATGACTATGAACTTTTTTGGGGGAGAAAGTTAAGGAATTAAGAAGTTAAGAAACTAAGATTTCCACTATTAACTATTAATTATTAATTGTTAATTGTTAATTATTAATCGCCGTTCATCCACTTATCAAACTCCTCTTCGCTGATGAGCTTCAGTTCGAGAGCGGATTCGCGCAGGGTAAGTCCTTCGTTGAGGGCGTGTTGGGCAATCTTGGCCGCGTTGTAGTATCCGATGACGGGGCTCAGCTTGGTGACCAGCATGAGGGAGTTGTTGAGATGCATCCGGATGCGCTCGCGGTTGGGGGTGATGCCCTTTAGGCAATGGTCGTTGAAGGAGCGGATCACGTCGGCCAGCAGGCGGGATGACTGCAGGAGGTCGCGCCCGATGAGGGGCATGAAGACGTTGAGTTGCAGATGGCCCTGCATGGCACCCGTGGTGATGGCCACGTCGTTGCCGATGACCTGGCAGCACACCTGCGAGAGGGCTTCACACTGCGTAGGGTTCACTTTCCCCGGCATGATGGACGAGCCCGGCTCGTTGGCCGGCAGTACTACCTCGCCGATGCCGCAGCGTGGGCCTGAGTTGAGCAGCCGGAAGTCGTTGGCAATCTTCATGAACGAGATGGCCAAGCGTTTCAGGGCGCCGGACACTTCCGCCAGCGAGTCGTGGGAGGCCATGGCCTCGAACTTGTTGGGCGTGTTCACGAAATCCAGTCCGGTGATGGTGTTGATGTATTGGAGCGCCAGCTTGTCGTAACCTTCGGGGGCGTTGATGCCATTGCCTACCGCTGTGCCGCCGATGGGCAGCTCTTTGAGATGCTCCATGCTCTTGAGCAGTGCGTCTAACCCGTGCTCGATCTGCGACAGGTGGCCGGAGAGCTCCTGCCCGAGGGTGAGCGGGGTGGCGTCCATCAGGTGCGTGCGCCCGATCTTGCGGATGTCGGCGTATTCGACAATCTTCTCCTGATAGGTCTTCATGATATCCAGGATGGCCGGGATGGTGTGCGTGAGCAGCATCTTGGTGGCGGCTATACGCATGCCTGTGGGGAAGATGTCGTTGGTGGACTGCGACTTGTTAACGTCGTCGTTTGGCGAGAGATACAACGGGTAGTCGTCCAGCTTTCCGCCGTGCAATTGCTGGCCGCGGTGGGCAATCACCTCGTTGACGTTCATGTTGGTTTGTGTGCCCGAGCCGGTCTGCCAGATGTGCAGCGGGAACTGATCGTCCCATTGGCCGGCCAGGATCTCGTCGCAGGCAGCCACGATAAGGTCGCGCTTGTCGGCGGGCAATACCCCGAGGTCACAGTTGGCGCAGGCAGCGGCTTTCTTGGCCGTGGCGATGCCGTAGATGATCTCAATGGGCATCTTCTTCTTGCCGATGACAAAGTTCTCCATAGCGCGCTGCGTTTGCGCACCCCATAATTTGTCCGCTTCAACGCGCATCTCGCCAAGCGTGTCTTTTTCGATTCGATAATTCATTGCTTGTAAGGTTCGTAAGGTTAGTGATGTTTATAATGTTTATAAAGTTCGTAATGTTTGTAAGGTTTATAAGGTTAAAAGTGGGAAAGTATTTAAAGTAATAAAGTTCATCGTTCCTCAAATCGTTAATCATAAAATTTCCAGGTAATGCCGACTTCGAAGTTGAGTCCTTGCATCGGGTAATTGGGTGTGGTGCAGTAGTCGTAGCCGAAGGCGCCCGCGATGATGTTGCCGGCACGGAAGAAGAAGGCGATGCGCTGCACCTGCATCGTCAGGTTGGCGTCGAAGTAGAGGTAGTTGCCCACCTTCTCACTCTCCTGATGGTAGAACTGGTGTAATAAGGGATTGTAGGCGTCGGCATAATAGGAGGTGTTGTACATGAGGTCACCGCCGACCATGAGTTTCAGACGGTTGCGGAAGATGCGGAAGCAGTATGCGGCGTACAGTTTGCCGGTGAACAGCGGTACCGCCACATAGGATTGGGTGGCGTGTTGCAGCGACATGTTGACATCCATCTTGAAGTTCTTCAGCCGCAAAGGTGCAAACAGGTTGAGCTGTACAACGTTGATACTCTTTTCGGAACGTTGCGGAACATAGTCTGAATTGATGAACAGATAGTTGTTCAGCATGAAATAGTTAAAACTCAGCTTATAGTCAAAAATGGTATAGAAGGCACTGAGTTTGAGGTTGTTCTCCTTGGGCCACTCATGGTACCAATAGTTGTTGTTTCCATAATAATGGGTGAAGAAAAAATCGGGCGATACACGGTAGAATCCGGCGGCAAAGCCGATGTAGTGCCGCCATTTCCGGTTGAGGGCAAAGGTGGCGGACACGTCTGCGATGGCATCGTTTTTCGTGTAATTCAGGAACGAATATGATATGGAACCGTAGATGTCCCACACCTTGAAGAGTCGGATATGGGTGCGGGCGAACAACGAGAAGTGGTTGGCGATATAACGGGGCAGACGGGATTTCACAAACTCATGTTGGATGCCGCCCGCGATGTGCAGGGCGTAGTTCTTCTCGCCGATTCTCGTCAGCGGGTCAAAGTTTGACCATTGCAACGTGTTGATGAAATGGTGGTAGTAGAGCGTGTCGTAGGTGGTGTCGGTGCTGAAGAAATAGCGGTCCTGATAGAAATCGTTGTTCAGGTTCTCGTCCAAAAAGGAACATTTGGTGGATTTGAACTGGAAACTGTGGCTCAGCGTACCATAGTAGCGGTCTTTTTTGTCTTTGATGTTTACGTATTGCTGGAATAGCAGGTCGTGGGTGAGGATGGTGGAGGCGGCTTCCTTGAACACCACGCTGTAACTGCCAAGTCGCGGCACGGCGTTGGTGTCACGTGCAGGCCGGTCGGCAAAGGAGTGGTAGTCGCTCAGGCCGCCGTTCTCCTGGTATTTGCTCCGGTTGAAGATGTAGGAGGTGGTGAATCCGTAGATGTTGCGGGGCGTCTGGTAGTGCAGCAGAAGGTCGAAGGCCATCAGATTGGTGCCCTGGCGCATGAAATAGCCTTTGTTGCTGTATCCGAACAGGTTTCCTGCAAAACTCACGTGCTTGAAGTTCTGTGCGTGGGTGGCCCGGAAGTGATGCTCGCTCGTCAGCTCTATCGTGGTACCGTATGTGTAGGCGATATTGGTGAAGGAGGTCTCCAGATCGTAGTGTTTCAGGTCTTTCTGGGTTTTAAAATAAAGAGGATATGGTAATGTGATCAGCGAGAATCCGATTTCGCGGTCGTATCCGAAGATCATGTTTTTGTGGGCCTGGCCGATGATGCCAAGGGTCTGGTACAGATTCTGCGTATGGAAGAACGGGTCGTAGTCGGAGGTGTGGAAGATGGTGGTGTCGATGGGCTGGTACTGCAATGGAAGGAAGAAGGTGCCGGACAGGGAGGCCTCCGAGACGGGCATGTAGGCGGGCGAGATGGCCATCGCCGAGTCAATCTTCGGCGTCTCCGTCGGGTTGTCGTCCTGCGCATAGGCTGACAATCCAATCAGGCAGAGCATCATCCAACACAGCAGTCGTTTCATTTTCTCAACCATTTGAAAATCTCCCGCCAGCTGACTTTTTTCCCGTACATCAGGATGCCCATCCGATAGACTTTGGCGGCGAACCAGATGCAGAAGACAAGGAAGGCGACGGCCAACCCCATAGAGAGAAACACCTGCCAGAGAGGCACGCCAGCGGGCAGGCGCACGAGCATGGAGACCGGCGAGGTGAGCGGAATCATGGAGAACCAGAACGCCAAACTGCCGTTGGGGTTGTTGGCGATGGAGGGTACCACAATGATGGAAAGCAGCAGTGGCAGGGTGATGGGTAGCGTATATTGTTGCGAGTCGCTCTCGTTGTCCACCACGGAGCCCATGGCGGCATACAGGGAGGCGTATATCAGGTATCCGACCACAAAGAAGAAGAAGAAACAGAGGATGATCTCGCCAAAGGAGACGGAGAAATATTCGTTGATCTTCTGGAAGATGCTGAAGTCGGCGGGCAGGGTGTCGGCGGCAATCTCAGCACCTGGAACGGCGGTTTCGGAAACGGAACCGGACATCAGCGACGGAGCGGCTATCTGCGCCACGAGCAGGATGCCGAAGGTGAGCATGACCCAGATGACGAACTGCGTGATGCCGACCAGGGCGATGCCGACAATCTTGCCAATCAGCAGCTGGAGAGGCTTCACCGAGGAGACGATGACCTCCACAATACGGCTGGTCTTCTCCTCCAACACGCCGCGCAGCACCTGGCTGGCGAAGATGATGATGATGAAGTAGATGAAGAAGCCGCATACCATGCCGATGACCTCGTTGATCTCGGCGATGTTCTCGCGCTCGTTGCCCTTTTCATCCATCTGGATGGTGGTTACATCGGCTTTGGTGAGCTCTTGGAGCTTCTCGAATTGGGCCGGATTGATGTGCAGGGAGTCTTGCAGGATACGGTCGAAAAAGATATCATCCATCTGCCGCTCGAGATAGGAGGGCAGGCTGTTCGGCACTTTGTCTTTGTAATAGAGGTTCGATTTCAGTGCTTGTGAGTTGTTAAGGATGTGCAGGATGCAGTTGTACTTGTCGTTTTGGAGGATATCCTGCTTGAACATGGCAATGTCGCCGGAGGCATAGCTGAACGTGACGTTGTCGTTCGGTTCAAACGCATTGAGGAAAATCTCCGTCTCGTCCACCACCAGCACATGGGTGTGTTGTTTCTTCTCGCTGTTGATCATAAGGAGTACCGGCAGCATGATGATGGCTGCCATCAGGATGGGCAGCAGGATAGTCAGCAGGATGAAGGATTTCTTCCGTACACGTGTGAGATATTCTCGTGCAATGATGAGCAGGACGGGGTTATTCTTTTTCATGGCGCTGGTGGTTGAAATGTTCTACTTGTTCGATGAAAATCTCGTTCATGGAGGGAAGTGTCTCGTGGAAGGAGAGGATGTTGCTGTGGCGCATACAGATGTCCAGCAGGTCGTTGGCCGTCTTGCCTTCCGGCAGGCGGATGTCGTAGTGGATGGAGTGGGGGAGTGCCTGTCTGTTTATGACCTCGAAATCATTCTGGAGGTTGTCGGCCAAAGGGCTCCCTTCGTTCGCTACTTCCACGGCGAAGATGTTCTTTTTGAAGCGGTTTTTGATTTCAAAAAGATTGCCGTCCAAAATCTTCTGGGCATGGTTGATGAGGGCTATCTCATCGCATATTTCCTCTACCGAGGCCATATTGTGCGTGGAGAGGATGATGGTGGTGCCGGCAGCCTTGATCTTCAGAATCTCTTCTTTCAGCAGGTTGGCGTTGATGGGGTCGAAGCCGCTGAAGGGCTCGTCCAGAATCAGGAACGCCGGCTGGTGGATGGTGGTGGTGATGAACTGTACTTTCTGCTGCATTCCCTTGGAGAGTTCTTCCACGGGACGGTTCCACCAGTCCAGGATGCCGTACTCCTCGAATTTGTGGTGCAGGCGGGTGAGGGCCTCCATGCGCTCCATACCTTTGAGGCGTGCCAGGTAGAGCGCCTGTTCGCCGGCTTTCATCTTCTTGTAGAGGCCGCGCTCTTCGGGAAGATAGCCGATTTGCCGCACGTTGTCCGCTGACAAGGGCTTTCCTTTAAACAGGATATTGCCGGAGTCGGGGTAGATGATCTGGTTCAGAATACGGATAAGCGTGGTCTTACCCGCCCCGTTGGGACCGAGCAGGCCGAAAATCACACCCTCCCGCACACTGAGGGAAACCCGGTCCAGTGCCAGATGACGGGCGTATTGCTTGCTAACGTCGTTTACGTCAAGGATGTTCATTGGGTGATGGGCGTTTTCTTCTTTTTTTTCTTCTTCTTCTTCTTCTTCTTTTTCTTGTCGGGAGTGACGTAGAAGGCCATATTGCTGTTGGCTGTTTGCAGTAGCTCGCCGGTGGTGGCGAAGACAAAGCCTTCGGGTACGGTGATTTTTTCTCCGGACAATTCGAAAATCTGTCGGGCGATGAGGGCGTCGTTGACGGAATCGCGGTTGTAGGTCAGGTACATCATTTTGAGGTGGTTGGCCAGCTGGGCGACCATGCGGTCACGCTCCTGTGCAGGGTATCCGGCCACCTCCTTGAGTATGTTCTCCATGTTGCGCCCGTACGTGCGCAAGGCGATATGATGCTTATTGTAATCCGGCTTCACAACCTTCTTCTCTGTCAAATCCGGCACCGGCTTCGGGAACGGGGCGTCCACGTCCAGCTTATAGTCCGACATGATGAAGAGATGGTCCCAGAGTTTGTGCCAATAGTCCAGCGATTCCTTCTTGTTGGCGACGGACGGGTCTTTCACCTCGCTCAGCTGGGCCATGACGCGCACGATGGCGCGCGCGGTCTCGTTCCGTTTTTCGCGGTCCGGGATGGCCATCGCATCTTCCACCATCTTCTGGACGTTGCGTCCGTACTCCCGTATGGCGAGCTTGTTCCGTTTGGTGTTGTATTCAATCATAAAGTAATGAGATACTTGTAGTAATATATTCCGGTTCTTGTAATTTTGTGCAAAAGTACATTATTTTTCAATTCCCTCCATGTCGGCCAGTGCGGTCAGACTGTCGGTGATGGCTTTGGCGATGCTGTCGTTGTAGGCCCGCTGCGCCGCCCGATAGCGGTTCTTGTAGAAGGCCACGATGGGTTTGTTCTCAATGTTGAGAGTGGAGAACGGCGTGTCCACCGGCCACGTGCCGTTGCGCAGCTGCGTGGCGGCAATGTCATGGCAGAAGTACAGGTAGTAGTCCCAGGTGGTGTCACTTGCAAAATAAGGCGTGTGGACAAGAACGATGTTGCTGTCGGCGTGGAAGAACAGCTCGCAGGCCGCGTTGCCGTTGGTGGCCAACAGGAACGGCTCCTGACTGACGTGCTGCCCCACATCCTCACGATGGATATATGTCTGCATGGCTTGGCAAGCCTTCTTGTTGCACTGGTCGTTGTAGTCCAGCTCGTATTTGGCGTAGGCATTATGGATGCCTCCTGACAACTCGTTGAAATAGAGGGCGGTGAGTGGATGATGGTAGGCGATATGCCGGATGGGCATGAAGGATAGCAAGCCGATGATTGCGATGATGACGACGTTGGTGTAACGGTCTTGGATACTTTCCAATGTACATTCTATGCCGCTGACGGCAATCAACATGAAGAGCGGGTAGATGAAATAGTAGATGGCCCATGCCGTGTCGGGATTCATGTAGATGTTTTTCACCTTCATAATGCAATAACAGAAGGCGTACAGGAAGATGAAGATGGAGAAGGGCTTCAGATTCCGGACCGCCGTTTTGAAGAAGATGAAAAAAAGGAGGAAACCCATGAGCACGACCGACGGGATGGTGATGAACAGATATTGGATGAGGTAACGGCGCGGGAAGTTGTCGGGTCCGATTTCATAGCCGGCGAACAGCTGGTTGTCGGACAGCGGGTAGTTGTTGGCCAACAGGATGAAGGCCTGGCGCGGCGGCACCATCGAGGTGGTGAGGAAAATCGTGCATAGGCTGTGTGTGCACATGATCAACAGTGAGATGCCATAAACCAGTGCAACCAGTTGCAACAAGGGTTTCAGATATTCCCATTTGAAGAATTTTTTTATGGGGTTGTAGAGCAGGAAGTTTAATAGGGTGAAGATGAACAGGAAGTGAAGCAGTACGAAGCCGGCGTTATAGGTGGAAAGGGCTATCAATATGCCCCCAATGATCTTGAGTACCCGGTATATGCGTATGGTGGGCAGCTCGCGGCAGAAATAGTATATCTGTGTGATGGCGAAGATGAAGCCGAAGGCGAAGGTCACATCCACCACATTGCAGAGGGAGTACCCGAGAAAACGGGGCGATATGAGGAGGAAGAAGGCGGTGAAAAACGCCGCTCGCCAGCGGAAAGCCCTCAAAACCAGAATGGACAAATACAGGATGAGCAACCACCCGAAGATGGCACTGGTGATGTGCTTGACCATAAAGATGTCCTGGATATGCAGTGCCTTGCAGAACGAAAAGAGGATGAGGTCGATGTATTGCGCCTGGGTGGAGGCGAACGGGTGCTCCTTGTAGGCTTCCGTGTCGCCGATGTGGTGGATATGGTTGTAAACCAGCTCGGAATAATGATTCTGCTCCAGTTCGCGGGTGGAAATGCCCACATTCCGGCTCATCAGCACCATGTTGACGAGCATGGCCGCCATGACGATGATGAACAGATATTTGTAGAAATCATCGGGCTCTTTGAAGGAAAAGGCGAAAAGCCTCTTGTGCAGGGATGCGTATTTGTCCTTCTGCCGGAATTGCTTCGACACCCGCAACTTCCACACGTCATCGGCAAACAAGTCTTTGGAATAGGTGAGCTTGTCCACCAGTTGTCTCATCAGATGGAAGATGCGTTCTCCGAAATTCAGGTTCGTTTTATTCATCAGCAGGAGGTGTAAAGGTCCATTTGTGCTTTCATGTAGGCGGGTGCGTCAGGGCCGGTGTTGAACAACAGGTCGAGGATGGAGAGGTTCGGGATGAAACCGTAGCGGTCCTCAAAGACTTGGTAGTACGGGCTTTGCAGTCGGAATCGGTAGTCTGGTTGCCAGGCATTCTTCGGATGGATGACTTCCCGCAGGTCGCAGGTCGCTTTGGGGGTGTCTTCATCCGTCAGATGTAGTTCTGCCGGGATGCGCATCATGCGCAGGATTGTATCGGTCAGTTGCAGGTTGTAGTCGAACAGGAATTCGAAACGTTTCTCGTAAAAGGGCTTCAGCGGGTCGAGGTAGTAGAGGAGGTAGGGACTGTTGCCGTAGGCAGAGATGATGGATTTCCAGTGTGTGCGCTGCCAGGGCATCTTGTAGTCGATGCGGGCATCGCGGATGGGAGTTGGCCCGGTACGATGCTCCACGGGTATGGTGAGCGTCTGGACACCGTTGCCGGTGAGGATGCAGGCCCGGTTCCGGTAGCTCTGTTTGTGGTAGCGCTCGCGGGTGTCCACCCATGCCGTACCCTGTATCAGGCAGGCAATGTATTCTATGGGCGGGAGATAGGCCGTTGAAAGGAGCGTTGTGCTGTCCACTACTAACGGGTGATCACCATTTTGCTCTTGTATGTGTGTGTGTCGCCCAAAATTTCCACCACGTAGATGCCGCTGGGGAGGTCGTTGAAGCTCATGGAGAAAGAGGGTTCGAGATTCACATTGTAGGAGCCCAGTTTCGCCCCCATCATATTATACACGTTGCAGACACCTTGCTCGGCATCGAAATGTCCTTGGATGGTGACTTGGCCTGTAGAAGGGTTCGGGAAGATGTTGAAGGTGCGGATGTCGGCATCGTATTGCTCCACGCCCACGATGGTGCCGTCATAGCGCATACCCGGAATCCAAGTCACGCCCGTGTTGTCGGGATCCAGCCAGGGCTTGAGTTTTTTCGCGTTGTTATAGTTGTTGTTGTTCGTCCAGGAATAGGAAATCTTACCATAGTTGTCATTACCCCAAGGCTCACTGCAGGAGGAGGATCCATTGCTGAGGTCTCCGATGATGAGCTTCTTGGCGTTGAACAGGGGCGATCCGGAAGAACCTTGTTCTGTGCAGCCCTTTTGGGGGTTGACGTACCAGCTTGTCGTCCAGTAGCTGTTGTAGTAGGAGGAGGATACGGACTTGGGGATACTCAGTTTCTTGAAGTCTCCTGCCGGGTGATGGATGGCCATACCCACGGAGGCGGCTCCGCTGACATCCCATCCGGCGAAGAAGACATTGTCCATGTTGACCCTACTCATGCTGCCGGTAATTTTCAACAGCAGGAAGTCGGAACTGTTGTTGAGCCCGTCGGTGGCGACGATGGTGCCGCCTTTTACCCACTGGTTGGCAAAGCCGTAATCATACACATCGCAGGATGTCGTTTCATATTTGAAGAAGAATTTGAATGTGCTGTTCATGTCATCGTTGATGCAGTGGTTGGCACTGAGCACGTAGAAGGTTTTGTCATAGCGGGTGTTGTTGATCAGGGCACCGGAACACAGGAAGTTACCTGCGCTGTTGGAGATCTCGATGCGCACCACCGAGTTGATCTGGTCACGCCAGCCATTCCCTTCAGGACAGGCAACATTGAAATGGCAGCTTCCCGAGAGTGCTTTTTCATCATCTGACATGGAAATCTTGTTGATGTCGCGGTAACGGTGGCTGATACGGTCGATTTGAATAGTGCCGTGGAATAGCACATCGGCGGGCTCGTAGTATTCGATAATCAGATTGTCGTCGTCAATGTCGTCAGACACCAGAATGCCGTTCTGCTGGATGTCGGCATTGGTGTATGTGCCGGTAACTTGGGAGCGGTCACCGTTGTAGATGTGCAGGGTGGCCCCTTCCGGGATGTTGAATTGGGAGAAATAGACGGACATGGAGATGGCCCCTTCCGATTTGATTCCAAGCCGCCACAGTTTCGCACCGTTGGACAGTATGTCCGTGCGTCCGCTGTTGTCGAACGTATAGCCCACATTGTGGTTGATACCGATACGCATGGGGGTCCCGTTCTTGATGTTCTGTGCATCTTCCGTGAGCAAGGCCTCGCGGTCCACCGCGGGCATTGTCATTTCATCAATGGAATAGGATACATCTTTGTGGGTGAAAGAATACGGAAGAGCATTTGCGTCTTCTTGAGCGTTAGCCATCCAAGCCAACGACAAAACCGTCAAAAAAAAGAATACTTTTTTCATCATTTCAGATTGTGTTTTTTAGGGCTGCAAAAATATAAAAAAAAATGTACCTTTGCCCGCTAAAATAAAATGAATGTAATGACCGTAAGAAAAAAAGTCAAATTTGAAGGAACTCCCTATGAAGGGAATATTGATGAACTTATAATTCAGGCACTTATTGAAAAGCAGGGGGTTGATATCAAATGTATCAACCTCAAAAAGCTGAACCATGTTTTTTTCGACTATTTCATCATCTGCACGGGAAATTCGAAGCCCCATGTGGAAACGTTGTGCGATTATGTTCAGGAACAGACACAACGTGTGGCTGGCACGAAACCCGTCCATGTGGAGGGTCTGGAGAACTGCGAATGGATTCTGCTGGACTATTTCAACGTGCTGGTGCACATCTTCCAACCTGAGGCCCGAGCCTATTACAACATTGAGTCACTTTGGAGTGACGCCGATGTTCAGAGTTTCTAACCCTACAATTTGAAATCCTATGCCAGTCAAGAACTCGCCACGCAATAATGGAGGGGCCAACTCCCCGTTGGGAATGGGTCAGAATAAGGGACCCAAACAGAAATTCCCCCTCCTCACTGTAATTTATCTCCTTGTGGGTGTCGCCCTGATTTCCTTTTGGATGTTCAATACGGGCGGCGGACAACCGGTGGAAATTGACGACATGTCGTTCAACCAGATGGTGCGGAACAAGGAAATCGAACATGTGGAGTATGTCCGTAAGAACGAGCAGGTCAATGTGTTCCTGAAAAAGGAGGC
>JBGUMF010000025.1:0-10963 GCA_045116675.1 Bacteroidales bacterium
ATGTCGTGCTGCTCTTTCAGTGCGTTGGCCACGGCGATGGACGTGACGGAACCGAAGATGGTGCCCTTTTCAGAAGCCTTGGTCGGAATCGTGACCTCAAGACCCTCGATCTTACCGGCGAGGAATTCGGCCTCTTTTCTGATCTTTTCAGCTTTGAAAGCGCGCTGTTTCAGCGTCTCCGCCAGCATTTTCTTCTTCGCGGGAGTGGCAAGCTCGGCCAGACCGTTCGGAATGAGATAATTACGAGCATAACCGTCTTTAACCTTTACGAGGTCATCGGCATAGCCTAAATTCTGTACGTCTTGTTTTAATATAATTTCCATGTCAATTCCTCCTATTAGTTAGATTTTAAATTGTCGGTTACGAACGGCAGAAGGGCCAAGTGACGGGCTCTCTTGACAGCCTGGGCCACTTTCTTCTGATATTTCAGGGAAGTACCGGTGAGACGACGGGGCAGAATCTTACCCTGCTCGTTCACGAACTTCTTGAGAAATTCGCCATCCTTGTAGTCAATGTACTTAATACCGCTCTTTTTGAAACGGCAGTATTTTTTCTTCTTAATATCAACTGCTACGGGAGCAATGTATTTGATGTCAGATTGTTGTGCCATAATTATTCTGCTTGTTCTGTTTGATTAGACTCGTTGTTAACTTCCTGAGGTTGTTCGGCTACGGGAGCTTCCTCTTTCACCTCTTCCTTCACTTCCTCGGCAGCAGCTGCCTTGGCGTTGCGGTTCGCACGTCTTTTCTCCGCATAAGCGATAGCGTACTTGTCCATGCTCACAGTGAGGAAACGCATGATGCGCTCGTCACGACGGTATTGCAGTTCCAATGCCTCTACGACGGCGCCGTCTTCTGCCTTGAATTCGAAAAGATGGTAGAATCCGGAGGATTTCTTCTGGATGGGATACTCCAACTTACGGAGGCCCCAGTTCTCCTGATGGACGATCTCAGCACCGTTGTCGGTGAGGATCTTCTCAAACTTTTGTACCGTTTCCTTCATCTGATCTTCAGACAAAACGGGCGTCATAATGAAAACGGTTTCATACTGATTTGCCATAATTTGTTAAAGTTTGTTTGTTAAAAAATGTGTTTAAAATTTTGGGCGGCAAAAGTACAAAAATTTTCTTATCTTCCAACAGGTTAGGAAGATTTATTTTCAACAGGCACAAAAAACGCAGATTATCCTCTGAATCAGTACTCGTTAATCCGCTGGTCTATCTCCTTTATCTGGTCACGGAGCAGAATTGCCGTGTCAAAATCCAAATCTTTGACAGCCTTGTCCATCTCTTTTCGGAGTTTTTTCTTTTTTTGTTCCAATTGTTCGACGTTGAGCAGGCGGATGTCGGGTTCGGCGGCCAACGCTCTTGGAGCCTCCACAAACTTGTACTCCCTGGCCTTCTTGTCACCCGACTGCGTGACAGCATCGTTGATATTGCCGGCCAGATAGACTTCCTCCGACTTGATCACCCCCTTGGGCGTGATGTGATGAGCCTCGTTGTAGGCCATCTGCTTGGCCCGGCGGCGCGCGGTCTCGTCCATCGTGGCCTGCATCGACTTGGTGATTTTGTTGGCATAGAAGATGACGCGTCCGTTCACGTGGCGCGCCGCACGACCCGCCGTCTGCGTGAGCGAACGCTCGTTGCGCAGGAAGCCCTCTTTGTCGGCATCCATGATGGCCACCAACGAAACTTCCGGCAAATCAAGGCCCTCGCGCAGAAGGTTTACCCCCACCAGCACGTCAATGGACCCGAAGCGCAAATCCTTGAGGATCTCCACTCGGTCCAAGGTCTCCACATCCGAATGTATGTAGCAGGATTTTATCCCGATATTGATTAAATACGTGTTCAATTCCTCGGCCATGCGTTTGGTCAGCGTGGTCACCAGCACGCGCTCGCCCTTGTCCACCGTGTCCTCAATCTCGTTCAGCAAGTCGTCCACCTGGTTGGTGGCGGGACGCACCTCGATGGGCGGGTCCAGCAGGCCCGTGGGACGCACCACCTGCTCCACCACCACACCGCCGGACCGCTGCAACTCGAAATCGGCCGGCGTGGCACTCATGAAGATGGTCTGCCCGATCAGATTTTCAAATTCCGCAAATTTCAACGGCCGGTTGTCCAAGGCCGCCGGCAAACGGAAACCATAGTCCACCAAATTGATCTTCCGCGAACGGTCGCCCCCGTACATGGCCCCGATCTGCGGCACCGTGACGTGACTTTCATCAATCACCAGCACAAAATCATCCGGGAAAAAGTCTAAAATGCAGAAAGGACGCTCGCCGGGCTTGCGCTTGTCAAAATAGCGCGAGTAGTTCTCAATGCCGGAACAATAGCCCAGCTCCTTCATCATCTCCACATCATAATTCACACGGTCGTCCAACCGTTTGGCCTCCAGATGCTTGCCGATGGATTTAAGATAGGCGATCTGCTCGCCAAGGTCCAGCTTGATTTGGTCAATAGCCTCATTCATTGACTGCTGCGTGGTGACGAATATGCTGGCCGGATAGATGGTAACCTTTTCCACTTTGCCAATCACACCGCCGGTAGCAGCCTCCAACTCGGCGATGGACTCGATTTCATCGTCAAAGAAAACAATGCGATAGGCGCAGTCGCTGTACGGCGGATAGATGTCCACCGTGTCACCCTTCACGCGGAACTGCGACGGTTGCAGCTCCAGCTCCGTGCGCGAATAGAGGCTGTTGACGAAGGTGAGCAGCAGTTTGTTACGGTCAATCAGCATTCCGGTATGCAGATGGATGACGTTCTTGGCAAAATCATCGGGATTGCCAATGCCGTATATGCAGGACACCGAGGCGACGACAATCACATCGCGGCGACCCGACAGCAGCGACGCCGTCGTGTGCAAGCGCAGTTTCTCAATCTCGTCGTTGATAGCCAAGTCCTTCTCAATATAGGTGTTCGTCGTCGGGATGTAAGCCTCCGGCTGGTAATAATCATAGTAGGAAACGTAGTATTCCACCGCGTTGTCGGGGAAGAACTGCTTGAACTCGCTGTACAGCTGCGCGGCCAAGGTCTTGTTGTGGCTGAGCACCAGGGCGGGACGGTTTACCTGCTGGAGGACATTGGCGATGGTGAACGTCTTGCCGGAGCCGGTCACGCCCAACAGCGTCTGGGCCTGGTCGCCGCGGTTGAGGCCGTCCACCAGCTGCCGGATGGCGGTGGGCTGGTCGCCAGAGGGTTTATATGAGGAGGAAAGTTTGAATTCCATATTGTTTTTAAAAAGGCGGCAAAAGTACGATTTAATTCCCGAATTTGAAGGATATTTGTGTTACGGAAAATGATGTATCTTTGCATTTTTTAAAAAATGGATAAGATAAAGCGAAAAATATTGGATAACGGCCTGCGCGTGCTGGTTCACGAAGACCACACCACGCCGCTGGCAACGTGCAACATCGTTTATAATGTAGGCTCCCGCGACGAGCATCCCGACCACACCGGACTGGCCCATCTGATGGAGCATTTCATGTTCACCGGCTCCGTCCATGTGCCAAACTACGACGAGGCCTTGCAGAAGGTCGGGGCCATCAACAACGCCTACACCTCGCAAGACATCACCCATTATTATATAGTACTGCCCGCCAACAACATCGAAACCGCCCTCTGGATTGAGTCGGACCGTATGCTTGAGCTCGCCTTCCGGCAGCAGTCGCTGGACATCCAGAAACAGGTGGTGATTGAGGAATTTAAGGAGAACTACCTCAACCGGCCCTACGGCGACCTGATGATGCTGTTCAACCGGATGGCCTACGAACGGCACCCGTACCAGTGGCTGCCCATCGGGAAGAAAACCGAACATATCGCCGAAGTCGATATGGCGATTATCAAGGATTTCTACTACCGTTTCTACCGTCCGGACAATGCCGTGCTGGTGGTGGCCGGCAATGTGCGTTACGAGGAGGTCATCCCACAGGTGGAAAAGTGGTTTGGCGACATCCCGCCCAGTGATGTGCCTGAGAAGAACTACCCTAAAGAGCTACCGCAAAAGGAATTACGATTCCAGATGGTGGAACGTCCCGTTCCCTCGGATATATTGGTGAAGGGTTGGCACATGTGCGAGCGTATGCACCCCGACTACTACGCCTGTGATCTGCTGTCGGACATGTTCGGCACGGGCCAGTCATCGTACCTGTACCGGCATCTAGTGACGGAAAAGAAGCTCTTCACCGACATTTCCGCCTCCATCATGGGCACCACGGACGAGGGGCTCTTTCTCATCAGCGGGCGGCCCGTAGAGGGCGTTTCCATTGAGGATGCGGATGCTGCTTTATGTGCGTATCTGTATGGTTTCAAACCGGACGAGAATTTCTCTCACGATTTGCAGAAGGTGCAGAACCGCGCCGAGGCCGTGTTATTGCATAACGACCTTAAAATTGACGACCGGGCCTCCAACTTGGCTGTAGGCGAGACCATCTCCAACGTGGAGTATTTTCTTGACGAGCGCCAGCACTATTTCGACGTGACAGAAGAGCAGATGTGCCGTCTGATCTCAGAGATGTTGACGGAAACAAAAAGTAACACGTTGTATTATAAGGCTATCGGTGCATAGCCGCCCATCGGGACAACATTTTTCCGAATGCTTAAAAACAATCGACATATAAGCACTTACAGCTTAGCGCTCCTGCTGCTTCTGCTGACGGTATCGTGCCGACGGCCGAATGTGACCCCTTGCGATGACTACCGACAGGCAATGCGGGATTTTGTCGTACGCATCAGCGAAACGGCACGGGCGCAAGTTCCCGGTTTTATCGTCATCCCCCAAAACGGCATCGAGTTAGTGACCCTGGGCGAAGATGCCGAGACAGACCTCGCTGCCGCATATCTGGCAGCCATCGACGGGCACGGGCAGGAGGATCTTTTTTACGGATACGTGCACGATGATGCGCCCACTCCGGCGGATGCGACATCCTATCTGGTAGCGTATCTCCGACGGTCAAAGCAGGCTGGCAAGCACATATTCGTGACCGACTACTGTTCCCGCCAGGAGTATGTAGCGGATGCCCATACTCATTGCGATACAGAGGGCTTTGTCTCCTTCGCCGCCCCAAGCCGCGAGCTGGACAGGATTCCTTCCGACGCACCCCCGCACGAAAACGCACGGGACATTGTCCGCCTGAACGATGCCCAAAACTTCTTATATCTTCTTAACAACGAGTATTTTAACAGCAAAAATACCTTTATGGAGGCTATTTCCAACACCAACTACGATGTTCTTATTCTGGATCTGTTTTTCCACGACGGTGTAGCCTTCACAGCCGCTGAGATAACACGGTTAAAGCAAAAGAAGAACGGAGGCAAACGTCTGGTTATCTGCTATATGTCGATTGGCGAGGCAGAGGATTACCGTTTTTACTGGCAGTCGGACTGGAAGCGTCACGCGCCAGCGTGGCTATCCAGCAAGAACCCTTCATGGCCAGGCAATTACAAGGTTTACTACTGGTGTCCCGAGTGGCAGGATATCATCTGCGGCACCGGCGACAGCTACTTGAACCGCATCCTCTCCGCCGGCTTTGACGGGGTTTATCTGGACATCATTGATGCATTCGAATATTTTGAAAGATAGAACCCTTTCGTAATGTTTTTAAACAGCAGTCCCCTTTTACCTTTTTTTGTATTTTTGCACCCTATATTAAAATGGGATAAAAATACGCTTTCATCAAAATGAAAATCGGACTTATCAGAGAGACGAAGACGCCTACGGACAGCCGCGTGGCACTGTCGCCGGAGCAGATGGCCTCCTTGCAGCAGCAGTACCCCCACCACCAGTTTGTGGCACAGGCCAGCCCCACCCGCGCCTTCACCGATGACGAATACCGACAAGCAGGCATTGCCGTGGTGGACAACGTTCAGGATTGCGACATCCTCCTGGGTATCAAGGAGGTGGATTTAAATGCCCTGCTGCCGGACAAGCATTATTTCTTCTTCGGCCATTTCGCCAAAATGCAAGCCTACAACCGTCCGTTGCTGCAAACGCTGATGGCCAAACGCATCACGTTCACGGACTACGAATACCTGGTGGACGACCATCACCAGCGGGTGTGTGCCTTCGGCTGGTGGGCCGGCGTGGTAGGCACCTATTACACCCTCCGCGGGTACGGCCTGCGCCATCATCTCTACACACTCCCCCAACCCGACCGCCGTTTCACCTTGGAGACCCTCATTTCCACCCTGTCTGCCACACCACTGCCCAACATCAAAGTGCTGGTGACGGGCAACGGACGCGTGTCGCACGGGGCCCAATACCTGCTGGACCAGATTGGCGCAACCCGCGTGGACGAAGCGACCTTCCTCTCCACCCAGGAGGTGGACCGCCTCACCTACGCCGTGGCCGATGCCGACCGCCTGGTGCGCCACACACAGGGGAAAACATTCTCTTGGGAGGATTTTACCCAACATCCCTCTGATTATCAAAACGATTTTCTCCGTTGGGCACGGCAGACCGACATGCTGATATGCGGGCATTTCTGGGCTCCGGAGGCCCCCGTCTATCTCAGCCGCGAGGTGATGCTGGACCCCCAGATGCGCATCCGCTTCGTGGGTGACATCACCTGCGACATCCGGGGCAGCATCCTATCCACACTGCGCGCCTCCACCCACGAGGAACCCTACTACGACTACAACCCCGTCACCGACAGCGAGGAGGAAGCCTTCTCCAACCCCAACAACATCTCCGTGATGGCCGTGGACACCTGCCCCAACGCCCTGGCCTTGGACACCAGCGCCTATTTCGGCGACATGCTCATGCAGCACGTGCTGCCGGGACTGCTTTCCGGCATCCACAACGAAGTGGTGCAACGCGGAACCATCCTCGAAAAAGGCCAGCTCACCCCCCATTTCGACTATCTGGAGTCTTTTGCGAAAGATAACGCATAAAACAAGGCATTAAAACAATGGCTGAAAATGATTTGAAACAAAAGACCATTTCCGGAATGCTGTGGAGCGGCATCGGACGTGTCGGCACGGTGGGTATTTCATTTCTCTCCAACATCGTGCTCGCCCGCCTGCTTATGCCCGATGACTTCGGCTGCATCGGAATGCTTTATGTCTTCATCGCCATCTCCAGCATTTTCATCAGCGGCGGCCTGGGACAAGCCCTCATCCAGAAAAAGGAACCCACCCACATTGACTACACCACCGTGTTCTACTGGAACCTGGTAATGTCGCTCATCTTCTACGTCATCCTCTATTTCTCCGCTCCCGCCATCGCCAAATTCTACGACATTCCGCTGCTGAAAAACGTGCTCCGGGTGCAAAGTATCGTCCTGTTTATCCAATCGTTTGCCATTGTACAATCCAACCAACTGCAAAAACAATTGCGGTTCAAGGAACTCTCTATACGGAACATCGTTTCCGCATTGTGCGGCGTGACCATGGCCATCATCATGGCCTTCCTGGGCTACGGTGTCTGGAGTCTTGTGGCTTCCGCGCTGGTGAGCGCACTCGTGAGTGTGATGCTGCTTTGGAAAATGAGCACCTGGCGACCCACCCTGGAGTTCAGCTTCCAGTCGTTGAAAGAACTCTTCAGCTTCGGCGGACTTATGCTGCTCTCTTCCCTCGTGGAAACCATTTACACCAACCTGCAAAGTCTGATTATCGGCAAATTCTACTCCGCCAAAGACTTAGGCTATTTTACCCAGGCGAAAAAACTGGAAGAAGTGCCCACCAATTCCTTGTCCGCCATTGTCAATGAGGTCTCCTTCCCCGTTTTTTCCGCACTTCAGGATGACAAAGAGAAGCTTTTAGCGGGCGTGCGCAAGAACATCAAAGCCATCACCTACCTCAACTTCCCACTCATGGTACTGATGATGGTCGTCGCACAACCTCTCATCACGCTTCTTTATGGAGCCAAATGGGCCACCGCCGCCCCTTACTTCCAGATTTTGTGTATTTCCAGCATGATTTACACACTCAACACATTGAACACCAACGTCATAAAATCATTAGGAAAAAGCACCATCTATTTCATCGTCCAGCTGACCAAACGCCTCATCGGTATCGGACTCATAGTGGCCGGATTCCAGTTCGGCATATACGGACTGCTTTGGGCGGTAACTTCCGTTGGATATATCTCCTTCATCATCAACGCTATAGTAAACGGAAAACTCATCGGATACGGACTATTAAAACAGATCAAAGATGTGGGATTCTGCTACTTGGGGACCGCCATCATCGGTCTTGCCGTCTATTTCATCGGGCTTCACATCCCCCTGCATCCCTATTGGGTGATGCTCATCCAAATCATCCTGTTTGCCGGGCTGTACTGGCTGTTTTCCGTCGCCGGCAAGATGGAAGGATATCAAACTTATAAAGAAATCCTGTTAAGCAAACTGAAGAAATGAGCCATATAAAACTGTTTTTCCACATTCTTTTCAAAACCAACCTCATCAAAACGTTGTGGTTGAATTTCAAGATGCTGCCATTCCGACAAGCCATGCGGTTGCCCTTATATGTCTATGGCAGAGCAGAGTTCCGACGGATGACAGGGAAAATCATCTTAGACACGGACAATATCTATTCCGGCATGGTGAAAATCGGGAAACGGGACTACTACGTCGCCACAGCGGTACAAAAATGCATCTGGACCATATCGGGTACGATGATCATTCATGGGCCCATCAAATTCATGCAAGGCTCCTACGTGCTGGTGGCCGACAAAGGCACATTGGAAATCGGCGGACGCGACGGTATCTTCGGCACCAACCTGCGCATGTTCTGCTTTGACCGCATCACCATCGGACGCAACGTGCGGATGGCCTGGGACATCCAGATCATGGACTCCTCCTTCCATTACATCGAGCTCACCAACAAGGACAACCAAGTGCCCCCGCTCACCAAGCCCATCATTCTGGGCGACAACATCTGGGTGGGCAACCGGGTAACCATCTCCAAAGGTTCGGTCGTGCCAAGCCAAACCGTTATAGCCTCCAACAGTATGATAAACAAAGACTTTTCCAATATAGAGCCAGACTCTCTGCTCGCCGGCGCACCCGCCTCCGTGAAGGCAACCGGATTTCACCGGATTTTTGATGTGCAGCGGGAAAAGGAGCTGGACAAGCAATACGGATATTCCAGAGCTCACTTGTAACAATATGAGAATAACCACGATATTTCGAAAAATCAAGCATCTGCGCAACTGCTTGCGCCGCTACCCCGCCAACAAGCGATTGCCCGTATTGCGCGACTATTTCCACCTTCACCGGAATAGGGGCATCACTTTGGAGGAATATGACCAATTCTCCATGTATAACCGGAGCGAGACCTTCCGGCAACAATTCCTTGGCATAAATGAGCAACGCTACTATCTGGATTACCTGAACCCCAACAAATACTACATTCTTTCCCGCAACAAATACGTGGCACACACGGTTATGCAGAACGCCGGCATCCGAACCTCCGAATTATATGCCTATTACCAACCGGAAGGTGCCGTCGAATCGGACAATGTATCCCATTCAACAGCCGGAATTTGCAGAATACTGCGTGAAAAAGGGGTACGGCAATGTGTCATCAAAACCACCGAAAGTTCCCATGGCGACAACGTGTTTGTCGTCAACACGATTGAATATTCGGAGGAAGACGCCATGCTGCATCTGTTTAACGGGAATGTGAAGCGACTGTCCGAACTGCTGGCCGACGAGCCACTCATCTTTGAAAGCATCGTGGTGCAAACCGACCAAATGGCCTCCCTGAACGCCAGCTCGGTCAACACGGTGCGCTTTATGACCATGCTCTATCCCGACGGGGATGCGCGCATCATCGCCACGTTCATCAAGATCGGGCGGGCGGGCAAGTGCGTGGACAATGCGGGAGGTGGCGGGAACGTGGATGCCAGCATTGACACAGAAACCGGCACGCTGGAATATGCCATCCAATATGACGGGTGGCAAAACATCCGGGACATTGACGTACACCCCGATAGCGGAAATCCCATCAATGGAGTACAGATTCAGGATTGGCAGAACATCAAGAAGGAGGTGCTGAAATTCCAACAGGCCCTGCCCTTCATCAAAGCCGCCGGATGGGACATCGCCGTCACCAACGAAGGGCCTGTTGTCATCGAAGTCAACGACTTCTGGGACCGCACAGGGCAATATTTTATCCGGAAAGGATGGAGACCGGAAATCCGCGATTGCTTTTTTGCCTGGAAAAACACCGGGAAAAGGTATGATTTCGGCCGGCTTCCCCACACCTTGTCTCAAAAACATCTTAAAAAAATCATACACAACGAATAAAATCCACCGTTATGTTCATGGAACTATATAAACGCTGTTTTGCCAAAATGACCAAAAGGATATCCATACACTCCTTTGTGTCTGAACTCACGGCCAAATACCGCAAACTGCGCGTACGCAGGGAACTGACGGCCGAACAAAAGCGTGAAATCCAAGATTATTACAAATCACTCACGGGACACCGGGTGCCCTTAATCTGGCATAAGTTCCTGTATTCCAGAAGAAACGAGTATTCCAAAAAATACATTCCGCTCAGTTTGTACCGCACGGAACTCATCGGGCGAATGAACCAATACTGGATGATGGACGCCTACGCCGACAAGAATGTCTCCGACATGCTGTTTCCCGATGTGACGCAGCCCACCACCTTCATCAAGAACATCAACGGTTACTATTATACTGGATATAAAGCCATTACAAAAGAAGAGGCGGAAAACATCTGCTCAAATCTGGATGCCGCCATCATCAAGCCCTCACGGGAATCGCGGGGGCATGGCGTGCGCCGGCTGCATGTGGAAGACGGCGTCACCAACCTTGACGGCAAACGTATTGGGGAAGTGTTTTCCTCCTACGGACAGGATTTCCTGGTACAGGAGTTCATTGAGCAGCATCCTGCCATGAGCGCGCTGAACCCGACCTCGGCAAACACCATCCGGCTGCTCACCTACCGGTCAGGCATGGACGTGATGCTCATATATGCTGTCATACGGATTGG
>JBGUMF010000026.1:0-8333 GCA_045116675.1 Bacteroidales bacterium
ATGCAACTGTGGAACCGAAAAAATACCCGTTTGGGTATTCCCCTGCTGTTTGCCGAAGAGGCACCGCACGGACACATGGCCATCGGCACCACGGTGCTGCCTACTGCCATTGGCCGCGCTTCCACCTTTAACAAAAAACTGGAGAATTTTTCGGGCTGGTCCGTGGCAAATGAGCTTTATTCCCAGGGCGCCCACATAGCCTTCGGGCCGGTGCTCGACATCGTGCGCGACCCCCGCTGGTCGCGGGTGGAGGAGACCTACGGCGAAGACCCCGAGCTGACGGCAACATTGGGGCGTGAGTATGCTAATGGGATGCAAATGTATAGCCCGCAACAATCGTATTTGCCACACATCATTTCCACGCTGAAACACTTCACCGCCCACGGCATCTCCGAGGGTGGCCACAACGGCAACACCGCCCAGGTGGGCAAACGCGAGCTGCTCTCCGTGCTCTCGTACCCCTTTATGATGGCCCTGCGACAGTATGGCATCCAATCGGTGATGACCGCCTACAACGATGTGGACGGCATCCCCTGCACGGGCAACCCCTGGCTGCTCCGCGATGTGCTGCGCCACGACTGGGGCTTCCAGGGCCTGGTGATCTCTGACCTCTACGCCATCAACGGACTGGTGAGTGCCCGCATCGCCGCCGACTACTCCGAGGCCGCAGCATTGGCCGTGAAGGCGGGCGTGGACATCGACCTCGGCGCCTCCTGCTATGGCGAGCCGCTGGTGCAAGCGGTAAAGAATGGTTGGGTGACGGAAAGTCAAATCGATAAATTGGTGAAACACGTGTTGATTCAAAAATACCAACTCGGCCTCTTTGATGCGACGTTCGATAAACCGTATGTGCCGTTTGACAAAACACTGCACGAGAGTTGGAATCTAAAGGCCGCACAGGAATCTGTCGTGTTGCTGAAAAATGAGAACCAGACACTTCCGCTCTCCAAGGAGGTGAAAAAGGTGGTCGTTGTGGGGCCCAATGCCGACAATGTCTATAATATGTTGGGCGATTACACCGCCCCGCAGGCAGAGGGCTCCGTGGTGACGGTGCTACAAGGCATCCGCGAGAAGCTGCCCACCGCACAGGTGGAGTATGTGCAGGGCTGCCATATCCGTGACACCTCGCTGAACGAAATCGCCCAAGCGGTGCGTGCCGCTGAAGGGGCCGATGTGGTGGTGGCGGTGCTGGGCGGCTCCAGCGCGCGCGACTTCCGCACCAATTACGAGCAGACGGGCGCAGCCAATGTGACCGGTCCCGCCGTCAGCGATATGGACGCGGGCGAGGGGTTCGATCGTGCCGACCTCGGCATGCTCGGTCGGCAGGAGGAGCTGTTGCAGGCGCTCTATAACACGGGCAAACCCGTAGTATTAGTGATGATCCAGGGTCGCCCGCTCGACCTCTCGTGGGCGGATGCGCACGTGCCCGCCATCCTCAACGCTTGGTATCCGGGCGCGCAGGGCGGCAGAGCCGTGGCCGACATCCTCTTCGGCGACGTGAACCCCTCCGGCAAACTGCCCATCTCGTACCCGCGCTCCGTAGGACAACTGCCCATCTATTACAACACCACGGAGGTGCGCCGCGACTACACCGACGCGCCTGCCAGCCCGCTCTATCCCTTCGGCCACGGACTGAGCTACACCACCTTCGAGTACTCCAACTTGCAGTCTGTCTGGAAAAACGACACCACCCTGGAGGTCTCCTTCCAGCTGACCAACACGGGTCAATACGACGGTGCCGAGGCCGTGCAGCTCTATATGCGCCACAACCAGGCCTCCATTAAAACGCCGGAGCGCCAGCTGAAGGCCTTCGACAAGGTGTTCCTGAAGCAAGGGGAGACGAAAACCGTGACGATGACGCTCTCCAAGCCAGACTTCGCCATCCTGAACGCCGATTTGCGCTGGGTCGTTGAGCCGGGCACAGTCACGCTAATGGTGGGGAGCTCGAGCCAGGATGTGAGGGGAGAGATAATAGTTGAGAGATAAGAGTTGTAGAGACGCACTGCAGTGCGTCTCTAGAATTGAGAATTAAGAGATATTTTGTGCGAAGAAACGAATCTTGTTAAAATTCGTATCCTATCCCTAAATTGGCAAATCCCTTGATGCCGAAACCCGCCTCAAAGCTGCCGAACCAGTGTTTAGCGCCAGCTTTCAACCCGAAGGCAGTCAGCTGGAACGCGGAAAAGACGGTGGTGTGGTTTTTCTGTGGGGAAAATGCGGCCTCTGGAACGATATCGAACCAAATGTTCTCGTCCACAGTCCCCCTATAATAGTTCCCGCGATTGATAAGCAATCCCATTGCCAGACCGGAATATAGGGTCAAGTGCGGACGGTTCAGATAAGAGAAGCGAACTTCTGGCATAATGATAAACTGGTGCTCTTTTTCCTGCCAGGAATCTACAACTGCGTTAGGAATCTCAACCGCAGGAACAACCCCGTTAGGTAAATAATCAACAGTAGCTTTGTAATAACCATAGCCTGTCGTGATTCCCAACCAGAACCATTTAGCCGCACGGTAGTGATAATCAAAAGAAACCAATGGCGTGAAATGTCTGTCCTCATTAATAATGGGCATATCTATACCTGTATTTGTTTGATTTCTAATGCATAAAAAATCCACTTGCACATTTTTCAACAACAGAATGCCAAACGGGTCGCTCACCCCCAACCGAAATTCGTGGCGATACAATGATTTGTCAGCATTCCAGTGCGGTTGTGCTTGCTTGATAGCCTGCTGCTTGCTGAAACCGTGCAGGTAGGCGATTTGGAAGTAAAGGTAGTGATTACGTTGGGTAACGTACTGCTCATCACTGCCCATTGACTGTATTGATACTCCGCCATGCGCATAATCCGTGGTGGCAATGTCCAATCCTACAAAAAAACGAAGATAATTCTGATTGGGCAATTGGTAATACAAGCCTACCTCAGCCATTAAATCCGCATAAAAAACATATCTGTTGTAATAATAATCATGATATGTAACAGGGTTATCTGCATACCACAAATTGAAATTCACTTCACCACCGTATTTATCATAACCGTATAAAAAGGTCATCCAAGGCATTCGAATCTGAGTGCCAACATTTGTCGTTATCCATAATTTGTTAGCAAGAGGGTAGTGAAATTCGAATTTCAAAGGCATAGACACGCCAAAATATTCTCTGAAAATTCCCTCTTTGGGCATTCCAATATAGCCAAAATCCAATGCGGTAGATATACCGAAATAATCTGCAAAGTGATAGGAACATTCCAATCCGAACCGGCCTCCAAAGCGAACGGAAGAGAAAGATTTCTTCGCTGTTGCGTAGGAGATCATCTCCACCGGATGCACAATATCCGCCTCCAGCGTATAACCGAAGTGGAAACCGTTGAAAGGGCTGTCGTGCAAGACCGACTGGGTCTTCGTTTGAGGCGTGCCCGCGGGCTGCGTAGCCTCTGTCTGTGCGGGTGCGAGGGAGTTCAACCCCAAAAGGAGGAGTCCCGCCAATCCGTATTTTTTGATGCTGTCCATTGTGGAAACGTTTTGCTGTTCATACTGGATGACGCGATTTTCCAAAAAGGTTACGGTCTGGGCCCACAATTTTTGCAACGAATCGGGAGGTGTCTTCGCATCGGCGCCGTTCAGCTCGAAAAACAGCTGCTTGAATTCCTCACTGTGAATGTAGTCGGCGATGATGATGGTGTCCTGCACGCGCACCGTGTCACGCACATAGACGGTGTCGCGCACCACGTGCCGTTTCACCACATACATCGTGTCGGTGCTTTGTGCAAAAAGGCCTCTTATAGCGCTGAAAATTAATATAATAAATAATAATACACGATGTTTTTTCATAGTTTCTTCATTAGATAAACCGTATCTTTCACTATGGCGGTGTCACGTACAAAGACGGTATCGTTCACCACAATCTCTTTGGTGACGACGATGGTTGCAGGTTTGTTTTTTGTTTCAGAATGTTCTGATAGGGTGGTGGTGTCGGGAACCTCCAGGGGTATTCCGGTTGCCGAGAGGCTGTCGGCGGACGATTCCACGGGTGGCGTCAGTTCCGGCATCGGGTTATTGTCCAGTGCGGTACGGGCAATTTGCCACGCGCAGATGCCGCCGGCCACACCCGCGATGGTGGCGGTGGTCAGGGCCACGCGGTGCGCCGCCACGAACACCCCCGCGCTGGAGGGTGCCTCTGCCGATGCCTGTCGTATCTGCGAGGTGGTGAGTGGCTTCGCTGGCGCGTATGTCAGCGAGGAGAGCCCGTCTCGGAACATCCTGTCGGTGCGGGCGGCCTCGGAATGCTGCAATAGTAGTAGTGGTATCATAACAAGAACTCCCTTTTTTCGTTTTTCTTTCTCATCGGCCATTTGGGTGAGCAGCTGCCGCAGCCGTTTGCGGGCACGGAAGAGCAGCTCCTTGGAGTTGGCGATGGAGATGTTCAGCAGGTCGGCAATGTATGCGTGCGACTGTTTGTCAATAGCATAGAGGTTGAACACAGTGCGCGGCCGGACCGGCAGCTGCTGCACCGCCGCAAGCAGCTCCTCCTGCGTGAAGTCCATCTCCCAAATCGGCACTTCGTCCGTTGTGATGTCTGGCGTTTCCTCCTCCACAATCGCCACGGTGTCAAAGCTTTCGCGCAGATGCTGGATAGTGTGGTTCACGGTGATGCGCATCAGCCAGGCCTCGAAATGGCCGGTGGCGCGGTAGGTGTCTGACCGTTCCATCGCCTTGAGGAACGCCTCGTGCGCCAGGTCCTCCGCCAACGCCAAGTCGTTGACATAGCGGTGGCAAAGCCCGATCATCCTGCCGATGTTGGCCGCATACATCCGTTCCCAAAATGCCGCATTCTCCATTTTTCGCCTAATTCAAAGTGATGACGCAAAAATAGCAAAAGGTTACACAGGTAGGGAATTTTTTTTACGTGTTTTTGCATCGTTACATAAACTCATACTGCAAATCGCCATATCAGCGCATTCTCCAGCTTGCATATCTTTGGATTTTTTCAAAAATCCAATAATTATTTCCTTGGATTTTTTCAATTTTTATTTGATTTTTTCCTTGGATAATTTCTTTTTTGTATTTTTGCAGACTTGAAATAATGTGATAATGTACTATAAAAGAATCATAGACAAATATTTAAGTGAATGGGCCGCCCGGCCTGCCCACAAGCCCATCCTGTTACGGGGTGCCAGACAAGTGGGGAAGTCTACAGCAGTCCGACATTTGGGTGAACAATTCAAGTATTATGTGGAGATTAATCTTGAAAAACAACCGGATTATAAGATGTTGTTCAGTAGAGATTTGCAAGTGAATCGCATAGTCTCTCAGATGGCAGCAATGTGCGGCATCCCCATTATTCCCAAAGAAACTCTTCTCTTCCTCGATGAAATACAGGATTGTAAGGAAGCCGTAATGGCGTTGAGATTCTTTAAGGAGGATCTGCCTGATTTGCACGTGATTGCCGCAGGTTCGCTGCTGGAATTTGTACTTGACGACATCCCAACTTTTGGCGTAGGCCGAATCCACTCTATGTATATGTTCCCTATGACATTTGATGAGTTTCTTATGGCCAATGGGGAGAGTGCTCTCTTGGAAGCTCGCAACCAGGCTACATCTACTTCGCCGCTTCCGGAACCTTTGCACTACAAATTGGTCCAGTTGCTGCGCACTTTTATTCTGGTTGGCGGTATGCCCGAATCAGTGGTCAAATGGGTAGAAACCAACGACTACTTGCAATGCCAGGAGGTACAGGATGACATATTGACGGGTTACGAGGCAGACTTCCCAAAATACAAAAAGAAGATTGACCCGCAACTGTTGAGTGCTACTATGAAGAGTGCAGCCATACAGGCTACCCATAAGTTTGTATATGCACGGGTCCCTGGTGAGTATAAGACATCGGAGGTGAAAAAGGCACTTGAAATGCTGACCAAGGCTGGAATTTTGATCCCCGTTACGCGTTCCGATGCCAACGGACTGCCTTTAGGTGAAGAACGAGATGACAGCATCCGCAAATTACTGTTGCTTGATACGGGATTGATGCTCCGTCTGCTCAATATGTCCTTAGGCGATATCACGGCTGTCACTACACAAATTTTGACATCCTCCGCTTCCGATATGGTGAACAAAGGCCCTATGGCAGAAATGTTGGCGGGATTGGAACTGCTGCATTATCTTTCACCCAACCTTCATCACGAACTGTTCTACTGGGTCCGTCAGGTCAAGAATTCCACTGCCGAAGTGGACTATCTTCTGCCTCACGATATGCAAGTGCTACCCTTTGAAGTGAAAGCTGGTGTGCAAGGTGGAATGAAAAGTTTGTGGGATTTTATGCGCGACAAGAGATTGACACAGGCTGTGCGATGCTCGTTGGAAAACTTTGGTCAGTTTGATTATATCGATGCCAAAGCCGGAAACGCCGTACGCCATATAACCATTATTCCATTATATGCTGTTTCACAACTGAAATAAAAACAGCCTCACACAACCACTTTGGCTTGTCTGTTTCCAAAAAATCCCTATTTTTGTCCCAACCTTTAACCGATCACAACGAATATGAAAAAACACCTTTTCATTTTAATTCTGGCCCTCTGCGGATTGTTGATAGCAGCGTAGAAAAGCTTGTTTTAGACATCAAAATATCAAACACACAATATTATGGCATATCATTTTAAAAATCTGGTTTTTGAAGGCGGTGGTGTGAAAGGCATCGCCTATGTGGGCGCTTTGGAAGTGCTCGACAGAGAAGGAATCTTGAACGACATTGAGCGCGTGGCGGGAACCTCCGCCGGCGCTATGGTCGCTGTCATGGTGGCCTTGCGCTACTCCGCCGAAGAGGTGATGCAAGTGCTTGGAACACTTGACTTCAAGGATTTCAAGGACAGCTCCAAGGGCATTGTGCGCGACACCATACGCCTCCTGAAAAATTATGGCTGGTATAAGGGCGACTACTTCCGCAACCTGATGGCCAAGCTGATTGAAAAGAAAACCGGTGACGGCGAGATGACTTTCGAACAACTGGAGGCGACTGGCAAATACCGTGATCTCTATCTCGTGGGCGCGGATCTCACCACCGGTCTCTCCAAGGTGTTCAGTGTCCACAACCAGGAGACCAAGACGATGAAGGTGGCGGATGCTGCCCGCATCTCTATGTCCATACCTCTCTTCTTCGCAGCCGTGCGTGGCGGAAAGGACAACAAGCATCTCTTCGTGGATGGCGGCCTGCTGGACAACTATACGGTCAAGACCTTCGACCGGCAGACCTATCTGGCGGACCAGAACAATGCCAGACGCACGGAATACTATGAGACAATCAACGAAAAACTCAGGATGCAGCGAAGCACCTCCAGAAACGAGTATGTTTACAACAAGGAGACTCTCGGCTTTCGACTGGATGCCAAGGAAGATATCGACATGTATCTCACACATGAGGAAAACTTCAGTGAGATCAATGGATTCTTTGACTATACCAAGGCCCTGGTGACCACCCTCATCGATTTCCAGACCAATGTACATCTGCACAGCGACGACTGGCAGCGCACGGTCTATATTGATACGTTGGGCGTCAGAGCCATCGATTTTGACATCCCGCAGGAAAAGAAAGATGCTCTGGTCGAATCGGGAAGACTCTATACCGAGGCCTATCTGGAGTGGTATAACAACGACGAGGAGAAGGCGAACAAGTAGAGGCATGCTTCGAACACGCTTTCGTCGCTTATGCTATTTTATATTTTGCAGTAGTTTTCAAAACGATACACACATGAAAAACCTCCTTTCCATACTTCTTGCCGTCTGTGCATTGTCGCTTTCGGCCCAGACCACCCAGACCATCCTCTCCCCGAACCAGAAGCTGAAGCTGAAGGTGGACCTTTGTGGCCACAGAATTAGTTATTCTATTTCCGATGGGCAAGGCGAGATTATGAGCCTGTCCGAAGCGTATATGGAACTCGGCGACGGCACGGTGCTGGGCAGCGAACCCCTCCGCTCCCTGCGCAAAGGCGGCCGTCGGAGCGTGGACCGGATGGTGGCTTCTCCCTTGTATCGTAAGGACTCCATCCATGAACAGTATAATGAGCTGTATCTTCAGTACAAATCGGGTTACAGCGTTGTGTTCCGCGTCTATGACAACGGCGTGGCCTACCGCTTCGAGACCGCCTTCAAGGATCCAATCACCGTGAAAAATGAGTGCGTGAAACTGGGTTTTGCAGATGACTTTCCTGCTTTGGTACCGTATGTGAATCGTGAACGCAAGGAAAACGAACCCCTTGATGTGTTTTATGAAACCTCTTTTGAGAACACCTATACCCATTTCCAGCATCTTTCTGAAATGGATCCCAACCATCTGGCT
>JBGUMF010000027.1:0-12179 GCA_045116675.1 Bacteroidales bacterium
CCTCTTAACTCCACAGATCCGTGGAAGTCCTTCGGAGCGGACTTGGTGGTGATGACCGTGAAGGAGGTACCGTCACCATACTCGGCGGGGATACCACCCTGAATCAGCTGGGCCTCCTCGATGGATGCCATGGAGACGCTACCGTTACCACGCACACGCACACCGTCGATGATGGTCTGCTGACCGTCGGAACGGTTACCACGCACAGATGACATGGCACCATCCACACTTGACACGCCCTCCAGGTTGGCTAAGGCACTGGTCACGGAACGGCCAGGGGTGGTACGCACATTGTCACCGCTGATACGGCTCGTGGAACTGGTGTTATCCGGGTCAAATACAGGCGGCTCGTATCGGATGATGACCTCCTGCACGTCGTTCGTACAGTCAATGGTGAAGTCAATGAACATCACCTGGTTGGAACCCACTTTGATACCCGTCTTGGTCTGCGACTTCTTACAAGTCATCTGAGCGTCGGCAGTCAGGTCGTAGGTGCCGACTTCCACACCGAACATAGAGTATTCACCTTTGTCATCCGCCATGCCCATGTTCACAACCTTGTCGCCAATCTTCAGGTAAACCCTGGTGTATCCCAACGGCTCTCCCGCCTGGTCTAACACCTTACCCTTGATTTGGGACTGTGAAAATGCCATGCTTGTGAAAAGGATGATCACTCCGAGAGTAGAGAGTAATTTTTTAATCATAGCCATTAATTTATATTAAACATTATTCTATTTTACCGAATATAATTTTTGGGGTGCTAAAATAAAAAAAAAAACGATAGCTTGGACACTATTGTTTTTTTTTGATAGAAAGTCGTTTTAAGTCAAGTTTTTAGTACTTCCTTTTGAGAATTTCTGCGTAAATGACCCCTTTGTAGATTTCATCGCCGTCCATCGTTAGCTCGGGAATGTTTTCTGCTTTATTATCAGATGGTTGCGGTTGTTTTTCTGTCTCCAAATCGGATGGTTTTTCTATGGAATCATCCAAATCCGTAAGCGTTTCGTATGTGAAGTATTCGGTTTGATTTCGCAAATTCGGCGCGTTTTTTTGCATTTCGGGTGTTTCGTAAAACGCCTCCTCACCATCCTCTTCTTCCAGAATGGGAATAGCCTTGGCAGGGGCGTTTTTTTCTCCCTTGACCAATTTGATAATGGTGGGTGCCAATCCGAGCAGTAGCAAGACCAGGATACTTAAGAAATCTTCCATATCTTTATCTATTGTATATTATATAATATTGTATAATCGTAATTATTTGTTTTTCACATTTGGGACGCAATAAAATGTGTCTCGTTCTCATATTTGAGACGCAATACATTGCGTCTCTACATCCTCGTCTGGTGCTGTCCGCGAAACACATTTTGTGGTCTCCTTGGCTTTGGCGATACTGACATTCAAATCATAGCAAATGAGGAAGATAAGAGAACTCCAGTTGATCCACAGCAGAATGGCGAACAACGCTCCCAACGAACCGTAAATGAGGTTGTAATTTGAGAAGTTGGAGAAGTAGATGTTCAGTATTCCGAGAAGGAGGACCAAAAGGATGGTACAAAGCGAAGACCCCGCTGAAAAGAAACGGTAGTTCTCCTTGTTTACAGGTGTAAGATAGTATAATATGCTGACCATGAAATAGATGGTGGCATATATCAATAGCCATTTCACACCATGTACCAGATAATAATAGCCGCTCCGCAAATCAATCAGATAGGTATTGATGTGGTTCATAATCATGGAGGCTATGATGAACAACAGGGCCACCAAAAGGATTATGAAGAAGACTATGACCATGATAACCAAACTTAACCCCAATTGCTTGAAGAAGTTACGCTGTGTGTCGTTGAAGTAGGATGTGTTCATGGCAGCCAGCAGGCCGTTGGTGCAGACGAGGGTGAAGTAGATGCCAATGAAGAACATGAGTGTGGATAACCCCTCCTGTGGCTGTGTCACCACGTATGTGATCATATCCTCCACCGCTGACCATGCATATACCGGCACGATGCTCTGCAGCATTGAGAGGATGGTGTTCTGCATGTTCGTGCTCGTGTAGGCTATCAAGGTGAAGAAGGCGATAATCATGGGGATCAGCGCAACGAAAATGCGGTATGTCAGGGCGGCAGCCCGCTGGAAGATGACCCCCTTCCCCATGGATTGGAAGAAATAGCCCATTACATCGTACAGGGGAATATGTTGGAACCCAGGCAGCGTAAGCGTCTTTGATTTCCGGATAATCTTTCCGAGTACCGGAATCTGTTCCAAGTCTTCGCTCCAGACGGCAAATTTCTCTCGTATGCGGTTTATGTTCAAAAACATGGGTTATTCGTTCATTTTCAACTCAAACGACACGTTGATATTTGAGGCGTTTTCAACGGCTTTTGTCGGAAGGATTTCTAACTGTTTGGCAGGGATTCCTTTGCCGGTCAGATAGTTGCGGATTGCCTCGGCGGCACGTTTTGCGGTGCCCTCTTCGCCGGGTGCGGCCTCGGCGGCCAGCACAAGTGTCATCAGTTCCTTCTCCTTGAGCACTTCCGCTATCTCATTCAATTGATAGGTGTTCTCGTTCGACAGACTTGGGGTACCGCCGGCGGGGAATGACATCTTCTGGAACGTCTTGTCACCGCCCACGGCTTTGGCAATCATGTCCACCGGCGAGGCGGCAATCTTAACAAGCAGATTGGTGAAGGTTTTCCAGATGATTTTCCGGAAGGAGAATTCCGGGGAGGAGATGTCCCCCTTGACGGGCAGCTCCATGTTGACGTGCCCCTTGCGGTCGGTGATGATGTACATGGCCGCTTTCATGGGTATCTTGGCAGCGGCCGGTTTCAGTCCTTTGACTTTGTCGCCGAACGTGGGCTTGTAGATATCCAGGGCATTCTGGCTGTCCAACCAGTTGTCCTTGATGGAGACATCGCTGGTGAAGGAGAGGATGCCCTTTTCGGCGGGGTAGGCCAGATAGTGCAGGGCGTAGGGCGAGAAGTCGTGGATGTCAAGGTTGGAGATGGAGACGATGATGTCGGCGTTTTTGAGATTCAGAGCGTCAAGGCTGGCTTCGCAGTCCAGCTTTCCGGAAGAGCCAAGATTGGCCGTGACTTTGATGGGCGAGGTTTTCCCGTTAGTCAGGTTCTCTGCCGTGAGCTGGAAGTCCGTGACCGGGAAAATCTGCTCTTCCGGCGTGGCGGCGTGGTCGGCGTATGTGAACGAGCCGTTGGTGATGGCTATTTTCTTGACATTATAGCGTATCTCCGTCGGGGTGGAGGTCGTGTCCTTATTCTTGTCCGCGCGGGCCTGCTTCCCGGAATCCGCCTTCGACAATGTGTCGGTTAGCCTGTCACCCTTCATCCTGCTGAAGGTGTTCCCGTCGGCATAGATGTCGAAAAGAAAGACAGGGTCTTTCAACTCTATGGATTTGATGTTGAAAACCTTCTGTCCGAGGTCCGCCTTCTCAATGTTCATGTCGAAGGATTTGAACGAGGCCAATGGAGACTGGTCCGCCTGATGCGCCTCCACGTCGCGAAGTGCCATAGTTCCGGAAAAGACCATCTTCTCAATCTCCTTAACGGAGCCTTTCAGGGAGGCATCGCCTTCCAGCATACCCTTCATCACACCCACCTTGGAAAGGAGGTTCAGATAGGGCCGGCCCATGTCCAGGGAAAGCTTGTGCATCAGCACGTGGGCGTCAAAGTCGCCCTGCTTGATGTTATAGTCGCCTTGGATGGCGAAGTCGCCGCCCTGCCGGAACGCGGTGGTCATATCAAGATGGGAGGGCCCGCCACTCAGATCCAATTTTGGCACGTGGATATTCACGTCCTTGGTGTCGAAGAGGCTGCCCGCGCGCACGTCCTGGTACTTGACGGCGGCATCCCGCACGCGGATGTTACGGATGTCCACCGACCATTTGGAAGGCCCTTTCTTGGGTTTGGGTTTCCGGTCTTTGGTGTAAAAATCGATAATGTCGCTGAAATTGAAGCGGATACCATTCTGGATAACCTGGGCGTTCAGCTGGTCCAGACGGATGTGGTTGATGCGCACAGTCTTACCCAACAATCTGGGTAATGAGAGCTGCACGTTGAGTTTGTGGAAGGACATGAAGTCGTCCTTGGCATTCTCCTCCTTGGCGTTCAGCCCCACAATGGTGACGGTGCCGGTGAGGAGGTTGATGCGGACGTGATCGAGCGTGACCACGCGGTGGCATAGTTCAACGCTGTGCTTTTCAGCGTAATACTTGACAATAGGACCTGCTAATATGCTGATTAGCAACAACAGTCCGACGATGCAGCCGACAACAATCAGGAAGATCTTCAGTCCCTTTTTCATAATTAAAGGATTATGGTCTTGAGACTCATATCGAGGCTGGCGATATGGTGTGTGAAGGCGCCTACGGAGATGAAGTCCACTCCAGTGACGGCGTAGTCGTGCAGAGTCTCCTTGACGATGCCGCCGGAAGCCTCCGTCTCGAAGCGATGGTTGACAAGTGCCACGCCTTCGCGGATCTGGTCGGGGGTGAAGTTGTCGAACATGATGCGCTGCACGCCGCCGTGGTCGATGACACGCCGCACGTCATCCAGACTGCGGGTCTCAATCTCAATATTGAGGTGCAGTCCGTGCTCTTTCTGGTAGGCGTTGGCCGCGTCAATGGCCTTTTCGATGCCGCCGGCGAAGTCGATGTGGTTGTCTTTCAGCATCATCATATCATACAGGCCAAAGCGATGGTTTTGCGCTCCGCCCACCATGACGGCATATTTCTCGAAAATGCGCATGTTGGGTGTGGTCTTGCGCGTGTCGAGCAAGGTCACGGAGGTGTCCTTCACCAGCTCCACATATTCGTGGGTGGTGGTGGCGATGCCGCTCATGCGTTGCATGAAGTTGAGCAGCGTGCGCTCGGCGGTGAGCATGCTCCTGGCCGGACCGTGCAGCTGGAAGACGATGTCGCCCTTGCGGATGACGTCGCCGTCCTGCATGAACTGCTCCATCTGGATGGTGTCATCCACTTGGCGCAGCACCTCGCGGGCCACGTCCACTCCGCAGAGGATGCCGTCCTGCTTGACCAGCAGTTTCATCTTGCCGGGGGCATCGGCGGGAATACAGGAAAGGGAGGAATGGTCGCCGTCGCCAATATCCTCTTTCAGCGTCAGCTGGATCAGTTTTCGGATGTCTTCGGTTATCTTCATTTTTTTACAATAATTTCAGTTGTTTCAACAATGTTGCTGGTATGCAAAGCCCGATCCACCAGCTGGCATGACAGCTTTATGGTGTCGTAGGGCGAGAAGTAGTTGTTGATGAAGGTGGTGATGGTGATGTTTCCTTCAATGGACTCGGGCAGATTGTGGCTCAGGTAGGGCAGACGGGCGTGCAATGGGGTGGGCAGTTCCACCTGCACCCATTCGCCCCGCTGTTTTTCATAAAAATGTATGAAAAGATTGTAGTAGAAAGCCGAATCCTTGGAGAATACGCCGGAGGTGTCACCCGACTCCAAGCCGATGTCCCCATCTCCGTCGTGGAAATAGAGCGTGAGGTCTGCCTGGTCGTCCACCCCCGTCCCGTTGTCGATCTTCTCAATCCCGACAAATTCAATGTAGGGGATTTCGGAGAAAGGGGTGGGGCGTTTGCAGGCGGCGAACAGCAGCGCGCACACAACGATGAGCAGGGCTTTCTTCATGAGGGTGACGTGTTAGTCCATAATCATTCGCACGCCGTTCACGAAGTCAATGGACTTCTGGATGAGCTCGTGCATGTAGGTGTCGTTTTCCACGAAGGGCACAAACTCGCGGTAGGCGGCCACAAACTCCTCGATGAACGGGGAGGACTTGAGCGGACGGCGGAACTCGAGAGCCTGTGCGGCGTTGAAGAGCTCGATGCCGAGGATCTTCTCCACGTTGTTGACCACCAGGTAGCACTTGGTGGCGGCGTTGGCACCCATGCTCACGTGGTCCTCCTGGCCTTGCGACGACTCGATGGAGTCGGTGGAGCAGGGCATCGTGAAGGCCTTGTTCTGGTTCACGATGGAGGCGGCAGCGTATTGCGGGATCATGAAGCCGGAGTTGAGGCCCGGGTTCTTGACCAGGAAGGAGGGCAGTCCGCGTTTGCCGGCAATCAGTTGATAGATACGGCGTTCGGAGATGTTGCCCAGCTCTGCCATGGCGATGGAGAGGAAGTCGAGCACCAGGGCCAGCGGCTGGCCGTGGAAGTTGCCGGCGGAGACCACGATGTCCTCATCCGGGAATACGGTCGGGTTGTCGGTGACGGAGTTGATTTCCGTTTCCACCACATCCTGAACATGTTGGATCGAGTCTTTGGAGGCACCGTGTACCTGCGGCACGCAACGGAAGGAGTAGGGGTCTTGCACGTGCTCCTTGTGTTGTTTAATGATCTCGGAACCTTCCAGGAGTTGCAGCATGTGGGAGGCCGTGATGATCTGGCCGGCGTGCGGGCGCACGAAATGGACGTTCAGGTTGAACGGCTCGATGCGGCCGTCGAAGGCATCCAGCGAGACGGCGGCGATGATGTCGGCCATCCAGGAGAGCTTCTTGGCTTTGATGAGCAGCCAAACGGCATACGAGCTCATGAACTGCGTGCCGTTGAGCAGGGCCAAACCCTCCTTGGATTGCAGCGTGATGGGCTCCCATCCGAACTTCTCGTTGATGACGGAAGCGGGATATTTCTTTCCTCTGTAGTAAACCTCGCCCATGCCGATGAGCGGCAGACTCAAATGGGCCAGCGGGGCCAGGTCGCCGGATGCGCCGAGCGAACCTTGCTGATAGACAATGGGATACACACCTTTGTTGTAGAAATCCACCAGTCGTTGGATGGTGGCGAGCTGCACGCCGGAGTGCCCGTACGAGAGCGACTGGATTTTCATCAGCAGCATCAGTTGCACGATATCCTGGGGCACCTCATTGCCCACGCCGCACGCGTGCGAAATCACCAGATTGCGCTGCAGGGTGGAGAGGTCCTCCTTGGAAATACTGCGGTTGCAAAGCGAGCCGAAACCGGTCGTCACCCCGTAGATGGGCTCCTTCTCCGTGTCGGTTTTCTTGTCCAAATAGGCACGGCATTTCTGCACGGCGTCAATGGCCTCTTGCGATAGTTCGATTTTCTGTTTGCGGTTGATGATTTTCTCAACCTTCTCAATGCTCAGGAATTTGGAGGAAATCTTGTGTCTCGTCATAGTGATATGTTTATTATAATAATTACAAATTAATACACGTTAATAAAGCGGGCAAAGATACAAAAAAGTTGGAAGAGGAGGTGAATAGTGTCGAAAACAGATTTGTTATTTTTTTGCCCTTTTTGTGTTTTTTGCATCCTATTAAAGAGGTTATGACAGACACACAGGATTTTTGGACGAAGAAATACCGGCAGAACATCGGGAAGATGATCGGCTTGTGCCATCGGTATGTGACGGATCCCGCCTTGGCGGAGGATTTGGCGCATGAGGCGTTTCTGCTGGCTATCGAAAAGTCCGGATCCTTCAGAGGGATTGGCAACTTTGACCGGTGGATGATGCGCATCACAACGAATACGGTGTTGCAGCATCTGCGGAAAAAACAGTATCTCGTTCCAATGGATGATCTTTCCACCGCTGATTTGGAGGCTGCACCTGTGGATGAGGAGGAATTGGAACGGTACGATTTCACCCAGTCGGAGATTCTGGATGCTATAGCAGCCCTGCCCGTCGTGCAGCGTACCGTGTTCAACCTGTTTGTCTTTGAAAAATACAGCCATCGGGAAATTGCGGAAACACTTTCCATGGCCGAGCGGACTTCCAAACGCCATCTCGCCTTGGCCCGCCAGCAGCTGCAACGTCTGCTGACCTGCAAAAAACACAAACGAATAAAGCTTATGATACCATTTTTCCTCATTTTCAAACGTGGTCATACCGTGGATGATATCTGCCGTAGAACCCTTCGGGATTATGCGGTGGAACCTGCCGTGCCCTATGAAATGGAGTCTGTTCCGTGGGGTTCAGTCCCTAAGATTCCCTTATTGTTGGCGGCCAAGGGGCTCTTCCAGGCGTTGGCGGTTGGTGCCGTCATCTGCCTTATGGCGGGCTACGCCTTCACGCGCCTTTTCCCGCCCGCTGCCGGTTTGTCGCCCGCTGGCCCGTCCGTACCCGCAGCAGCTGCCGCCTGCACGCCGGCCGACACGGCCACATTTGGCGACGGCACAACCGAACCCAATGATATCCTAATGCGGAAGAACTCCGACCGTCCGTCTGGTGGAAAATTCCACTCCGCTTCACCTGTCCCCGACACTGCCGTGATTTCAGAACCCCAATATGTGTATATTCGTGATACAGTGTATAAAACCGTGGTGAAAACGGTCCATGACACGGTGTATGTTCCCGTGTCAATGCCATAATTTTTTATAACTTTGCCAGTTGAATCTACAATTTTTACTTTGAAACTTTCATACTAAAATCCTATGCATAAAACCTCTTTATTCCTTTTATCGATTCTAATGTGTATGCAGTTGCATGGGCAGGCGCGCGACACGATCTATGTTGTAGAGGAGAAAATCGTCTATGACACTGTTTACATGCACGATACGATTTATTATCCGATGGTGGCGGAGCCGGATACGCCTGTTGCGCCCATCCGGACATCCGCCTTCGTGCCTGAGATTTTCAAGGGGTTCCATCTCGGATATGTTTTCCAGTACCAGCTGATGAGTCCGGCTGCCCTCATCAACTCTGACGGCGACAAAAGCTTTATAAAATCCCGACCGGGCAGCGGGTATGTGGGTGGGCTGGAGTTCTCCTATCATTTCGCAAAATATTTCGGCGTTTCAGCAGGGCTCGATTTCGGTTCCCACTATGCCAGTAACATCCATTATGAGGATGCGATTTATATAGGTGAACTCATCCATTTCCGTCAATCCACGTTCGGCTTTTCCTTCCCATTGAAATTTGAATTCCACATGCCGTTTGATTCGCGGTTCTGGCTTGTGGCCGATATTGGAGTCCGGTTCAGCACACCCTATCCCAAACACAACAGCGAGATTTTCTTAGGGGCAGGTACTCTGTGCGATCCGTCGTTTTCTTATCTAATACAAACAGAATTTTATTCTGAAATAAAAAACGAACACCGCATCAACACAAGCTTTCTGATGGATTTGGGTTTTTATTACCGGCTGAAAAACAACGGCCTGCTGCGCTTCACTCTTGGGGCCAATCTCTCCCCAGCAATGTTTTGGCATGGCCAGTACACATATTCTACACAAAATGCTGTCATAGAAAAAGGTACAATCTCTTTGAGAAACCAGTTCATATATCCGCAGATTGCATACATCCATACGTTCCAAAAGCATAAGGAGAAAAATTTCCATAAAGTACCCTGGTACGATGAAGTGTCGCCGGGCTGGTCTGACGAGAAAACGTTCCACCGTCATGAATTCCAGTTCAACGTCGGCATCCCGAACCTACAGTCCGAATACAGCTCGTTGGTGATGTTTACCATTTTTTCTGATTGGTTTCCAAAACTATACAAAAAATATCTAATAAGACAAGAAGAATACAATCCCTATAATTGGACTTTGACCAGTGACACGTACAGCAAGGTCCGTTACACGCCTGTGATTTCCCTAAGTTATCATTACCGCGCCTACAAGTGGCTTTGGGTGGGCCTCACCGCTGACTTTTCTGAATTTTACGCCTATTACTACGACCGGCTGACGGACAAGCGGGTGAAAGGACAATCCGAACACAACACCTTTTTTGATTTGATGGCTGATCTGCGTTTCTCCTATCTCAACCGGAAACATGTGACGTTGTATTCTGAATTGTCAGGAGGCTTGCTGATAGGCAATTTCACCTCAAAACAGGTGCAGCCAGTCGCCACAAACTATACTGCGTTTGCGGGGGCCGTCCACGTTACGATGCTGGGTGTCAAGGCGGGTGCGAAAGGCTGGTTCGGCAATGTGGAGTTGGGCGCGGGCTTCAAGGGCCTCATTTCCGCCGGTTTCGGTTATGAGTTTTAGTTTCTTGTTTCAAATTATAAATAATAAAAATATGAAAAAACAGACCAGACAGTGGGTTAGAGGGATGGCATACGTAATGCTGGCATTGGCCATGACGGCCTGCACCCTCGGGGTTGGCGAGAAAGGCAAGACGCAAACAGGCGAGCTCATGTACAACGGATGGATCGGTAGTATGCGCGATATGATGGGTACAACGATAGAAACCGCACTCCGTATGAATGCGGTGCTGGCGGCATCCGGTACCGAACAGGCCGATCTTTTGAAGTCTCTGTTCTACAGTTATTCGATGGAATTGGATACCATCGGCGAACGGCATTGGCGGATTACCGACACCCACTGGCAGCATAGCTATCTGGAGGTGGAAATGCTACAGGGCCAGTCGCTGAATGATCCAGGCGCCTGCATGAAGATGACCTGCGTGCCGGTCCCCGAGCAATATAACCCGAGGGTCGAAAAAATGGACGGGTCCATCGTGTATATCACATGTATGGATTCGCACACATGGACCCTTGTCAGCGATGCACTGGACTCGTCCGATTGCCGCATGGATCTGACTCTGACCAATGAGAGCGGTTTCTGGCCACCCACATTGCAGAGTGTTTCGCTGTCATTGTCCGGACAGGGCATGTTCGGTTTCCGATCAAACGTCACCCGTAACGGAGTCCGTTTACATAAGAGAACGCTTTTACAATATCGTATTTTAGAGCCTTTTGCAATTAAACTGTCCTATTATGAGGACTCTCCGGAGACGCAATATTTACAGAGTCATGCCGGATTTTTCACATACCTTCCTTTCTTCCAAGCCGGAAAACTTGAAATGCAAGTCACGAACGACCAGGGAACCAATGGGGCAATAGCAACCCTTCTTGACGACGGGCATGTGGAAATCACCTATCGGGGTGTCACTCAAATCTGGCCGTGAACAATTAATATGGCGATTGGAGAATAGTGCTATTCCTCGGCGGCGAGGGGCGACGGCGTGCTGTACACGCGGGCGGCCAGCTCTTTGTCCAGCATGTAGAGTCCGTAGCCGTTACCGTTGATCATCTTGAGGCTGTCAATCAGCGTGCGGGCATTCTCCTCCTCTTCCACTTGCTCATCGATGAACCACTTCAACATGCTCTGGGTGGCGTAATCCTTCTCCTTGGTGGCTAGAGCAAACAGGTCGTTAATAAGGCTGGTGACCACCTGCTCGTGCTTGAGGGTCTCCTCATACATGTCAAGGGCGTCTTTCCAATCCGTAGGGACCGCGTCAATGGGTTTCAGCACCACGCGGCCTCCCCGGGAAATCACGTATTTGTAGAAGATTTGAGCGTGGTCCTGCTCTTCTTTGAACTGGATTTCAAACCAGTTGGCCATGCCGCCATATCCGAGGTCGTGGCATTTGGTGGCCATGGAAAGATAGAGGTAAGCCGACCACATTTCGGCGTTGATTTGGGCGTTGATAGCCGCTTCGATTTTTTTATTTAACATAGCATCAGTAATTTAGGGTTTTTAAACAAATTAATATTAAAGTGAAATAAACGTTCTTGCCGGTATAAAGTTACATTTTGCCTTTTTTTATCCAAATGGCGGTACAGCGTGAAGGCCGACAGTGACACGATGATGCCCACGCACCAGCCGCCGAGGATGTCGGTAGGGTAGTGAACGCCGAGATAGACGCGGGTGTAGCAGAACAGCAACACAAATCCGGTCAGGAAGAGCGCCAACGGCCATTTCCGGGACAGGAACGGACGCAGGAACAGGTAGAAAAGGATGGCGAGGGTGGAGCTGTTGGCCGCGTGCGAGGAGGGAAAGCCGTAGGGTCCGCCCCGATAATACGTGCCGTTGGGCCGCTCGTGCAGATGCAGCACCAGCTCCGGATTGTGCGAAGGGCGTGGGCGATGCACCAACGGCTTGAGCATTCCGGAGGAGATGAGGTCGGAGGTGCCTACCGTCAGCGCGATGAAGAGGGCCACGCGCCAGAAATACCGGCGGTAGAACAGGACCGTAAGCCCGAGTAGCAACAGGAACATCGGCAGCCACGGCCATACGTGCGTCGTGGCCCAGAAAAACTGGTCCAGCCCCGGCGTATGGGCCCCGTTGACCATCGTTATTATCTGATAATCCATTGAATACATACTATTTGTAAGAAATGAAACCATAGGCGTCATTTTGGACGGCAAAGATAACAAACTATTTTTTATCTTTGCAGCCGTTTATAAAAG
>JBGUMF010000028.1:0-48253 GCA_045116675.1 Bacteroidales bacterium
CGTGCCGGATACAACTTCAAGAGCAGTCCTTACAAGCTCACCTCCGGCCCGTATAACGGCTCTGCCCACTACGCCTCCGTCGGACTGGGATTCAAGTCCAAATACTTCTTCGCCGATCTGGCATACGTGTTGAAACTCAGCAAAGACAGTTTCTGGCTGTACGACAGCAACGCCCCTGCCACCAGTGCCGTGGAGTATGAAAACAGCACCCATAGAATTGTGGCCACCATCGGCTGTAAATTCTAATCCTACATGAAGAGAATACTCATATTGCTCTATACCTTCGTCGCTCTGGGTGTCGCCAACGCCCAAGAGCGACGACCTTTTAGTCCCTATCCATTAGAGCATTACACCGTCGATCTATTTGACAATGTTTATGCCTGGTCCGGTCCTTCATTAATGCAGTACGACCGCGATGGCAATCTGGTGCGAAACTATAGCAATCCGTCGCTCGGAACCATCACCCATGTTGATGCTTCCTATCCTTCCAAGATTCTGGTTTTTTACCAAGAAGCCGCCTGCATCGTCCTGCTCGACAACCAACTGTCACCCATTGGAAACACGCTGAACCTATTGGACCACAATATGTTCACCATTTCGTTGGCCGCCATGGCCGGCACCAGCAAAATCGCACTATACGACAATCAGAACCAGACACTTCTCCTTTCTGACTTACAACTCAACATTACTGGCACCACGCACTGCCAAATGGAAAGCGATTTTCATCCCACCTCAATGCAATCCTCACAAGAAAAAAACATCTTGCTTACGGATACCACAAAAGGGGTTTATCTGTTTGACATTCTTGGTTCTTTTCAGCAAAAAATCATGCTGCCTAATACAATTTGTGCACAAATGGTTGGTGACGAGTTGGTTTATCTGCAAAACGGTATTCTGAGGTTTTACCACTTGCAACAGCACACTTATCACGACAGCGACCTACCCGTTTCGGCATACCGCTCATTCCATTTAGGAAGACAATGTCTCTATATCCAGGACACTGCCGGTTATGTCTATCAGATTCCAAGGTCGTTAAAGCCTTGACGGTGTGATAGTTCACATCCCTTAAACAACTACCTCTTAATCTTGATTTTCTGACCTATCTGCAAAGAGTTCACATTAGTGATGCGGTTATACTTGGCCAGTTCCGTCGCTGAAACACCATATTTCCTTCCAATGGAAGAGAGCGTGTCGCCCTTTTTCACCACATAAATGATATCTCCCTGCGGCTTCACCGGCTGCGTACGCACCGAGTCTTGGGGCATTGTGGGATTTGTCGTTACAAGGGATGCGGAATCCGAAACGGTCTTAGTGCTATCGGCTACCGCCGGAGCGGGTGTCACGGGGCGCACAATCGTCGTGCCCTTCCGGACCAGCAGTCTCTGTCCTACCCGCAAGGAATTGCTACGCAGATGGTTCAGCGATTTCAAATGGTTGACCGACACTTTGTACTTGGCCGCGATGCGCGCAAGGGTTTCCCCCTTCTTCACCGTATGATATTTGTTGGGCGTTACCTGCACCACCTCACCATTTTCGTTGGTCGTGACATTCAGATTCTTAGTTGGATTGAAGAAATCATCGTAGCGGTAAGCGTGGATGGAGTCCTTCATTTCCAGATAGCGAATCACATCATTGGATTGGAGGCGCAACGGGAACTGCTGCGTGTAAGCGGGGATAATATACTTCTTGTATTGTGGATTCAGGGATTTGATTTCATCCAAACTGATATTCAAAACAGCGGCAATCTGCTCAAAATGAAGCTCCTTGTCCACCATTACGGTATCCACATTGGTCGGGATTGATATCTGGGCCGGGTTGATGCCATACAGATTATGGTAGGTCATCATGTACAATGCCCCAATATAGGCGGGAAAATAGTTCTGTGTTTCGCGGGGCAGATAGGGCGACACGCCCCAGAAGTTCGTCTTACCACCCGACCGCTGGATAGCCTTCCGCACATTGCCCGTCCCGCAGTTATAGGCGGAGATGGCCAGGCCCCAGTCGTTGAAGATCTTGTACAGGTCGCGGAGATGGCGGGCAGCGGCATCAGTGGCCTTGTAGGGGTCACGACGGTCATCCACAAACGTGTTGACTTCCAAGCCATACAGCTTGCCCGTACCGTACATAAACTGCCATATTCCGGTGGCACCCGCCGATGAGACCGCCTGAGGATTCAACGCCGACTCGATGATGGTAATATAGACCAACTCCTCCGGCAAATCGTACTTGTCGAAGATCTCCTTCATCCAAGGGTAATAATATTGGGCCAAGCCTAAAATAACCGATGAGGAACGCTGTCTTTGCACCGAATAGAGCTCGATGAAACGTTTCACCTTATCGTTGTAAGCCAACGGCACCGCCGTCACAATACGCGACAACCGCTTGAAAATCATCGAATCGTTGTTGTCGTAGGCGCTGGTGTCGTCCTTCAGATTGGAAAGGACAGAATTGCCCTTTGTAAGTTCGTTTTTCACATACCACACATTCAACATGGAATCCATCAGAACCACCTCGCGGTTGATGGCAGCATTCGTCAGTTCGGATTCATTCTGCCCCATGGTGGAATCCTGACTGTTGGACGTGATATTCTGCGCGTATATGTTTGACATTAACATACACACAAAAAGCAACAACAACCCGATTTTATATTTTATGCAAGTAAATTTCGCAACCGTCATTTTATTGTATAGTTATTCCATTTTAATTCTTTTCCCTCCTTAAACAAAGTGGTTAAAAACTGTATTCCCTCTTCGTTATAATAGGACCATACGCTTTCCTGAAGGCCATTCTCATATTTTCCGGAAACCTTCACGTTGCCGTTTTCCCAGTAGGCAGTATATTTCCCGTCGCGGACATCCTGCCGATATTGGATTTTGAAGGCCACCTTGCCGGGTTCGTAGGTAGTGGTCCACAAGCCCTCTTTTCTGCCACCCTCGTATTTGCCGGTCTCCTCGGAGGTGCCGTTCCGGTAATACCAGTTATCCTCCTCCAATCCGGCCACATACTTCCCTTTGACCAATGGTTTCCCATGCTCATCATACTCTACATACTCGCCATCAAGATCGCCGTCATCGTATGTAGCCTTCGACATGGTGTCCCCGTTTGGATAAAACCAGATCCATTCACCGGTTTTCTGGCCTTTACTATTGTATTCGCCTTGGATTTCCACCGTTTTATCCTCAAAAAAGAAACGCCATTCACCGATGGGGCGGGAGTTCTTGTAGCGTCCCTGCGAGCGCAGTTCGCCGCTGGGGTAATACTCCTTCCAGAGGCCTTGGCGCAGCCCGTTCATGTCCGTGATACCCTCATAGCGGAGAATGCCGTCAGCGAAGACATACCCCTTGGTGATATGGCCGGCGGTGTCAAACTCGCGCCGGATACCCTCGGGCTTGTTTTGGTAGTAAGTTGCTACAATAGAAGGTCTTCCATTGGAATGGTAGGCCGTACGTTTGTCTAATTGGCGGGTCTCCTTGGCATCCGTCACCAGCTCATCGTGGTCGTATTTTTCCACCGACAGGAAACTTCCGTTTTCATCATAATATTTGAAAAAACCATTCTTCTTGTCGTTGAGGTAGGTACCTTCCAGGCGGATGCTCCCGTTAGGCCAGAAATATTTCCAATTGCCCTGCTTGTAGCCGAAATCGTCAATTCGGTTGATGCGTTCGCTACGGCTCATCACACCATGGTAATAGGAGGTGATGGCCACCACCCTACCCTCTTGGTTGTACTCCTTGGCCAGTCCGTGGGGCTTGCCAGCCTCGTAGGGCACGGTCCGTTTCAGCCAACCGGCTTGGTCGTAGGTGTTCACCGTACCCACGATGGTGTCGTGCCGCCATTGGGTTTTAGTGTACTCCTTCGGATTGTATTGAATCTGTTCACCGTGCTTCTCCCCTGCTTTGTAATTAATTGTCAAATAAGGTTTTCCTTCCGCATAAAATGTCCAAAGGCTGTCCAACAGGAAATCTTTCCGGTTGCCCTCCGACACCAGTTGTCCGTTTTCATTGTACGAGCGCCACCAGCCGTCGGGCTTTCCGTTGACCATGCGGCCCTCACTGGACTTCACTCCGGAAGGATAATAGAAAACCGTCACATCCGCAGGCGCAAGAGTGTCCTGGGCACGGCAGCACACCGTAACCAAAAGCAGCAGTAGCGGAAGAACGGATTTCAACGGCATTTTTGTTTTACATATATAATAAATAATTGTAGAGACGTACCTGGGCACGTCTCTACAATCAAAAAAACAGCTTAAACCTTTTATTTCGAACCCGTGAATGTGATGATTTCCACTCGGGTGGTCAATGTGCCGAGAATCTGGATTTCATACCAAACGGTCATTTCCATATAATTGCCTGAAAACAGCGTCTCCACTTTAATGTTTTTCACCGCTTCGGAAGTGGCATCTATATAGTTACTGCCGCCCACGATGGCTTCGAGAATCGTTTTCATATACTCTACATTGTCACTGTTGGCTCTATACACACCCGTAGAGACATACTCCAAGGGAAGACAAGCATACAGCAGCACACCATTCTGGGACAAGGGGTTATTCGTAATGCGTACCGAACCGTCTTTGGTATGGCCGTCTTTAATGAATGTGAAAGTACCCGAATATTTGCCGGCATACTTGGAACCTTCACCCGTGGTACAGGCTGAAAAGCCTAACACGATAAGCAGAAAGATTGGGAATAGTCTTTTCATTGTTGTGAGTTTTAAATTATTGAGCTGCAAAGATACAAAAATATTCGCAAAAAAACGATTCCTCTATTCCAACATGGCTTTCGCTTTGCGGACGGCTTCCACCAGACGGTCGATTTCCTCTTGGGTGTTGTACAGGGCAAACGAGGCGCGTACGGTACCCGGAATCTGGTAATGGTTCATCACAGGTTGGGTGCAGTGGTGGCCCGTACGCACGGCAATTCCCTGATGATCAAGGAGTACGCCCATATCATACGGGTGGATGTTTCCCACCAGAAATGAAATAACAGCCGCTTTCTCCTTAGCCTGTCCGATGATGCGGAGGCCCTCTATCTGCAACAGCTGTTGGGTGGCGTATTGTCGCAATCCCTCTTCATATTCTGCAATTTTTTCCACCCCGACCTGCTGCATGTATTCGATGGCTTTCCGTAATCCGATAACGTCGCCCACGGCCGGTGTGCCCGCCTCGAATTTGAAGGGAAGGTCGTTATAGGTGGTCTTCTCAAACGTCACATTGCTGATCATCTCGCCACCACCCTGATAGGGTTTCATCTCCCGCAACCATTTTTCCTTACCGTACATCACACCGATACCCATCGGGCCGTACATCTTATGGCCGGAGAAACAGTAGAAATCGCAATCCAACTCCTGCACATCCACGGGACAATGGGCCACCGCCTGGGCACCGTCCACCATAACGGGAACATCGTGCGCGTGGGCCATGCGTATAATCTCCCGAATCGGGTTTATCGTGCCTAACGAATTGGACACGTGAGTGATAGCGATAATCTTCGTCTTCGGGGTGATCAAAGACTCCAGCTGTTGCATGCACAACTCGCCGTTGTCCTGGAACGGCAGCACCTTGAGTACCGCGCCGCGGTCTTCGCACAGGAACTGCCAAGGCACGATGTTGGAGTGGTGCTCCATCTCGGAAATGAGGATCTCATCACCAGGTTGGATATACGTCCTGCCAAACGAGGCCGCCACCAAGTTGATGGATTCCGTGGCCCCACGGGTGAAGATAACCTCGTAATCGTGCGCCGCATGAATGAACTGCTGGACTGTCCGGCGGGCCACCTCGAACTCTTCGGTGGCCTTCTGGCTCAAGAAATGCACACCGCGGTGGATGTTGCTGTTGATGCTCTTGTAATAATCCGACAAGGCCTCAATCACCGGCAGCGGCTTCTGCGTGGTAGCGGCATTGTCGAAATACACCAGCGGTTTGTGATACACTTGTTGGTCCAATATGGGAAAATCATTCCGGTTCATACGTGTCAGATTGTTTTTTTTAAAAATAATTATTGTTCTTGGGTACTTTCGTCAGGCTTACGCATGTATTTGAGCTGGGAGGCAAAAAGCAGGATGATGATTACAGTCCAAATGATGGCCTCCCATGTCATCATCAACTTGCCGCCAATGACGAAGTTGAGAATGCAGAAAAGCCCTATTTGCCCGATTGTGTAAATATGAAAGCCAATGGGTTTCAGCTTCCAAAGCATAATCAGTGCTCCGGCAAAAATGGCCATTTCCACCAGTATCAGCAGACCATACTGCCATCCGGCGACAGATTGGAATATCTGGATTACCTCCTTAAAAGCCGCATCATCAAAAAAGGGTATCTGCGTCAAGTTGCCAACCGCCTGCCCCATCTTGTCCGGGAACAAGAGGAACAGGGCATAAAGCAGGATGTTGTTGCCCGCCTGAATCATGGTGCAAATGGACAGAATCCATAGCAGTATTCCACGCTTGGGTTGTTTTATATTCGGATTGGAATCGTTCATTTGATGGAAATTTTATAATAATTAGTGGAAGAATTGATTTTATAGCGTTCATCGGAACGGAACCCGACAATCCAGATGATGGCGTTGCCCGAACAGAGAAGTTGTATTTCCTGTTTTTGGAAAACGTCGATTTTATGGTCGGAGAAGAAGTCGCTGAGTTTTTGTTTGCCGTTCCCTCCCAGGGGGTAGAAGAAATCGCCATGCTGCCAATGGCGTAGCGTCAATGGGAAGATGAGCTTTTCCTCCGGAATGAAAAGCGTACGGTTGTTTTTCGGGTATCGGATAGGCTCTTCTGCCGTGCAACGCTCCACCCGAAAATGATTCTCCAACTCCTCAACCGAATGAATTACGATTATTTTATTCTGTTCCAATTTGTTGGGCCGAACCAGAAAATGATCCCGATTAACGAGAAGCGTGTGCGTGGGCGACAAATACCGGGTACCGCTTTGGACTTGCGGGTGGCGCACTATCTCTTTCGCCACCTCAGCCGCAAAGCCATATTCATTTAACAATTCATAGAGAATAAGGCTTTTACAAGGATGTTCGTCCAACGCGTGAATATTGATTTGAACGCCCTGATCCGTTGGAATTCGTATTTTATTCATTATTACATCCATCTGTTTCCGATAAAAACCGTACTGCTGGCGGAAGATATGGCAGTTTTGGGAAAATGTATGGATGATGTTGGAGTTCAGCTCGGCGAGCCGGGGAAGCACCGAGTGCCGTATGCGGTTGCGTTTAATGGATTCGTCGGCGTTGGTGCAGTCGATGGCGAAGGGTATCCTATGCTGATGGGCATACTCCCGGATTTCGTCAGCGGTGAACTGTAACATCGGACGGATGATTTTCCCGTTCTTCGGAGGGATGGAGGCCAGACCTTTAAGGCCGGTACCACGACATAAGTTGAGCAAAAGGGTCTCGGCCACATCGTTGGCCTGATGGGCGGTCACGATAAAATCGTAATCCCTGCCTATTTCGTCAAACCAGTCATAGCGCAGCTTTCGGGCTGTCATCTCTATGGAAAGGCCGGAATCTTTCTGGATGCCGATGGTGTCGAATTCACGAAGGAAGAGTGGCACGTTCATCTGTCCGGCCAGCTGTTGTACCAGACGCATGTCGTGATTGGAGTCCTCGCCCCGGAGATGGAAGTTGCAGTGGGCGATGGCCATATCCAGCCCCGCCTCATGGAACAGGTGTGCCATGACGGTGGAGTCGGCCCCACCGCTCACCGCCAACAGGTAACGGTAGCCATCGGCCCCGCCCGTCAGCTCCTCCAACGCCGTGCGGAATCGCCCCATCATAACACCGCCGGGTTGCTGATCCTGAAATAGCGCCTCATACACATCTGCATGTACTCGAAACTGCCGAAGTTAACCGATTTGGGCGCTTCGCCCTTCTTGAACATCACCATACCACACGACATCCCGCTGATATATGGGGTGATGTCACAATCGAACTGCGAGGTCATGTCAAAATCGCGCACGGTGATCTGCTGGTAATTCTGGTACACCTCTTCGTACAGGACATGGTTTTCCTCACAGAAAGCCTGCAAACGCGGAATGCATTCGTCCCACATTTCGGGTTTCTCATTTCTGTTATAGAAAAATATGACGGCATCGTAATCGGGAAGAGTGTCGGCAATCTCCACCATCTCGAACCGTCCGGAAGAGTTGATGACAAACTGCTCGCTGACGATGGATTTTCGGTGGTATTTCTCCGGATCCTCCATGAAGCCCTGTTTGGTGGCCTTGGTGAGCGACTTTATCCATTCGTATTCTTTCGTGATGGTGTACGTGTTACCGTCGGCTTGGCGGTACGTGTTCCACAGCTCCGTTTCAAGCACATCCTGTTTCTGGATGGCCACATTGACGGCCACAGGCAACAGGTCGAGGATGCGCTGGGTGCCGAAGCCGGAGGTGATGACGAGGTACATCCACTCCCGCGACTGCGACTGCAGCAGCCACAGCTCCCTGCCTTCGGGCAGACGCTCCTTGCAGCGCACGCCCCACTCCGTGGGAAATTCGGCCTTGGCCTGCACATGACTGCCGATATAGGTCTGCGCCTTTTCAAAAAAGCGGTCCATAAAATCTTCCGAAAGCGGATAAAGGGTGTACTGGTCCGACACGCTGGTGTGGAGCGTATCAGGCAGGATGACGACAGGATAATCGACGAAATTGTCGTCTTTGGGTTCCTCTTTGTTGGATTTGTTGCGGCATCCGACAAGCACAAGGAGGCTTGCGAGGATGACGAAGATGTTGATTTTCGTGTTCATTGCGGCTTTGGTATTGACAGGTGCAAAAATACAAAAAAGTTCATGGTTGATGCCCCCCGATTTTGTATCTTTGCAGCGCAATTTGACATTAAAATTTCTTATTGAAAATAAAACCGTTAACCTATGGATAATACCGATCGTTTTCACGAAATCAGTGATGAGTTGTATAATGCTGTAAAAGAATATCTTGCTCATCACACGCAATATGCCACGGATGTGGAATTGGCTGTCAACTGGAACACGCGGGAGGTGAAAATCGCCCGTCCTTCCGAGTTCGGCGCGGACGACACGCCCTACGTTCTGTCCGACTTCATCCTGATCAACGAACAGGGTCTGTACGAACCGAAAGTCTTTTAAGGCATGAGGCGCATCGTCCTTCTTTTCGTATGCCTTTTTCCGATGCTGGCGGTGAACGCCCAATCCGGCCGGGCGGAAGAGCTGTTCTCGAAGATGACCTTGGAGGAGAAGATCGCGCAGCTGATGATTGTGCGCGTCAACACCACGGGCACGGCCACCGACAACCTCAAGATGCTGAACGACATCACGCAGTACCAGCCCGGCGGAGTCTGTTTCTTCAGGGTCCCGAAATGCGGACCCGTGTGGGAAGCCTCGATGACCAACCAGATGCAGGCGCTCAGCAAGGTGCCGATGTTCGTCTCCATTGACGGCGAATGGGGGCCCGCCATGCGCCTGGACAGCTGCGTGGCCTTTCCCCGCCAGATGACCATGGGAGCCTTGTCGGACGTCAACGACACGCTGATCTACAAAATGGGCTTGGAGGTGGCGGCCCAGTGCCGTGCCATCGGGGTGAACCTCAACTTCGCCCCCTGTGTGGACATCAACAACAACGCGAAAAATCCCGTCATCAACAGCCGCTCGTTCGGCGAAAGCCGCGAGAAAGTCTGCCGGAAGGCCTTCCTTTATCTCAATGGAATGCAAGATGGCGGCATCGTCGGCTGTATCAAGCATTTCCCCGGGCACGGCGACACGGAGACGGACTCCCATCTCGGCCTGCCCAGCATCCGGAAAAGCCGCATCGAACTTGATGAACTGGAATTATACCCGTATCGACAACTCATAAACGGGAACACAGACATGGTGATGGTAGCCCACCTGAACGTTCCGGCTTTGGACTCCACACCCAATTCAGTGTCCTCCCTGTCGTTTCCCATTGTCTCCGAACTGCTGAAACGCGAATACGGATACACGGGGCTCATTATCACAGACGGCATGGAGATGCAGGGTGTGCGCAAGCAGAACCGCTTCGAAGGCGATGTCGAAATCCGGGCTTTGCTGGCCGGCGTGGACATCCTCCTGCTGCCGAACACTCCCTCGTTAGCCATCCAGGCTATCCGCCAAGCTGTTGACAGCGGAATCGTTCCCGTTGAGCTGATCAACGACCGCTGTATGCGTATCCTGAAATTCAAGGAGAGCAAAGGGCTCCTCGACAGCCAGCCGGTGGACATTGCCGCCGTGAAACGACGCATGAACAGCGATAATGCCATCCGCATCAACAACAGCATTGAACAGAAAGCCGTTACACTTTTGAAAAACGAAGATCATTTTCTTCCTTTTGATAATAAAACCAATGCGGCAAAAACCGATAGCGTGGTGTTCCTGAGTATTGGGAGAACAGAATACAATAAGGAGTACAGTCGCATTGCCGCCCACTACAATATGGTCTTCATGAGCCAGCCCAAGGCCGTACCTACGAAAAACGCCGACCTCTTTTGCCAAAAGATGAAAGAGGCCATCGCCCCATACAAGCGCGTGGTGATTGTGTATGGCGGGTCCAACCAGATGGCCAAGACCCAATACGGCACCGATGCCAAGATGCTGAATATGCTCAATCAGATTGCCAGCAGGAAAGAGGTGGCTCTGATTCACACCAACAACCCGTATGCCTTGAACTATTTCGGCGACCTGTCGGACTATGAAGCCCTGATGGTCACCTACCAGGCCACGCCGAACAGTGTACAAAGTGCTATCGAGGCATGCTATGGCGAACGTCGCTGCGAGGGCACCCTGCCTGTCAGCATTGACGCCTACCCCGCCGGCGCAGGAATTGTGGACAAGAAGGAACCTGCCAACTTCTCGCTCCTGCCCGACACACTCACCCAAGCCCTCGACCGTATGCTGGAAAACGGTGTCCGCGACCAGGTTTACCCCGGCTGTGCAGTAATCGCCATGAAAGATGGCAAGACATTATACCATAAGGCTTTCGGATATTACACATACGACCACCAGAACAAGATGACCACCCAAACGATGTTTGATGTGGCCTCCATCACCAAGGTGGCCGCCACCACCCTGGCCGTGATGAAGCTCTATGACGAAAAGAAGATCCAGCTTACCGACCATATCGGAGAACACCTGCCCTATCTGAAAGGCACGAACAAAGCCCACCTTACCTTGGCCGAGCTGCTGACCCACACCTCGGGCCTGCCGGCATTTATACCTTTTTATAAAGATATACAAGGGAAAGAGACTTATCTGCGCCCGTACAAAACGCCCAATTACGAAATCAAGGTGGCCGACGATCTGTACCTGCGCAACGACTACCCCGACACCATGCGTCACATCATCGCCCATTGCAAACTCGGGCAGCACCAGTATCTGTACAGCGACCTCAACTTCCTGCTTCTGAAAGATATGGTAGAACAAATTACGGGCCAGCCGATGGACCGATACCTTGCCGAACAGTATTACAATCCTATGGGCCTGATACACACCTGTTTCAACCCGCTTACGCACGGCTTCAGCAAGGAGGATATTGCCCCTACAGAAAAGGATGTGGACTTCCGCAAGCAGGTGGTGCAGGGCTATGTGCACGACCAGACCGCCGCTCTCATGAACGGCAATGCCGGCAATGCCGGACTCTTCACCACAGCGGAAGAGCTGGCCGACATCTTCCAGATGCTGATGGATGGTGGAATCTTTAAGGGCCGGCGTCTGTTGTCGGAAGAGACGGTACGGCTGTTCACCAGCATGTATCCGTTGCATGAATGCAATGTGCGCGGACTGGGATTCCATACGCCCAAAGCCCCAGGCACATCCTCCATTGTGCCAACCAAGGCCTGCAAGCGCATCTTCGGGCACCAGGGCTTCACCGGAGCCGTCGTATGGTGCGATCCGGACACCAAACTGATCTACGTGTTCCTCTCCAACCGCGTGTATCCGTCTTGTTATCCTAACAAATTATCCAAAAGCCAAATACGACTCAAATCGCACGAGGTCCTGTATCGTCTGCCATAATGCATTAATGTTTGTTTTTTATGAAAGAAAATCCTATTCTGCTACATATTGAAACTGCTACGGAGGTATGCTCGGTGGCCCTGAGCCGCGGCGATACGCTTTTGAGTGTTTGCGAAGGCCGTGACGGCAATTCGCACTCCAAAAACCTGCTGCCCTACATTGACCATGTGCTAAAAGAGGCGGGTCTCACCCCACGCGATTTGGATGCCGTATCCGTCAGTATCGGTCCCGGCTCCTATACAGGCTTGCGCATCGGCGTTTCCACGGCGAAAAGTTTCGCCTATACGCTGGAGATTCCCGTGCTGACCGTCAGCACGTTGGAAAGCATCGCCCAGGGCGCTCTGCAACATCTGCCATCGGAAGTGGATGATTTCCAGATTGTTCCCATGATTGATGCCCGAAGAATGGAGGTATTCGCCGCCCGCTACGACCGGCAGCTGCAACTTCTGGATGAGGTGGCCCCGGTCATTGTGGATGAGGATGCCTACCGCGATTTGCTGGCCAGCCAAACGGTGGTGTTCTGCGGCAACGGGATGCCCAAATGCCGAGAAATACTGGCCTGCTCACCCAATGCCCGCTTTGCCGACTTCGAGCTGTCGGCCCGCTATCTGCTGCCGTTGGCCCTCCGAAAATGGCAGCAGCAGGATTTTGCCGATGTGGCCTATTTCGAGCCCTTCTACCTTAAAGAATATGTGCCCGCCAAACCGAATGTAAAAGGATTGCACGCCTAATGGAAATTCACGAACCCGTTGACCATCAGAAGAAGCTGAACATCATCGCCATCGCCGATGCCTCCGACTATGGGCGGTCGGCACTGGCCTACGGCAACGTGCTGGCCCGCATCTTCGGTGCCTCCCTAACGGTGGTCACCCGCTTCGGCTTCACTCTGGAAGACAAGGTGCAAACGGCACTTTCCAAGGCAGAAATCCAATCTTCCGCTCCTGAAAATCTGATTCTCCCCGAGGGCTATTTTTTTCCGGAAATCCTCTATTCCTACGCGGAAAAGACCAACACCATCATGTTTGTAATAGGGGTGGTGCGCGACGGGGACGACGGACTATTCCATGCCCGACAGGCGGTCCGCTTCATCCAACCCTCGCGACTGCCCGTCATGACCGTCGGGCGGACATTCCCGACGGAGACGGCATTCCAGCAGGTGGTTTTGCCCCTCGACATTGAGCGGCAGGCGAAGGAGAAAGCACTCTGGGCCGGCTATTTCAGCCGCTTTTACCAGGCCACCATCCACATCGTGTACCCCGATTACCGAGATAGCGGACTGAAGCAGCAAGTGGCTGACAATATTGCATTTGTAGAGAAACTCTATCAGAATCTTGACATCAAATACGAAATGCACGCCGTTGAGCCGCCCCGCAATATGGACCTGTTCTCCATCACGTATGCCGAATCTATAGAAGCAAGCCTTTCCGTGGCCATGATGACGGGGTACCGCACGCTGGGCGACTGGCTCACCGGTCCGCGCGAACGGAAAATCATCGCCAACCCGCAGCAGTTCCCCGTGCTGTGCATCAATCCCCGCGAGGATTTGTACGTGCTATGCACGTAACCATCAATGATAAAACGCGTTATAATACGGTTATCGCAGTAGCGGATTCCTTTCTTACAAAAAAATCTGTTTTATTATCCTAAAAAGTTACCGCTTCAATATTACCCAAAAGAGATATCCTATCAGCAGAAACAAGCCTATCCTGAAAAAAGGCGGCCAGAATGCTGACACCGTCAGAATCAGAAGTAGGGAGAGCAACATCTTATAGGCCAGACGTTTGTTCTCAGGCAGATGCTCCCACGTCATCCGAAATCTCGATTTGATGTTCCACCAGGTGGTCCTTAATCCATTATGACGCACCCCCCGGGCACCGGTATAGTCGTACACATTCTCCGCCTTTGTGGCTTTCATTTTGCGCACGCGCACGCTAACGGATTCGTAATAGGTCTTTCCGTTCAGCGTAGCGCCGATAACCAAATGAGTGCGGCCCTTGGAACGATTGAGACGAAACTTCTTGGTGCCGGAAGCTTCCACCGGAATAGTGTTTGTCTTGTATCCGTTATCCAATGTAAACTGCACGGAATCAACATTCTCACACGACCAGCTCAACTCCACGATATCGCCTTCCGTGACACGGGTTTTATCTACCGACAACGTAATTTTAGGTTTCATATTCAGACAATTTAGGCCCAGAATACATCAAAAATTGTGCCAATTAGGAATTTGAAATGTGAGGTTTGTTTCGGGCGGTAAAGGTACAAAAATAACCACTTCCCCACGATTGTTGAAAAGAAAAGATGTGGAAAAAAAATTTAATGTTTTTTTCGTATTTTTGTCACCTTATAAATAATAACTCGAAAAACGGAAAACCATGATGGCAGGCACGGACATCTTGCAAACCCCGATAGAATTTCTGAAAGGTGTGGGACCGAAGCGCGCCGAGGTGTTTCGGAAGGAGTTCGACATCCACACATTTGACGACCTGCTGCATTACTATCCCTACCGCCATGTGGATAAGTCGCAGATTTTCAAAGTGTCCGACATTGTGGAAGACGGCAGTTATATCCAGTTGCGCGGTCGCATCTCGAACCTGCAGGTGGTAGGCCAGCAACGCGGCAAGCGCCTCACCGCCCAGTTCATTGATGAGAGCGGCACTTTGGAGCTAGTCTGGTTCAACGGCATCAAGTGGGTGCAGGAACTGTTGCAGAAAAAGCACGAGTTCATTATCTTCGGCAAACCCACCCTCTATTTCGGGCATTGGAACATGACGCACCCGGAGCTGATCGACCCCCATGCCCAGCAGGACTCGCAGGTACCGATGGCCTTCCTGCCCCTCTACAACACCTCCGACCTGGCCAAGAAGAAGACCTTGGATTCCAAGGCGGTGGCCAAAGTCATCGCCAACCTGTTGCCGGTGGTCCACGATGTGATTCCCGAGACGCTGCCCAACGAGATGCTGCGGCAGCTCAACCTGATGCCCCTGCGCGATGCGCTCTGCCAGATCCACTACCCCGAAAGCCACGAACAACTGTCGCGCGCCACCCTGCGCCTCAAGTTCGACGAGCTCTTTTTCCTTCAGCTCAAGATGCTGAAACTGAAACAGATCAACACCCAGAAGACGGCAGGGCACCGATTCCCGCTGGTGGGGCAGTATTTTAACAACTTTTATAAAAACCACCTTCCCTTCGAACTGACAAACGCCCAGAAACGGGTTGTCAAGGAGATTCGCGCCGACCTGGGCAGCGGTCACCAGATGAACCGTCTGCTGCAGGGCGACGTAGGCAGCGGGAAGACGATTATCGCGCTGTTTATCATGCTGTTGGCCAAAGACAACGGCTACCAGTCCTGTCTGATGGCCCCCACCGAAATCCTGGCCACCCAGCATTACGACAAAATCAGCCGACAGGTGGCTCCCTTGGGGCTGCGGGTGGAGTTCCTGTCCGGCTCCACCAAGACCGCCAAGCGGCGGCAGATACTGGCAGGCCTGGAGAACGGCGACGTGGATATCCTGATCGGCACGCACGCCCTGATTGAGGACAACGTGCAGTTCCAGAACCTCGGGCTGGTGGTCATCGACGAGCAGCACCGTTTCGGGGTGGAGCAGCGGGCCAAGCTGTGGCGCAAGAGTGCCGTGCCGCCGCACATCCTCGTGATGACAGCCACACCCATCCCCCGCACGCTGGCCATGACCCTCTACGGCGATCTCGACATGTCGGTCATCGACGAGCTACCCTCGGGCCGAAAGCCCATCATCACCAAGCATTTGTACGAAAAAGACCGCCTGCGCCTGTTCGGCTTCATGAAAGAGCAAATCGCTGAAGGGCGGCAGGTCTTCGTGGTGTATCCGCTTATCAAGGAATCGGAGAAGATGGACCTGCTGGATCTCATGGCGGGCTACGAGGCCATGGAGCGCGACTTCCCGCTGCCCCAGTACGCCATCGGTGTTGTACACGGCAAGATGAAACAGGAAGTGAAAGATTATGAAATGCAGCGGTTTGCCCGCAATGAGACACAGATCCTGCTTTCCACCACCGTCATTGAGGTAGGCATTGACGTGCCCAATGCCACTGTGATGGTGATTGAGAACGCCGAGCGGTTCGGTCTCTCGCAGCTGCACCAGTTGCGGGGTCGCGTGGGGCGTGGCGGCAGCCAGTCGTACTGCATCCTCATGTCCAAATACGAGCTCACCGCCGAAAGCCGCAAGCGTCTCAACGCCATGGTGCAGACCAACGACGGCTTCGAGATTGCCAACTTCGACCTCCAGCTGCGCGGACCCGGTGACATCCAGGGCACCCAGCAGAGCGGCATGCTCGACTTCAAGATCGCCGACATCTCCAAAGACGAACGGCTGGTGACCTACACCCGCAACCTGGCCATCCAGGTGCTGGAGCGCGATCCCGACCTCTCGCTCCCCGAAAACCGCCGTCTGGCGGAAAAGGTGGCGCAGCTAACCGACCGCGACACCAATTGGAGTGTCATCAGTTAGAAAGAAGAAGCAATCCTGTGAAAATTGTTTTTGTTTAAGCCAGAAGCTGCTCCACGGCGTTGAGGAGATAGACTTCTACGGGAGAGTTTTTTTCGTCAGACTCCACGATACGATGCAACTCATCCATCAGCTGCTGTCGGTCAGCATCAGAGGTCAGCAGACGGTGCTTGTTCTGCTCAATACATTCGAGAATCTCGGCATCACTCATCTTCTCAAACCGGCGGCGCATCTGCCGAATCTTTTCCATATCATATTTCTCCCGAATCGACTGCCATTCTTCGGGTTGGATTCTGCCATCAATGTTGGCCGCATACAGCGTCACCAGCAGGAGGAATTCTTCTTTTGTAAGTTCGGTGTTCATTGTTTATAATGTATAAAAAGATGAAAATCAAAAAGTGATTTTGAGGCAGCAAAGATATGAAAAAATGGCGTTCATCCAAACAAAAAGGGTTTCATCCGGCAGCTCAGCCGGTAATGGTTTACATGATGAGCCCCTGATTCGGGTTGTCATGGCATTTCCCGGGTTCAAGCCCATTGGCGGGATGGGGTTGTTATGCCTGTTTTGTTGTCAGGATTCGTGCCAGCAGTCCCTCGCATCCCTCCTGCACGTCGTCCCATGTGGCTTGGAAATCGCCGGTGTACCAGGGGTCAGCCACGTCGCGCGGGGTGTCCGTGTAATCCATCAGCAGCGAGATTTTTCCAGCAATATCCTGTCCGATAATGCGTTGCATATTCCGCAGGTTGTTGCGATCCATAGCGATGATGTAGTCGTAATACTCGTAATCGGCACGAGTCATCTGGCGGGCGGTCTTGCCGGTGCAGGAGATGCCGTGCGCCTGCAGCATCCTGCGTGCGGGCGGATAGACGGGATTGCCGATTTCCTCGCGGCTTGTGGCGGCAGAGGCGATCTCAAATTGGGCGGAGAGACCGAGCTCTTCCACCATCCGCTTCATCACGAACTCGGCCATCGGGCTGCGACAGATGTTGCCGTGGCACACAAAAAGAATGCTGACCATACTATGAACGCATCGTGATCTTTTCTAAAATGTCGAATACTGCCCAGACTACCAATGTGCCTATGCCCACTATGGTGATGGTTTCGCCGCCCGGCCAGTGCATGAACAGGAAAAGCACACCAATGACAATCTCTATGACCGCATACCATATTAATTTTTTCATGAATGCCTGGTATCCACTGGATTGGAAAAGGTTTCTCAAATTGGACATAATGTTGCGTATTAAAATATTGATATTATTTCCATACCGTTCTCACCCTGCACACCTCCACTTGCTCCTTTTCAGAATAGATGGAGCAGAGGAAGTCGTTGGGGGCGGTTTCCTGCTTCACGACGGCGTAACGGTCGTCGGCACGGGTCTGCTGCAGGTAGTTGATGGACAGGAAGACCAACGTGTGCCGGTCGTGGAACTCGTTGTCGAAACTGTCCATCACCCAGGTGACGTAGGCCGAATTGTTGGCGTGGTGGTTCATGTCGATGTTGGAATAGACCACGGGCTTGAAGACAGGGTTCTCGCAAGGCACACCCGTGCGCAGACGCGAGGCAGGGGATTCTATGGCATGTAAACCATCCACCACGCCCAAATTGTTTTCGTAAGCACTCAACTGCATGGGTTTGCCATCCCCATCCAATATCACCCAGTTGGAAGTGGAACGAACCAGAATCTCGCCATCCAATGTTCTTATCTGATAATCACGGGGTTGCATAAGATACGAGTTCTTTTTCGGCCACGTGAAGATTTCCACCTGTTCCAGCCATTCCGGCATCCGCAATATTTCTACGTCCATGCGCGACAACGCCCAGAACTGGTTGAACTGACGCAGATAATTCCAACCCACCCCTAACAGGTCGGCGTGGTTGACGGCCACCTCCTGCAACAGGTTGAACATCAGGGTAGGCATCAGCTTCCGCTTGCCGTCCACCATGTAAGAGGCTATGCTGTATTTTTCAAAATGGGTGCGTTCGCGTTGCTCCATACGGGAGGGTTATTTCAAATTGGCAAGGATGGTGTCGATGGTGTCGAGCACGTTCTGTATTTTGACTTCAAAGTCGATTTCGGCGTTGATGACGTGGAAAGAGGGGTGCTGGTGCCACACGGCCATGATATGATCGTCCACGCTGCGGGCCTTCTCGATGGATTCGGAGCGGCAAGTGTTGTTGGCGAGGGTGTAGAACTGTTCGGCGCCTTTGGCGGCGGTGCAGATGTGCAGCACAGCATCGTAGCGCTCGTCACGCAGGTTGTGTTCCGTCATCCCCACGGCCTCCAAAATCTTCCGGCGGGTATTCTCGGACACGTAGGCGAAGGTGTCCATCGTGCCGCGATCGCCCACGATGATAGCCGGTTTTCCGGTGGCCTCAGCTATCTGCGCCATGCTATCCTCCATCTGGATCTGGAATTTCAGCTTGGCCGTTTCCGTGACGAAGGAGAGGTGCGGGTCAGGAGTGAGAAAGTCGGCACCAGACAGTATGAACATGGTAGCGGATTCCGGCAGGGTATAGACGGCATATCCCAACTGTCTGTATTTTTGTACAATACGCTTTAAAATAGTGGATTTTCCGGCACAGGGCCCGCCAGTGAGGACGATTCTTATAGGCATACGTAGGGTATTTATGGGCTGCAAAAATAAAAAAAATAATGGGCGGTCGGGATGATTTTTACGATGGGCGTCAAGATTCCGGCGAAAGATCAGGGCTTGTCGTAGAGAATGGTGACAACGATTTTCCTCTCCTTGGCCGCCTGGATGCCGTAAACGGTCTCGCGGGTGTCGTCGGTGGTGAAGGCCGGCCCCACGGCTCCCTGCGGGTCGGTGCGGAGGGTGAGTCCCGCCCGGCTGCCGTCCAGATAAGGTCGGAAGAAGCCCCCTTCCGCCGTGCGGAGATAGTTGACCAGGCTGACGATCCGGCGGGCGGAGAGATGACGGTTGTAAACCGGATTGTGCAGGGGCGAGGCGTACCCGCTGATGAGGATGCCCACGGAGTCGCCCGCCGCCAGGGCCTCCTTCAGATAACGGGTGAAGGCCAAGAGACGGCCATAGCCGGCAGCGACCGAATCGCGCATGAATCGGATCATCATCTGCCGGACAATGTGCATACTATCATCATCCAAGCCACTGATGGATTGCGCTATATGATGCTGCATATCGGCCACATAACGGTTATAGAGGGCCGGATAGTCTGTCTTGGTCGTGTCAGAAAGGGTCTTGGGGTCGGGCTGGTCATTTTGGAAGTAAAGGGTGATGGGCAGCACGGAGGCGATTTTTTCACGCAAAGAAACAGTGTCCGTGGATTCGGCCGGAGTTTCTTCCGGATAATGTTTTTGGAAATGGAAGATGTCGTTGCAGCAGGTGTCTTCCAGTTGGAGGTCGTCGTGCGGACGGTTGGAGGAGAAATAGCCACACTCCCCGTCAGGAAGCAGCTGGAAGTAGAAATCGTTGTAGGGTGAATTGTACGGGACACCCATATTGGCGACCTCACCCCATTGGCTCAAAGCACCCTCCGCATAGAAGATGTCGTAATCGCCGATGCCAAGATGCTCGTCGGAGCTGAAATAGAGGATTTTTTTGCCAAAATCATAAAAAGGGGTAATCTCATTGCCCTCGGTATTGATGATAGGACCCGCATTGACGGATACCTCGAACTTGCCGTTTTTGCGGATAGAGTACCAGATGTCCAGACCGCCGAATCCGTTTTTACGGTTGGAAACAAAGTAAAGCACATCGTAGTCGGGCATGGACACGAGGCAGGGTTGCATGTTGGAGGAGGCTTCGGCGTTGATGGCAGAAGGCAGTTTCTGTGGTGTGCCCCATCCCCGGCTGTTGCGGCAGGTGCGCCATAACGAGCAACGCAGCTCATTTGTGTTGTCGCGCAGACAGCGCGAGTAGATCAGCTCGTTCTGGGCGGCATTCCAGCAGAAGTTGCTGTTGAAGGTACGCCGGCTGTTGATGATGGAAGGCAGGGCCACGGCCGGAGCATAGTCTCCATCGGAGAGCAGCTGCGAACGGTAGATGTTGCAATACCAGCTGGTCTCAAAGTAGCGGTCAGCATCCTCCTCGCGGTCGGCACGCATGGAGGTGAACAGGAAAGTGGAATCCGACAGCAGGACGGGCGAGAATTCCGAGAAACGGGAGTTTATGCTGAACGGAAGGGCGTTTACCGTCACGGGGAGCGTGTCACTGCGGATAAACCGGATCTGCTCGTCCCGCTGGCGGTCCGACAGCCGCACCTGGGCCGGCACGACCCCGCAGATGATGATGAATAATATGAACACCAGAGCCTTTCTCATAATCACATAACATCAAAAGGACAAGGCTCTTTGCCTAATCGGGTGATACTTTTTTTCCGGAAAATATAGGACAGCGTCACCTCAAAACCACCGCGCATCTTGGTGGCGCGGATGAATCGTGACACATTAAGGTCGTAGCTGGCACCCAAGCGAAGGTTCTGCCAGTCGAAGAAGAAATCCACCACGATGGCGTCGTTCCATCGGTAAAAGAGTCCGCCGCCAAAAGAGAACAGCGTCTTGTAGCTGTTCTGACGCTGGAAATACTCGACGTTGGCGCCGAAAAGATATTCGCTGAAATTCCGTTGCCAAGAACCGTACAGAAGAGGTTCTATGGAGACCTCGCGGGTGAGGCTGATGCGCGACAGGAAGTGGGCCGTGTAACGTATAGGCAGACGGGAGGAGAGTGTTCCGAAATCATCGAACGGACGGTTGAGGTGGGCGGCGGCGGCCCCTAGCTGGAAGTTGTTGGTCTTATTGGGCGTGTAGCTCCAGAAGAGCCCCGCCCCGCAGTCAAAAAAAAGCTGGCGGCTCAGCGGAATAACCTCTCCACCGGGCAAATCCGGATTATATTGGCCATCCCGGTACTGGGAACCCCACATGGCCCAAAGGATATCGTAGGAGTTGTTGATCAGGCCGGCGTATGCCCCGAGGCCGATCTTGTGGCGGCTGCGCCGTCCGACGTATTTGATGTAGGAGACCGATGCGAGAGCCTGCAGTGAGGTGTAATGTAGGTCGCCGGCCTTGTCGGCGGTGAACGCCGCTCCAAGAGCCAACAGCTGCTGCCGCCGGTTGTCCTTTATGATGGCCCCATCTATACCCGCACCGATGGTGAGGAAGGGCTTGGTGACCGACAGCCACTGGGTACGCTGCGTGACAGCAGCCCGAAACACACCGTCGAAGGCACCGGTCAGGGAGGGATTCAAGGTAATCGGCTGACTGTAGAACTGCGAGAAATGGTAGTCTTGGGCATGTCCCATACGGAAAAAGAGGGTGAGTGCCAGGATTAGCACCAGAATGTAGTGGTATTTGTCTTTCCAACAGTTGCGCAGGTATTTGCGCAGCTCGTTCTCCCGCGGGTTGTTCTGCGGTTCGTACAGTTTCGTCCCGCGGATAGAGTCGGGCATGAACTCCTGGTTCACGAAGTTGTTCTCGAAATCATGGGCGTACTGGTAGCCTTTATGATAACCCAATTCCTTCATCAGGTTGGTGGGGGCGTTGCGGATGTGCAGCGGCACGGGCAGGTCGCCGGTCTGCTTGATGAGGGCGTAGGCATTGTCGATGGCGATGATGGCAGCGTTGCTCTTGGGCGAGGAGGCCAGATATACAGCCGTCTGTGTCAACGGGATACGCGCCTCCGGCATTCCGATGACATTGACCGCTTGGAAACAGTTATTGGCCAGCAATAGGGCGTTGGGGTTGGCGTTGCCGATGTCCTCGGAGGCCAGAATCACCATGCGGCGGGCGATGAAGAGCGGGTCCTCGCCGGCCACCAGCATGCGGGCCATCCAATAGACCGCCGCGTTGGGGTCGCTGCCCCGCATCGACTTGATGAACGCCGAGATGATGTCGTAATGCTGCTCGCCTTTTTTATCGTACAACGCCAAATTCTGCTGGATGACGTGTATGACCTGTTCCCGCGTGATGGTGATGATGCCGTCCACAGGCTTGGTCATCCAGGTGACCAGCTCCACGGCGTTGATGAGCTTGCGCGCGTCGCCGCCTGAGATGCGGAGGAGGGCTTCGGTGTCCTCCAGCTGTATCTTGCATTGGAGATGATCTTCCAAAAACTGTATCGCCGTGCGGAGGATGGTGGTGAGGTTGTCCACCGACAGGGGCTTGAGCACATATACCTGGCAGCGTGACAGCAGAGGGGAGATGACCTCGAAGGAGGGATTCTCCGTGGTGGCACCGATGAGGGTGACCACGCCCTGTTCCACAGCACCGAGCAAAGAGTCCTGCTGCGCCTTGGAGAAACGGTGGATTTCATCGATGAAAAGTAAGCTCCGGTGTTCGGATTTCCGGGCCTTGTCAATCACCTCGCGGATGTCCTTCACCCCACTGCTGATGGCACTGAGCATGTGGAACTCCGATCCGGTGAGCTCGGCGATGAGGAGGGCCAGCGTGGTCTTGCCCACGCCCGGCGGGCCCCAGAAGATCATGGACTGGATATTGTCGTTTTCAATGGCTGTGCGCAACACGGCACCCGGGCCCATCAGGTGCTCCTGCCCGATGTAGCTTTCCAGTGTCCGGGGACGTAATATTTCGGCAAGCGGTTTCTGCACGGCAATAAAAACAAGTGGGCAAAGATACAAAAAAGATGACTTCTGCAGCCGGATATTTTTCTATTAACCGTAAAGGGCATCTTCGCAAATCGAAAGCGGCCCCGCATACGCAGGACCGCTTCCTTTTCAGCCGGACTCATTCCAAAAACGGCTGTCCAATAATGTAAAGAAGGGTTATTTTTTCAGGATTTTCTGAATATTGCTACCGACTTTCAGCAAATAAAGCCCAGCAGGATAATTCTGCAAGTTGATAGTGATCCGGCTCCCGAGGTTGTCCATCGCTTCCAACAGTCTGCCATCCACGTTATATAGTTCCACACGATGGGTGGTTTCATTAACGATGTAGAGGGTGCCGGTGCAAGGGTTCGGATAGGCAATGACACGTGACATCCCGTGGCTGCTGATACCCGAATGCGTGATGTCGGGTACGGTGACGGGCGTAATGGTCATCGGATAGACGCGAGTGTACCACCAACCATAGGTCTGATCGTATGTGCTGTCCACAATTACGCCGGCGGCGGGGTCAGCCCATTTCTCGAAGTCACCATTGTTGAGAGGCTGTGACATACCCATGTCCATAAAGCCATTGTTGTAGCTTTCCCAATAATTCCCAGGGGTGATGCCCAGCGGGGCAGTCATGCCGGCAGCGGTGTCAAGATAGTTGATATCGGTGATGAAGCCGCTTTCGGTGTAGCTGAAGCGCGGGTCGGCAGCGGCTATGTCGGCCATCATGTTGGCCACGGTGGCTGTACCATTCCAGCGGTAGCCCCAAGCCAGAGCGGTATCGGCCCAGTTGACGGCCATCACAGCCTCGTTCGAGCCTTCGCCCACCCAGTAGAGAATCTCATTGAAATCGATGGTGGCGTCAGGGGGCGCGGGGAGAGCAATGGGTGCTACCGGGGTGATGGGGGTCTCCCAAGCATAACCCCAAGTAGTCCAGTCGTTCGGGTCGCCAGTAGAGGTTGCACATTCGGTGTTCCCCACCTTGATGAGGTCGCCTTGATGCACATACATGCTGGTAAATCCCCAATCGGCAAGTGTCCCGTTAACATTATACATGATTATCCCGGTTGAAGGTTGCGACATTACAAGATTGTATGTTCCATCCTGATAGGTGACATCATCGATGGTGCTATACATACCGGAATATCCAAAACGGTTATCATAAGTCAAAATGGTGTCCATCACCGATTTCACAGTGGTATTGTCGCCCTGGAAACGCACACCCCAGGCCAACGCCACATCCGGACTACACCAGTTGCCTACGAAAATCACTTCCGTGTTTCCAGTTCCCACCCAATACGTGATGTCGCTGGCGGAAATAGAGGCGTCAACAGTGGGTGCGGGAGCCTGAGCGTTGCTGCCGGGGTCCACCCGAAATTGAAGGCTGTTGGCGGGAATGCTGACAGCATGCACTGCACTTGTCAGAGTCTCAGGACCATCGTGAACGGCTTTCTGTTGGGCAAATGTCAGGTTTATCATACAGATCAAACCCAAAACAGTTAAAAAGTTCCTCATAGCGTTGTATTTAATGAATTATTGAAAAAAATGCATAAAAAAACCTGCCGAAAAGAACATTCCGGATGCAAATCCTTGTTTCCCAATAAAAGCCACAAATGCATTATCCTCGGCATTCAGGTTCAACAAAATGCTTCGGTCAATTTGGAACGAAGAGCACGAAAAGGGGCTCCCTTTGTATCCGCCTACATCCCGAAGCGACAACAACGTATAAGTGGCAGGTCTTCTGACTCGTTCCAAGAACAGCGTCTTCCCATCCTTCGACAGTGACATATTGCCGTTCCCATTCGCAGAACTTACAGCAGCGGGTACTGTACAGGATTCGCACCTGTTTCCCTCTCAGGATTTTAGCGACAAAAACCCTTCACCACCTAACGGCGGCAAAAGTATAAAAAACATAAACTCAACGACAGGCATTATCAAAAAAAATACTTTATGCCAGACAACACCTTTTGTCTGTGTGTTTCCGAAATTACTATTTTTGCCCCCGGATATGGAAATCACCAACCTTTTGGAATACAGCAGCCGGCAACAGTTGCGCGAGTGGTTTGAGCAGAACGCGGCCACAGAGCGTTGCTGTTGGGTGGCGACCCATCGCAGCAAGCAGCCGCCGCCAGGCCATTGTCTGCCCTATATCGAAGTGGTGGAGGAAGCACTCTGTTTCGGCTGGATAGACTCGACAGTCAAGCGGCTGCCGGACGGGCGGCTGGCGCAACGCCTCTCCCCACGCCGCAAAGACAGTCACTGGACAGAGCTGAACCGGCAACGCTGCGCCGACTTGGAACGCCGCGGACTGATGACAGAGGCGGGGCGCGAGGTGATGCGAAGATCATCAAGAAATGACGATTATGAATAAGTCAATGATTATGTTTGCGTTCCTGCTCACTTTCGGGCTAACGGCCTGCAAGAACGGTGACGTTAAAAAACCTGACTCCGCCACATCCCGACAAAGCGACAGCATTGCCGCCATTACCGACAGCGTGGGAGAAACGACCAAAGAAGTCAAACAATACGATGCCGAAGGCCGCAGAACAGGATTCTGGATGTATGAAGAGTACGGATGGCTTAAAAAGGAGCATTATACCGATGGGATGCTGGATGGACACGCCACCTATTCGGATAAGGAAAGGATCAATCAGATCGAGAGGACGAGAATCGAAATGAATTACTGCAAAGGAATCGAATGTGGGGAAATAAAGGCAGTTTATATGAACGGTAATAAAACATTTGATAATAAATGCAATAATGCAATGATTCTTCGTTGGGGGAAGCGTATTTTTGTTTCTGAAACCTAAAAAAGTTTGTGTGTTTCTGAAAATACTATTTTTGCATCGTCATTAAAAACAAGTCTTTATGAAAATTATTGAGACCCTGTACAATACTATGGCTGACTGACGGTGAAACTGCAGTAGGAGAGCCATACGGCATGCCACGCGATTTTCACCATTTTATGTATCTTTGCATTTTGAATAAAAACTATGGTAATTATGGAAGAAAACAAACACATACGTCCCTCGTGGGATGAATATTTCATGGAAATCGCCGATACGGTTAGCAAGCGGGCCACATGCGACCGCGGGCGCAGCGGCTGTGTGGTGGTGCGCGACCGCCAAATCCTCGTCACCGGCTACGTGGGCTCGCCCAAGGGGCTGCCCCATTGCGACGAAGTGGGCCACCAGCTCAAGCAGACGGTCCATGAGGACGGCACCGTGACCCAGCACTGCGTGCGCACCGTTCACGCCGAGCAGAACGCCATCTGCCAGGCCGCCAAGTTAGGCATCTCGCTGGACGGAGCCACCCTCTACTGCCGCATGACCCCCTGCCGCGTGTGCGCCATGCTCATCATCAACTGCGGCATCAAACGGGTGGTGTGCGCCAACAAATACCACGCCGGAGCTGAGTCGGAAGAGATGTTCAAGGCCGCCGGCGTACAGATAGAGTTCTTCTCCGACGAAGTGGTAAAATACAAGAACCAATAATTGGCTGTTGGCCGTCGGCTTTTGACACATTACTCCAAACTATCAACTCTAAACTATTCATTATTCCCTGATTTTTTGTATCTTTGCGCGTTTTTTAAATTAGGATAATAATGTTTACGGGTATTATTGAAAAAACAGGCAAAATCGTTGATATAAAACAGGATAGGACGAATTTTGACTTTACGCTGGAGGTGGATTTCGCCGATGAACTTTCCATTGACCAGAGTATGGCCCATGACGGATGCTGCCTGACCATCGTGAAGCTGGACAAGGAGAAGAAACAGTACGTGGTGACCGCCATGGAGGAGACCATGCTGAAAACCAACCTCAAAACCTGGAAAGTGGGCGATGAGGTGAACTTGGAACGCAGCATGCGCATGGACGGCCGTTTCGACGGACACATCGTCCAAGGTCATGTCGATCAGACCGCCGTATGCGAGAAGGTGGTGGATGAGAACGGCAGCTGGCGCTACTATTTCTCGTATGACCCCGAAAAGAACAACTTCACCGTACCCAAAGGCTCCATTTCCGTCAACGGAGTGAGCCTGACGGTGGTGGACTCCGAACGGGGCATGTTCTCCGTGGCCATCATCCCCTACACGCACAAGGTGACCAACTTCCACAACTTCAAACCCGGAACTGTCGTCAATATCGAGTTCGACGTGTTCGGTAAATATGTCCAACGTCTGCTGGAAGAATATTTCAAGCAGAAGGAAAAATAAAATCCCAGTCGGAACGTTATTCTGTCTTTATTATTAGATTCTACAAGATTGAAACAGAAAAATAACCTTCTTACTCTTATGTTGACAGGCCTGATGGCAGCCTTGCTGGTCGGGCTGACGGGCTGTTCCACATCCAAAAACACGTTCCCCAACAGGGCCTATCATAATGTAACCAACAAGTACAATGTGCTTTGGAACGGGCAGCAAGCCATGAAGAACGCCGAGGCGGAACTTGCCAAGGTGGGCAGGGACAACTACACAACGCGCCTGCCCGTCTATAACTACCCCAGCAAATCAGACCTCGGTTCAGCACTACCCTACCTGGACCGGACCATTGAGAAGGCTTCGAAGTCCATCTACAAACATTCGATGCTGATCCGGGGCAAGGAGTATGTGAAAAGCATCGATGACGCCTACCTCATCATGGGTAAGGCCTATTTCTACAAGCAGGACTACACGCAGGCACAGCGGGTGTTCAACTATATCATGCACAATTATCCCAAGTCGAACACCTACAACGAGGCCGCCGTCATGCTGGCCCGCACCGCCATGCGCCAAGGCTACTTCTCCAGTGCCGACGAACAGCTCGAGAACCTGCACTATCTGGCCACCAACAAGAAAAACAACAAGTTCAATGTCTGGTTCAACGCAGCGAAGGCCGAGTACCACCTCACCGCCCCCGACGGCGACAAGCAGGAGGCCATCGACTTTATCCAGAACACCATTGACGCCCACCCGAAACGCGATTTCAAAACCCGTCTGTACCTGATTCTGGGACAGTTATATGAGGAGATGGGACAACAGGTCGAAGCCCAGAAGAACTTCATGAAGGTCATAAAAAAGTCGTCCGTCTATGAGCAGATATTCAGTGCCCAGATGCATTTGGCTTCCAACTACGACGGCAGCGAATCGTCCCGGAATGCCATCATGAAGCAGTTCAAGAAGATGCTGGGCGAACATAAGAACGAGGATTTCAAAGACCAGATCTACTATGCCTGCTCGGAAATCTCCCGCGTTGATGGGGACGACTCCCTGCGTATCAGCTACCTGAAGAAGTCGGTCTCTTCCTCCACGAACAACTATTATCAGAAGACGTTCTCCAGCCTCACGCTCGCCGACCTGTTCTTCAGCCAGGATGAATACCGCATGGCACAAGCCTACTACGACACGGCGGCCATGAGCATTCCCAAGAATTATCCCGATTACGACAACATCCTGAAACGGGCCAATGTCCTGAAGGATCTGGTGGACAAATTGGATGAAATCGACCTGCAGGACAGCTTGCAGCGCATTGCCAAGATGCCGGAAGGTCAACGCAAGGCGTGGGTGCGGAAAATGATTGCCGACTATACCGAGGCGGAGCGGAAAGCCGCCGCCGAAGAGGCTGAACGGATGCTGGCACTGCAGAACGCCTCCTCCTATACGAACATCAACACCACCTCCTCCAACGGCAAGTGGTATTTCTATAACCAGTCGCTGGTGACCGCCGGCCAACAGGATTTCTACCGGCGTTGGGGCAACCGTAAATTGGAAGATAACTGGTTTGTCAGCAATAAGATACAAATTTCCTTCGAGGATATGGCTGTGATGAACGACCCGAACCTCGCCAAAGATTCGGTGGAGTATGACGATGATGGCAATCCCATCAAGAAACGGGAAACCGACCCCAAGAAAGAGGAGTACTACCTGCAGGACCTGCCGCTCACCCCAGGAGCAATTGACACCTCCAACGCCATCATCGCCCGCGACCTGTATGAGGTGGGTTTCATCTACCAAGACCTTCTGAATGACCTGCCAAGGACGTGTGCCTCGTTTGAGTCCCTTCTGAAACGCTTCCCCGAATCCGAGTACGCACTGCCTTGCGTGTACCTGCTTTATTCCATCTACTTAAAACAAAATGACCCGAAATACGAACATTACAAGCAGATTCTGCTGACCAAATATCCGGATACGGACTACGCCAAGCTGGTTCAGGATCCCGACTATTACAAGAAGCTGGCCAATCAGGAGAAAATCGTGGAAGAAAAATATGCGGAAGTGTATGGTGACTACCAGAACCGTCAGTGGAGCAGTGTGGTACAGAAGTCTGATGCGGCCATGTCCCAATGCCAGGACGAGGAGCTGAAGTCGAAGTTTGCCTACCTGCGTGCAGTGGCTGCCGGCCAGGTCTATAACGAGGACACACTCATCGTGGGACTGCGGAGCGTAGTCAGCCGCTACAGTCAGTACGATGTGACCGAGCTGGCACGCATTTACCTCTCCACCTTTGATGCCCAGAAGCTGGCCGCCACCCTCCCGACAGTGACAGACTCCACCCAGACCTCGGAAGCTCCTGTCGTGGAAGCCCCACAAAGCAACCCGACGAATCCTTTCGTGATCAAAGACGACGAGATGCACTATGTGGTGCTGCTGGTGAAAACCGCCAACCTGCCCGTACAGGACGTGAAACTCAATCTGACAAACTTCAATAAAACACACTTTAGCTTGCAGCGGTTCAACCTCAGCAGTTTCTATATCAACAATACCCAGCAGATGGTCACAGTGGCCAAATTTAACAACAAGATGGCGGCGGTGGACTACTATAACATCCTGGTGAAACACGAAAAATTCGCCCCCGACATCGCCAATGGCAACATCGAAGTGTACGCCATGTCGGCTACAAACTACACGACCTTCTACAACAACAAGGAGGGAAGAGCCCTCTATAACGACTTTTTCAAAGAGAATTATTTGAAACAACAGTAAAATAGAAATAACAATTGTTACGAACAGAAAAAAAGATAGTATGAAAGACAACGAAATCAGAGATTTTGGTGCGGTCAACATGATTGCACAAGGAACGCAGGTAGAGGGCAGCGTCGTTACCAACAGCGACTGCCGCATTGACGGACATGTGAAGGGTAATGTGACGTCCAAGTCCAAAATCATCATCGGACGCAGTGGTCTGGTGGAGGGCAACATCACCTGCAACAGCGTCGAGATTGAGGGTACGGTGAAGGCCGAGACCCTGAACGTGAGCGACCTCATGACACTGAAGTCGTCCGCCAAACTGCTGGGCAACATCGTGGTGGGGAAAATCGCCATCGAGCCGGGTGCCGAGTTCTCTGGCAACTGCAAGATGCAGACCTCGAAGACTCCCGTCGCGCCCCAGCCTGAAAGGAAATAACACCGATGCCGCAACCGCCCATCAAGAAGGATTCTCCTCTGGCAAAGTATGCCTATTACTCCAATCTCGCCATCGAAATGGGCGTGATTGTGCTGATAGGTGTTTTCGGTGGTGTGAAGTTGGATAAGATGCTGGGAACGCTGCCTTTGCTTACCCTGATTGGGTCCTTAGGCTCGGTTGCAATAGCTATCTACCTGATGATCAAAGGTGTAACCCCTGCTAAAAAGAGTGAACATGAGTCAGAAGATACCCATTAAGAAATTCTCGTTCCGCATCCTGGTGTTCTCGGTGGTGGTGGCCGCCCTGACCGTTCTGTTCCAATGGCTGTGCCCCGCCTACGCATCGCCAGCACTGCCATTCATCGTACTTTTCTTCCTGATTATCACCCTGTTCTCCCTTTACATCGTGTTGCGCGACAGCAGCGGGAAAGCGGGAAAACAGTTTGTGTCCAACTATATGCTCTCCCGCGTGGTGAAACTCCTCTCCTGCCTCCTGTTTCTGGTACTGTATATGGTTTTAAACAAGAAGGATGCATGGCGCTTTGCCATTGCTTTCCTAATTATCTATTTCCTATATGCCATCGTGGAGGTAATAGTGCTGAAAAAGGAAAACGAAGAGATTGGAAAACAAGAAGAAACGAAATGACATTTTTTTACAATAATATATAATAGTAAAACATGAATACAACTCGTGAAATAAAACCGAATCTTTGGTATATCGGAGCCTCCGACCGCCGACTGGCCCTTTTTGAAAATGTCATGCCTGTGCCGAAAGGTGTTTCTTACAACTCCTATCTCTACACTGGTGAACAGACCGCATTGTTGGATACCGCCGACAGCTCCGTCGGCGAACAATTCCTTGAGAACCTGGATGCAACCCTGAACGGGCAGAAATTAGACTATATGGTTATCCATCATGTGGAACCCGATCATCTGGCCATGATGAAGGAAGTCTTGCTCCGCTATCCCGAGGTGAAGGTGATGTGCAGCCAGCAGGCGGCGAAGTTCATCGGACAGTTCTTTGACATGGATCTGTCGGGCCAAATGCAGATTGTGAAGGATGGCGATACGCTCACGGTGAACGACCATACGCTCCAGTTTGTATCGGCTCCGATGGTTCACTGGCCCGAGGTTCTGGTCTCGTATGACACGACTGCCAAGATTCTGTTCTCCGCCGACGCCTTCGGCACATTCGGCGCATTGAACGGGAATTTGTACGCCGATGAGGTTGACTTTGACCGCGATTGGCTGGTTGATGCCCGTCGCTACTATACGAATATTGTGGGAAAATATGGCATCCAGGTGCAGAATCTGCTGAAAAAGGCGGCTGCGCTGGATATTCAAATGATCTGTCCGCTGCACGGACCCATCTGGCGCGAGAATCTGGAGTATTTTATCCATAAACATGACCTGTGGAGCCGTTACGAATCCGAACAGAAGGGAGTTGTTATCGTATATGGTTCCCCGTATGGCCACACGGAAAATGCCGCCACCATTTTGGCCGGTTATCTGGCGAAAAGAGGGGTACGCGACATCAAGATGTATGATGTCTCCGTGACGCACGTGTCGGACCTGGTGGCAGAAGCATTCCGCTGCAGCCACATTGTGCTGGCCGCGCCCACCTACAACAACGGTCTCTTCCCGCCCATGGAGACCTTCCTGCTGGACTTGCAGGCCCATGCCCTGCAGGGCAGAACGTTCGCCCTGGTGGAAAACGGCACGTGGGCCCCGCAAGCCGCCAATGTCATCCGCAAGATTATGGCGGAGATGAAAGCCAACACGCTGTTGGAACCCGTCGTGACGATGAAGTCATCACTGAAAGCAAATCAGCTGGCGGATTTGGAGAAGCTGGCGGATGCCATCGTGACCTCACTGCAAGCATAAGCACAAGACCGCCCTCGTGGCGGTTATTTTTTGAATAGATATAAACCCTAAATACAACGACCGACTATGTATAAAATCATTAAGAAGGAAGAACTCGGACAAGACACCTATCTGCTGGAAGTGGAAGCCCCCAAGATTGCGCAGGCGGCACTCCCGGGCCAGTTTGTCATTGTGAAGGCGGATGAGAAAGCCGAACGCATCCCACTGACTATCAGTGATACGGACCTTTTTGACGGCACCATCACCTTAGTGGTGAAGACGATTGGCTATTCCACCCGCAAGATGTTGAATTTCCAGGTGGGCGAGTCCTACCACGACATTGTCGGTCCCTTGGGGCGGCCTTCCGCCTTTATCCATCGACCCATCGGCGAGCTGCGTCGCACACGCTACTGCTTCATCGCCGGCGGCGTGGGCATCGCACCCATTTACCCGCTGGTGAAATGGATGTACGCACACGGCCTTGACTGTGATGTGATTATCGGTGCCCGCACCAAATCATTGCTGTTTTACATTGAAAAACTGAAACCCGTTTCCGACAATCTCTACATCGCCACTGACGATGGTTCCATGGGCGAAAAAGGCACCGTGACTGATGTCTTGTCGCGTTTGGTGGAAAAAGAGGGGAAACGCTATGATGAGATTACGGCCATCGGCCCGATGATCATGATGAAATTCGTGGCGTTGAAAGCGGCACAGCTCAACATCCCTTGCATTGTGAGCCTGAACGCCCTGATGGTGGACGGCACGGGCATGTGCGGCGCGTGCCGCGTGACAGTCGGCGGGCAGACCCGCTTCACCTGCGTGGACGGCCCCGAATTCAATGCTTCCCTGATTGATTTTGACGAATGTATGCGCCGTCAGGCCATGTACGACCATATTGACGGCAGAAAAGAGTCGGAGCACCATTGCGAGTGTATGGATGCCGCCGTGGAGCAGGCTCCGCTCTCCATCCCGCCGGCACGCCGTGTGCCTGTGCGCGAGCAGCCCGCCGAGATCCGCCGGCACAATTTCGATGAGGTGTGTCTGGGCTATAATGAGGAAGAGGCCATGGCCGAAGCCCGTCGCTGCTTGAATTGCAAAAAACCGCAGTGCGTGTCGGGATGCCCCGTACAGATCAACATACCCGCGTTTATCCAGCAGGTGGCGGAAGGCCATTTTGCCGAGGCCGCCCGCATCATCAACGAGGATTCCGCCCTGCCCGCCGTGTGCGGACGCGTGTGCCCGCAGGAGACGCAGTGCGAAGGCAAATGCGTGCTGGGACGCAAAGGCGAACCGATCGCCATCGGGAAGCTGGAACGCTTTGTCGGTGACTGGTCGCGACAGAACAATTTCACCCTGTCGAAAAACTCGGATGAAAACGGGTACAAGGTGGCCGTGATCGGCAGCGGCCCTTCTGGACTCACCTGCGCCAAGGAGCTGCGTATCAAGGGCTACAATGTGACCATCTTCGAGGCCCTGCACGAATTTGGCGGCGTGTTGGTCTATGGCATCCCTTCCTTCCGTCTGCCTAAAAACACCGTTGTGCGCCATGAGGTGGAGAACATCAAGAAACTGGGCGTGCGCTTTGAAAGCAACGTGGTGATTGGGCGTACGGTTTCCGTGGACGATTTATTGAACAAGTGGGGCTTCGATGCCGTTTACCTGGGCACAGGTGCAGGATTCCCCAATTTTATGAATATACCTGGCGAAAACCTGTGCGGCGTGGTGTCGGCCAACGAGTTCCTGACACGCAACAACCTGCTGTTCGCCTATAAGAAAGAGCATGAAACGCCCAATTTCGTCGGCAAGCGCGTGGCGGTGGTTGGTGGTGGCAATGTGGCGATGGATGCCGCGCGTACCGCTATCCGACTCGGTGCGGACGTGTACGTGGTGTACCGCCGCTCGGAAGCCGAGCTGCCCGCCCGTGCCGAAGAGGTGCATCATGCCAAAGAGGAAGGCGTGGTCTTCCACCTGCTTTGCAACCCGGTGAAGATTCTCGGTAACGAGCAGGGCTGGGTCAGCGGCATGGAGTGTATCCGGATGGAATTGGGCGAGCCCGATGCCTCCGGACGCCGTCGTCCGGTGCCCATTCCCGATTCCGAGTTCACGCTGGATGTGGATATGGTGATCATCGCGGTGGGAACGTCCCCGAACCCGCTGATAGCCTCCACCACCGACGGTCTCGACATCAACCGGCATGGCTGCGTTACCGCTGATGACGACGGACGCACCTCACGGAAAGGCATCTTTGCCGGCGGCGACATCGTCACCGGGGCGGCCACGGTCATTCTGGCCATGGGCGCGGGCAAGCGGGCCGCCCAATCCATCGACGAATTTCTGAAAGCGTAGTCTTCTACTCTATTTTATCGCATAAAAAAAGCAGGGCTCACACCCTGCTTTTTAGCTTTTATAAGAATAGTTGATTAGTCAAGTTCGGGGAAGTCGGGCAGGTCGTTCTGCTTGGGAGCCTCGTTTTCCGGACGGGTGTGCGGAGCGTGGTCGTTGTTGCGAGGACCACGGTCGTTGCGGTGGTTCGGACGCGGACCGCGTTCGCCGCGGTCGTTGTTGCGACGAGGACCGTCACCATTGCCGCGCGGGGCACGGTCGTTGCGAGGCCCACGGTTTCCGCCTCTCGGCTTGGATTCAGGATCCGTATAACCTTCCGGCTTCGGAAGAAGAACCTTGTGGGAAAGTCTGAACTTGCCGGTCTTCTCATCAATCTCAATAAGTTTGACTTTGATCTTGTCACCCACCTTCAACACATCCTCCACATTGTCGATGCGGCGGTAGGCAATCTCCGTCACATGCAACAGACCGTCGGTGCCGGGCAGGAATTCTACGAAAGCGCCAAAGGCAGTGATGGTCTTGACCGTACCTTCGTAAATCTCGCCCACTTCAGGCTTGGTGCAGATGAGTTTGATGCGATCCATGGCGGCGTTGATGTTGTCCAAGTTCGGGGCGGCAATGTCGATGACGCCGAACTCACCCACCTCCTCGATGTTGATGACGGTGTTGGTTTCACGCTGCATCTCTTGAATAATCTTGCCTCCCGGTCCGATGACGGCGCCGATGAACTCGCGCGGGATTTGCATTTGGATGATACGCGGAACGAACGGTTTGTAGTCCTCACGCGGAGCCGGCATAGCTTCTTTGATTTTTCCGAGAATGAACATACGTCCGCGGTGGGCCTGTGCGAGGGCTTCGGCCATCACTTCGGCGGAAAGGCCGTGGATCTTGATGTCCATCTGGCAGGCGGTGATACCGTCTTCCGTACCGCAGACCTTGAAGTCCATGTCGCCAAGGTGATCCTCATCACCCAAGATGTCGGACAGGATGGCGTATTTGTCGGATTTCTCGTCGGTGATCAAACCCATAGCGATACCGGACACCGGCTTTTTGAGTTTCACACCGCAGTCGAGCAGGGCGAGAGTGCTGGCGCAGACGGTGGCCATGGAAGAACTACCGTTCGATTCCAAGATGTCAGACACGATGCGGACCGTGTAGGGGAATGTGGGATCGTCGAACGGAATCATGGGGGCAACGGCACGCTTGGCCAAGTTGCCGTGACCAATCTCGCGACGGCCCGTGCTGCCGATACGCTTCACCTCACCCACACTGTAGGGCGGGAAGTTGTAGTGCAGCATGAAACGGCTGGAGCCTTCAATGACGGCGCCGTCAATGGTCTGCTCGTCCAACTTGGTACCGAGGGTACAGCTGGCCAATGCCTGCGTTTCACCACGGGTGAAGATGGCAGAACCGTGAGCGGCGGGCAGATAGTCGGTCTCAATCCAGATGGGACGGATGGTCTCCAGGTCGCGGCCGTCCAGACGAATGCGCTCGTCCAGGATCATGTTACGCATGGCGTGATATTGCACATCGCTGTAGTAACGTTTCACCATCACCTCTTTTTCGGCACGCTCCTCTTCCGGAATCGTCTCCATGAAGTCGGCCAGAATCTGGTCGAAAGCCTCGTTGCGGGCCTGCTTGCCCATGAAAGACTTGGCCACGGCATACACTTTGTCGTAGGTCTCCTTCTGGATGCGCTCGCGAATCTCCTCGTCGTTGGTCTCGTGGCAGTATTCGCGTTTCGGGTTGGCGGTGGGCACCTTGGCAGCCAGATCTAACTGGGCCTGGCACTGCACCTTGATGTTGTCCTTGGCGAAGTTGAGGGCGGCAACCATGTCGTCCTCGGAAATCTCCTTCATCTCGCCTTCCACCATCATGATGTTGTCCATGGAAGCGGCCACAATCATGTCGATGTCGGAATTCTCCATCTGCTCCACGGTCGGGTTGACGACGAACTCGCCATTCACACGACCCACGCGGACTTCAGAGATGGGACATTCGAAGGGGATATTGGAAACGGCGATAGCCGAAGAGGCGGCCAGACAGGCCAGACAGTCGGGCAGCTGGTTCTTGTCGCCGGAAATGAGCGTCACGATGACCTGCGTTTCGGCATGGAAATCTTTCGGGAACAGCGGGCGGATGGCGCGGTCCACGAGGCGTGCGATGAGGATTTCGTACTCGGAAGGACGAGCCTCACGTCTGAAGAAGCCCCCGGGGATGCGGCCCAGAGCACCGTATTTCTCCTGATATTCCACCTGCAACGGCATGAAGTCGGTGCCTTCCACGGCCTCCTTCTTGCAGCACACGGTGGCCAAAATCATGGTGTTGCCCATTCTCACAACGGCGGAACCGTCGGCCTGTTTGGCCAACTTGCCCGTTTCGATGGTCACTTCACGACCATCGGGTAATGTAAAGGTTGTATTTATTCCTAACATAGTGATTTCGAATTAAATAATAAACATATTAGCACATCTTCAACATGCGCCATAATTAAAAAAAAGGCAATTGTAAGAAATTGCCCTTTTTTAAAACATTTTCCCAAAATTATTTTCTGAGACCTAACTTCTTGATTAAAGCTCTGTAGCGCTCAATATCCTGTCTTTTGAGGTATTCGAGCATTTTTTTTCTCTTTCCGACGAGGTTGATCAGCGCTCTCTTCGTGACTTTGTCACCGCCGTTGGCCTTCACGTGCTCGGTGAGGTGCTTGATGCGGTGGGTGAACAGGGCAACTTGTGCTTCCGGAGAACCAGTGTCCGTAGCGTTTTCACCGTACTGTTCGAAAATTTCTTTCTTAACTTCAGTTGTCAAATACATAATAAACGTCTAATTTTTAATACTTTTTACTTTTCTTCTTTCGGGCGGCAAAGGTAGCATTTTTTTTAATATAAAAGAATCCTCGCCTGCAATTATTTTTCAGAGGCTTTTTGAGGTCTGCGAATGGAAGTTGGGGATGGTCGTGGAAGCGTTTAATTGTTTAATTGTTTAATTGCTTAATTGTTTATTTGTTTATTTGTTGAATTGTTGAACTATAAGTTAAAGCCAATGTAAAAAAGCAATCGCGACGGCTAATTTCCTTTTATTCAAAAAACTGTTTCCTGCTCCCTGTACCCTATCCCCTTTTTTTGTATCTTTGCACTCTTTTGAAGAAGTGTGCCTATGACCAAACTCTCTATAGTGATATTGAACTGGAACGGAAAGCGTTACCTGGAACGTTTCCTGCCGACACTGCTCCGGTATATGCCGGACTACGCCGAGCTGGTGGTGGCCGACAACGCCTCCACCGACGATTCCATCCCGTTCCTGCGGGAACACTACCCCACCGTCCGCATCATCGAAAACGGACGCAACGAGGGGTTCGCGCGGGGCTATAACGTGGCACTGCAACAGGTGGATGCCCAATATTACTGCCTGCTCAACTCCGACATCGAGGTGACGGAACATTGGGTGGAGCCCATTATTGAGATGATGGACGCCAACGACAAAATCGCCGCCGTGCAACCCAAGTTGCGCTCCTTCGACCAGCGGGACTCCTTCGAGTATGCCGGCGCCGCCGGCGGATTCGTGGACAAATACGGATACCCCTTCTGCCGGGGGCGCGTGTTCGGGGATGTGGAAAAGGATCACGGACAGTACGATTCCGACATCGACGTCTTCTGGGCCACGGGCGCCGCACTCTTTGTCCGCAGCGATGTCTATCGCGTCATGGGCGGCCTCGACGACGACTTCTTCGCACACATGGAGGAGATCGATTTCTGCTGGCGCATCAAGAACGCCGGCTACAAGATCAAATGCTGCCCCCAGTCCGTGGTCTATCACATCGGCGGCGGCACACTGCCTAAACAAAACTCCTACAAGACGTTCCTCAACTTCCGCAACAACCTGTTCCTGCTCCTCAAAAACCTGCCCGAGGAACGCCTCGCCCCCACCTTCGTGGCCCGATTCTTCCTCGACATCATGGCGGCCGGATCCTTCCTGCTGCAAGGCCATTTCAAGGATTTCACCGCCGTATTCAAAGCGATGGCGGCATTTTACAAGAACTATAACTACTGCAAAGCCAAACGCAACACGATGCCCAAACTGGCCTACTCCGACACATATCAGAAATCCATCGTTTTTCTGCACTATTTCAAACGTAAGAAGATTTTCGATGGAGAAAAGTTTGTTTAATCTTAACAGATATATTATTGTATGGAATTTTTTGCGCAAGTTTACCACTATCTGCTCATCGTAATGTCCATCTTGGGCGTGGTCGTCTTTGTGGTCCTCCAGTTCAAAACGGCTGCGTACGGCATGACATTCAACAGCCGGTGGGGCGTTTCCGTAAGAAGCAATCTCGGATGGTTTATCATGGAATCCCCCGTGTTTTTCACGATGCTGGTACTCTATTTCATCTCGCTGTATTACAACATCCGGCCTTTCAATATCGTCACATGGTTGATGTTCATCTTCTTTGAGTTCCATTATTTCCAACGATCGTTTATCTTCCCCCTGCTGATGAAAGGCCAAAGCAAGATGCCCATCTCCATCATCATCATCGGCTTCGTGTTCAACACGTTCAACGCCATCATGCAGGGCGGCTGGCTCTTCTATTTCTCCGCCGTTGACGCCTACCCGATTTCCTGGTTCTGGTCGCCACAATTCATCATCGGCACGCTGATATTCCTCTTCGGCATGGTGGTGAACATCTATGCCGACCGTATCATTCGCGGACTTCGGAAGGATGATATGGACAACAACTACTATCTGCCGATGGGATGGCCCTTCACCCGCATCAGCTCCGCCAACTATTTTGGTGAAATTCTCGAATGGCTCGGCTTTGCCATCCTCACCTGGTCAATGTCCGGCTTCGTGTTCCTGCTGTGGACGTGCGCCAACATCATCCCGCGCTCCAAAGAAGTGTACAGCCGCTACACCCAGTTCTTCGGCGAGGAGTTCACCTCTTTGAAGCGTTATAAGATTTTCCCCTGGATTTATTAAAAGATGAAAAAAAGCCTGCTTATACTGGTCCTGATCTTTTCTATGATGGGATGTAATTATTACAATCATCCCACCATCCCCAATGTGGCGGTGGATTTTACCATTTACCCCAATGATGTGATGTACTATCGCCTCAATACATACGGCGGATACGAGTATTTCACGGGCGGCGTGAACGGGATTATCGTGTACCGTCTCGATGAATGGACATTCCTGGCCTATGACCGGGCCTGCTCATTCGATTACGAGGAGCCGACTTCGTGGCTATACGTGGCCCCGGACGGTCTGCGGCTGGTGGATTCGCTGTGCGGCTCCACATTCAACATCCTGGATGGCAGCGTCCTATCCGGTCCGGCCAAATGGCCCGCCCGAATGTACAAAACCCGCTACGACGGGATGAAATTGAGAGTATTCAATTAATCCAAAGAAATTCCCGGACTACATTTCCGGCAGCATGGCACAGATCAGCTGCACCATCTTCGGACCGGCGGTATTGGCGGCGGCCAGCACCTCTTCATGTGTGGCTTCCATCACCTTGCCGACCACACCAAGGTCGGTGATCACCGACAAAGCGAAGATTTCCATGCCCCGGTAATGGGCTATGATGGCCTCCGGCACCGTGGACATGCCCACGGCATCAGCTCCCAAAATGTGGTAAGCACGATATTCCGCAGGGGTCTCGAAGCAAGGACCCGAAACGCCCATATAGACACCTTCCTGTAGATGAATATTGAGTGCGCTGGCTTTTTGATGCGACAAATGGATGAGCCGGTGGGAATAGACCTCACTCATATTGGGGAAACGCTCCCCAAGAGTGTCATCATTGGGCCCAATGAGCGGATTGGTGCCGAAAAAGTTTATATGGTCGCGGATGATCATGATATCCCCCACCGCAAAAGTGGGGTTCATGCCGCCGGCAGCGTTGGACAGGATGATGGTTTTGATGCCGAGGCTGGCAAACACCTGCTGCGGGTAGGTCACCGTGTCCATCGAATAACCTTCGTAATAGTGGAAACGGCCGCTAAGCACCACAACATCCACACCATTCAGTTTTCCGAAAATCATCGTGCCCTTATGGCCTTTCACCGTTGACACAGGAAAATTCGGAATCTCCTGATAGGGAATTTCCTCTAAAATGTCAATGGCATTGGTCAAGCCTCCCAAACCTGACCCCAACACGATGGCTATGTGCGGGTTGTTGGGCTTGCGTTCATTCAAATATTGGACGGTTTCTTCAATTTTTTTCTTCTGATCTTCTGACATGATGCTCAAGGATGTTAATGAATTCTTGTCGGTCGTTTTCAAAAATGAATCCTACTTCAATAGGAAGGATGAAAACAGGGAGCAAAGATACGTTTTTTTTCAAACGCTCTGTTTGCAGCCGCATCCAGTCTTTCTCCGTAGTGAAAAGAACAGGCTGCTCAGCAGTATGGGTGAAATAGGATTCCCTGATATGTTGAATGTCGCTCTCGGAATAGTTGTAATGATCCGGGAAACGCACATGCTGTATGCGATGAAATTGTTGCCGGAGATATTCGTAAAGTGGTGAAGGATTGGCGATTCCCGTAACCAGCACGATATTGGAGTCTGGCGTTAGCGTGATTTTGCAAGCCTGTTCCGTGACAGGCTCCGGTGACGCGTAGGTGTATCGGGTGAAAAAGAGAGGCTGATGCGGGGCAAGACCCAACTGCTGCCGCCAAAAGTCCCGATCAACGGGTGCAGACTCATCCGGCACCTTGGTAACCAGTACCAAGTCGGCATCGCGCACAGCATCAGGGAACTCACGCAACCGTCCCGCAGGCAAGGGATAGTCGCGGAAATAAGGTCGGGCATATTCGGTCAGGATGATGCGTAGCGACGGGGTGACAGACAGATGCTGGTAGGCATCGTCCATCACGATGACGTCGGTGTCGGGCGCGTAATCGATAAGACGACAGATGCCCTCCTCGCGGTCCTCGGCCACCGCCAACGGCAATGCCGGAAAACGCTGGTGCAACAGAAGCGGTTCGTCCCCAATCAGATTGGCATTCAGATCCGCTGTTGGCATGGTGTTGGCCAGAACATACCCCTTGGATTTCCGCCCGTAACCACGGCTCAACATGGCCACGTGTGCGAATCGGCTCAGACAGCGTGTAATGAAAGAGGCATGCGGTGTCTTACCCGTACCCCCGATGGCGATATTGCCAACGCAAATCACAGGAATCTCCGCCTTATAGGAAGGAATAAATCCCTTATGGTAAGCCCAGCGGCGCAATCGGGCGATGTTTCCGAAGAGCCATCCCGCTGGCACCAACAGTCGTCGTATCTTGAAAGGCCTACTCATGGTCCGTTTCGGTTGAGGCTTCAGCCTGCGCTTTCATCTTGCTCTCCTTTCGCTCTTTGGCCAGTTCGGCAAGATGGTTTTCGTAGGCTTCGTAACGGTTGATGATCTTGGTCACCAGATGATGACGCACCACATCCTTGGTGTCCATATAGATGAAGTCAATGCCCGGAATGGAACTCAAGATGCGGTCGGCCTGAATCAGCCCCGACTGCTGGTTCTTGGGCAGGTCTATCTGGGTGATGTCACCGGTAATGAAGAACTTGGCGTTTTTCCCCATGCGGGTGAGGAACATCTTCAACTGCGACGAGGTGGCGTTCTGGGCCTCGTCAAGGATGACGTAGGCATTGTCCAAAGTGCGGCCGCGCATGAAGGCTAACGGCGCGATTTCTATCACCTTGTCCTCCATGTACGACATGAGCTTCTGCATGGGCATCATGTCCCAAAGCGCGTCATAAAGCGGTTGCAGATACGGGTCGAGCTTGTCGCGGAGGTCTCCGGGGAGAAATCCGAGGTTTTCGCCCGCCTCCACCGCAGGACGGGTGAGGATGATGCGCTTGATTTGCTTGTTTTTCAAAGCCCGCACGGCCAAAGCCACGGCGGTGTATGTCTTGCCAGTACCCGCTGGCCCGATGATGAAGACCATATCGTTCTTGGCGGCACTCGCCACCATCTTCTTCTGATTGGGCGTGATGGCTTTGATGAGTTTGCCCTCCCGCCCATGCACGATGACGTTGCTGTCACCGCTGTCAAGCCGGTAGAAGCTGTCGTCCTCCAAGGCCGTGATGTTGAGGATATCCGTCTCCGTAAGCCTGCCAAACTCCTCCAAGTGCTTCTGCAGCAGCTGCATCCGTTCCTCAAAAAGCAGAACCTCGTGGTCCTCACCCATAACCTTGATCTCGTTGCCTCTGGCAATGATCTTGAGTTTGGTGAAAATGTGCGACAACAGGTCTATGTTGGCATTCTGGCTGCCGTAAAGACCCACCACGTTATCGGGTTCTATAGGGATGATTTTTTCCATATCATTCAATAGTTAAATAATTTAAGGGATTAATGGGAAAGCCGTTGTACCACAATTCGAAATGCAAATGATAGGTTTTCCCTTCGGAAGAGCCACTGTTACCGAGCTTGGCGAGGCCTTCGCCAGCGCGGACACGCGCTCCCGTCTTCTTCATCAGGGCTGCGTTACGCTTGTAAATGGAAACCAGATTGCCCGGATGCTGGACGATGATGGTATAGCCGTCATCTGCCGTGAACCCGGAATAAACGACCACCCCGTCAGCGATGCACGCTACAATACTGTTCTGTCCGGAAAGGATGTCGATCCCATAGTGTTTGCGCGTGGCGTCGAACACTTGGACCACGGATCCGATGGCCGGCGGGTATAAGGACAGGTTTGTGATCTTGGCCTGGGCGATGCCCGGAACGTTGTCGCTTCCGCCACCGTCATCTTTCCGGATGCGCCCCAATATCCGTTTTGCCTCCTTTTCAATGGATTCCGTCTCGGCTATCCGCTTCTTGTCACGCTCGGCGCTGTGGGTCTGCGGGGAGGATTGGGCATCCTTGTCCATCTCTCCAATCGTGGGCACATCCCCGGCAAACATCTTGGACAAATGCTCGATATATTCCTGGTTATACTGAATGATGCGGCTCATCGAGTCCACCCGTGCGGCTGTCTGCTTGTACAACTTGTAATCCTTTTGGGTGGTATAGCCCGGAATGTACATGCGCAAAGGTGTAAGCGCAATGATGACCGTCGTCAGCAGGATGAGCACAACGGAAGCTAATATGATGAAGACAGCCATCTTCTGAATTGTAATCTTCTTGATGACAAAACTCTGCTCATGAGTCTCCTCGTTGGAGAAGACCAACCGGTAGCGGGTCTTCCATTCGCTCACAATAACGCTCCAAAACTTCTTAAATTTTTGAAATTTGCCCATCCGAGATTTTTTTATTGGGCGCAAAAATACAAAAAAATGCGCTCTTTGCTTCATCAATTCAAAGATTAGTCAATGTGAAAATAAAAATAATGTGAATATGGTGTTGTTTTAAAAAAAAATTTATCTTTGTCCCCTGTCTTAATTAAAATTAATGTTATGAATGACCAAGACAACAATGTAAGCTTTTTCAGGTTTGAGGACTTGAGGATTTATGCCAAAGCAACAGACTATATAACCTGGCTCTATCAGGAGACAGCAGGTTTCATTTTGGAAGTTGCCGATTGTAAGAATGTTCTGCGGGATTCCTTCCTGAAATCAGCGCAGAGTATTGCCTTGAATATGGCGGAGGGTTCTTCCCGTAATAAGACCCAGTTCCTGTATTATCTTAAAATGGCCAAAAGTTCCGTGCGCGAATGCGTCGTCTTCACCGAGATCGCCTACAAACTGGGTGTCTTATCGGATGACGCTAAGGAATATTCCCGTAACCAACTGATGGAATTAACCAAAATGGTCGGATCGCTGATCGCATCCCTGCAGAGAAGCTCGAACAGTATAATCCGCGATGAAAAGGAGGACGAATTCGATGATCCGATTTTGTAACAGATGCTGGCTGCTGGTCGTTTGTCTCTTTTTAGCCTCTTTCGTGACAAATGCCGCTCCTGTCGCTCCCGATTCTCTGATTACTCTATCGAAAAAAGCTTTTCTCCAAAAATTGAACGGTCACAGGCCTGGCACACGGGATGTGTCAGTGCGTTCCGCCTCATTCTACAAAAATGGGGAGGATACCGTTTTGCTGATCACAAACTTCGACAAGGGGTTTATGGTGCTGGCCGCAGATGATGCCGTCAGCCCGGTACTGGCCTATTCGCTGGACGAACAAATGGATTTAAACGACATGCCCCCCGCCGCCCGCGACTGGCTGAACCTATATGCCAAAGAAATAGCCTTCGTCCGAAACAACCCCGAACGTTCCATCCATCCGGACTGGAATGCCCTCAAAAACGGCAATGCCATAAAAGGCGACAGTGTTAGTGTTATCGTTTCACCCCTTCTGACAGCCGAATGGAATCAGACAAAGTACTACAACAAGTATTCCCCACAGGATGACAGTGTGCCGGCGGCGTATGATCGCCGGACACCCAATGGATGCGTGGCCGTAGCTATGGCCATGATCATGTATTATTACCGCTATCCCACTCATGGTACTGGCAGCCACACAAACCATACGGATTATGGCGATTTTTATGTGAATTTCGGCCAACAGAATTATTGCTACGAAGCAATGGAAGATGTTCTCACCGGCCCGAATGACGAAGTGGCCAAGCTGATTTTCCATTGCGCAACATCCGTGAATATGACGTATGGCTCATCTGGATCCGGAGCCTATTCCCACGACGTGCCAGGAGCCATGCAGACCTATTTCGGGTACAGCCCCAACGCTTCCATCGTAGGACGTTACAACTACTCTAGCTCCCAGTGGAAACAAATGCTGAAAACCGAACTGAATAATCGCCGACCTGTTTACTATTCGGGACATGGCGATGAGGGTGGTCACGCTTTCGTGTGCGACGGATATAATGAAGACAACCTTTTCCATTTCAATTTCGGCTGGGGCGGATCATCTAACGGCTATTATGCGTTAAGTTCCTCAGAAAGTTCCACAGCCGTCGGCGGCTTCCACCATAGCCAGCAGATGATTGTCAACTGCTACCCGGGCGATGCTAATTATCCCTATTATTGTACTGATAAAATCATAAAATCCTCCAAAGGGACCATAGAAGACGGAAGCGGTCCATCGCATTACCAGAACAACACCCATTGCATGATGGCAATCACAGATGACTACGTGGATTTCATCAGTATCTCCCTGCAGATGATGGATACGGAAGACGGACAGGATACGCTCTCCTTCTGGGATGGTCATCCGTCAAACGGACATCTTCTGAAATCCTTTTCCGGTCAGTTGCCTTCGCAGTTGAATTACACGTTTCAAACGGATTCACTGTATGTCACGTTCAACACCAACGAATCGGGAACCGGACAAGGATGGCGCTTCTCGTATGAAGTGACAAGTCTTACCTTTTATTGCAGTTACGAATTGCACAGAACACATCAGGGCACAATCACAGATGGTAGCGGCACTTTGAATTACCTGCCCAACAGCTATTGTATTTGGAGACTCTGGCCCAACCACGCCCAATACATCATTCTCTCTTTTTCCGAAATGGACATCCACCCCAACGACAATCTTTTTATCTATGATGTCCAATCGCAAAACAACAGGCTGGTGGCCAACTATTCGGGGAATCAGATTCCGGAACCACTTACGGTAAACACCAATAAGCTTCTGATAATACTCGAAACCGACAACTATCTGAATGCGGGCGGATTCACGCTTTCGTGGATTACCGACAGCGTTGTTTCCTCCGTACAGGACCCCCAAGGAAGTGATGTAATCATATATCCGAATCCCGTCTCCAACCAGTTGCATATTTCAATGCCTTCCTGCTCACAAAAGACGGATATCCAACTGTATGATCTGTCCGGAAAACTTGTCCGCAAGATGATGACAGATTCTGGCGCGGATTGCATTATGGATGTTTCTTCCCTTCCATCAGGCATATATATATTAAAGGTATATGATGACAAGAATGTTTTTCGTAGAAAAATTGTCGTGGAACGATAATTTTTTCAGGTGCCTTAAACATCGGACTGCTTTTCTCGTCTTACCTGTCGTTTTCACTAACTTTTAAAATCACATTATCATGAAAAAGTCAGTTTTGTTAATCAGCCTTTTATGGATGGGCAGTTTGGCCGTTTCTTCAGTTATGGCACAGCCCACATCCAGAGCTTCTGCACCGAGCAGCAAGCCCGCAACCACTGTCAGCAGTCCGGTGGATCGTCAGGTCCGGAAAGGTGACGCGCAGATGAGTAGAGCCAACAGCAGTTACCAAAAGGCACAGACAACACCGAGACCGACTTCTTCAAGCACGGTGAGCAGACCGGCATCCACGCCGTCGAGCGCTTCAGCCAGGACTTCTGCACCGTCGTCCGTGTCCCGTCCGGCTACCTCTTCCACGGTTACGCCGGCCTCCCGGAACAGCTCCACGCCTGCGGCAGCACGCCCGGCTTCCACGAGCAGCTCCTCTACCGTAACCCCGAGTGCCACCCGCACGAACACGTCATCAAGCGTATCTCGTCCGGCCTCCTCAACAACGGTAAAACCGGCTTCCTCAACGACAGCCAGACCTGCCTCGTCCGAGGTCGCAAAACCTGCAGCAACAGCAAAACCTGCCTCTTCTGCGACAAGTCGTCCAACGACATCTGCCGCTGTCAGCAATAGAACTGTAGATTCTCGCGTGTCAACACCGGCCACAGCCACGGCCAGTTCGTCAGAAGCCAAACGCGGATATACTTCCACAGGTCAAGCAACTCCTCAGCCGGCAACCTCCCGTTACGAAGGCGGTCGCCCCTCAGGTCAAGGTGTTGCACCCAGCCCTGACGGCAAACCGGCTCCCGGACACCACGCTCCGCTCGCCGCGCCCTATGTACACCCGAACCACCACTCTTTCGGTCACCACATGCACGTTCCTCACGGTATCCGCCCCGTTTACTATCACGGTGTCCCCTACTACTTCTACAACAGTGTTTACTGCCGCTACATCAACGGATACTATATCATCTGCCGCCCGCCTGTAGGAGCTGTCATCGCACACTCCATCTTCCACACCTGGAGCCCCGTGGTGGTCGTTTACAGAAATGTGACATATTACTACGATGATGGCACATTTTACACCCCGAGACAGAAAGATTACGTGGTTGTGAACCCTCCAATTGGTGCCCGCGTGGCTGAACTTCCGAGCAATTATGAGGAAATCGTTCTGGACGGATACGTTTACTACAAAGTGGATAACGTTTATTATAAGGAAGTTATAGTGAGTGGGTATATCTGGTATGAAGTGATTTTCGTAAGTTAGAAAAAAAAATTGCTTGAGCGCGCTTGGTATATGAAAAAAAGTATATCTTTGCGCGCTCAAACTTTTGCCCTGTGGTGTAATGGTAGCACAGCAGATTCTGGTTCTGTTTGTATGGGTTCGAGTCCTATCGGGGCAACAATAAAAATCACGCTTCCCGCGTGATTTTTTTTTATTCCCATATCTGAAAAATAGTATCTTTGCGTTCGCATTTTAAAACACAAACGCTATGCTCGTAATTGGAATCGCCGGCGGATCCGGCTCCGGCAAAACATCGGTGGTGAAGAAAATCATCCAAAGCCTGCCCAAAGAGCAGGTCAGCGTGCTTTCCCAAGACGCATATTACAAAGACAACGGCCATCTGCCCCAAGAGGA
>JBGUMF010000029.1:0-26162 GCA_045116675.1 Bacteroidales bacterium
CCTAAGAGTTGCCCGCAGGCCGCCGGCCTGCGATAGGACATTCGTGATTTCAAATGGGTGTGTTTTTGTAACCTGAAATAAATAAAATGTTATTTTCTTATGTGAATATTTATTTTTTTGCTCCAAAAAAGCTATGAAATCAGGTTATGCCTATATCATGACCAACAAGCACCACAACGTGCTTTATACCGGTAGTACCGTTGATATTGTCAGGCGTGTGGCTCAGCATAAAAGCCATTATTATAAAGGCTCGTTTTCAGATCGTTACAATTGCGAGTATTGCGTTTATTATGAAGAATTTCCCGACTACAATTCTGCAATCCATCGGGAGAACGAGATAAAGAATATGAGCAGGGGTGAGAAACTTGCACTTATCAACCAACGGAACCCTGAATGGAAGGAATTGGCCACAGGAAACGGATTTTGCGAGAAACCTGAGCCTTGGACGGAACAGGTGAAGCGGGTTATGGGAGAATTGACGGGTTGTTCAGACAAGATGAAATGAGGGTGCCTCCAACTATTGCTTTGACGACACGTTGACACCGTTACACAGACAATCGGTTAAGTAGGAGATTCCGCTCAACGCTGCGCGTTTCGCGAAATGGTGCCCCGCTTTGGAAAAAACAGGGAAAGATGGGCGGCGGAGAAAACCGAAGCGTTGTCAGACACTCCGTCTCCGCCGCCCATCTTTCCCCCCTTGTCTTATTTGGTGGTTCGCACCATTCCGCCGCGAACGGTGGTGAGCGGCGGAATCTCCTTTCCGCCAGGTTTTTTTTGTCTTGTTCGGCGGTCCGCACCATTCCGCCGCGAGCGTGGTGAGCGGCGGAATCTCCTTTCCGCTATAATGAAAACGCAGTAGAGACTGGGCTCGCCCCGTCTCTACTGAGCTTGGAGACCCAAAGGCCTGCCTTGCGTCTCAAAATCCCAAACTATAGTACATGGGAATTACGTAGTGGCAACGCACAGGACGACCATCCTTGATTGCCGGCCGCCATTGTGGCATGTCACTCACAATGCGTAGCGCCTGCTCGTCAAGAGCGGGAAAAAGGCTCTTCCTGATTCCAGGGGCAGACACGCTTCCGTCGGGCTCAATGTCAAATTCTACCAGCACAACGCCACTTACATCCGACATTCCCACGACAGAATAGTCCATACGCCGGTATAAAAAGTCATATAGTCCCTCCTTTCCTCCCGGAAACACTGGTGCCGCGTCACATTCGCATTTTTCATCCTTCGCGGCATGGAAAACGGTAAGTTGCACCATTTTGGAAACGGGCCTCTGCCAGACAAGTTCTACAAGAACACATTGTCTGTAATTAACTATAATATCACCCCGGAAAATTCTTTCACTGCTGTCGGGTTGCAAATCTCGGAACATAGGATTAGGTAGTCGGTGAGGAATGATTTCATTGAGGTACTTTTTCCCGAAAACGGTATCCACATAGGTAAAATACTCGGATAGACGTTTGCCCTGATAGGATGTGTATGCGAAATTCTTCTCTTCGTCCGATTCGCCCGAGTAAAGTAAGAAGTTGCATTTGTAGCCCGGATGTTCATCAAGGAACTGTTTGAGAGGCTCCAGATAACGTGGCATTTCATTTTCCTGTAAACGACCATTACAATTCCAGGGTAACACATCCATCATAATCCGGGTGGAATCACGCACAAATGCCACATGATTGGGTATTCCAACATAGTACTTGTGCTGGGAAAAAGCGAATTGGAAAGAAAAAAAAGTGCTGATAAAAACAAGAAAAAAAGTCCTTTGGAGTTTCATCTTAATAGGATTTTCCGGCGCAAAAATACATTTTATTTGAAAAAATCCATTATAATCCTCACAAACCTAATTGATAACATGAGCAGGTACAGAAAAATAATGCATCTTATGGTGAATTAACAATGTGTTGGTAATCAAATAGTTGTATAAATAATCAAATAAAAAAGTGAAAACAACAACAACAAACTGTAGCCGTTTAGTTTTTTTTGCATCCTATTAACAAAAATAATTATAGTTTTGCAGCCTTGTTTGCTTGTCTTGGTGTTTAACGGACTTCGCATCAGGATTGGCGACAACAGGAAGATTTGAAAAAATGAAGTCCCTCTAAAATCACTTTAAAATCCAAAACAATGAAAAAATTATTCCTGTTATTGTTAGGTCTGGTGGCATTGAATGTTTATGCTGCGAATGACCGGCCTGTAACGTTGAAAGAGCTTCCCCAAAAGGCACAGACGTTCATCACGCAGTATTTCAGTGGGACCGAGTTCTTTTCCGCCAAGCTGGATGACGGCGAATATGAGGTGATGCTTAAAGACGGCACCAGAATCGACTTCACACTACAGGGTGACTGGAAAGATGTTGATTGTGGTATGCGTGCAGTTCCGGCTGCCATTGTCCCGGCTGCTATTTCGAAGTATGTGAAGGCCAACTTCCCGAACAATATCATCACCAAAATCGAGAAGAATTATAACGGTTACGACATCGAGCTCGAAACTGACATGGAACTGAAGTTCGACAAGAGCGGCAAGTTCATGTATGCCGATGATTAATAGTTGGTTACGAAGTTAATGGTTAAAAAAAACGAATCATTTATGAAAAAGCTTTTTGCAATTTTGTCTACAGTTTTGTTGTTGGGCATGTTCTCGTCGTGTGACCGGACCGTTTCCGTTGACAAGCTGCCCAACCAGGCGAAACAGTTCATCACCGCCAACTTCAATGGTACCGAGGTGCTCTCTGTACGGAAGGACGGCCTAAAATATGAAGTGGTGCTGTTCGACGGTACGGAGATGGAATTCAAATCCAATGGCCAATGGGTCAAGGTTGATTGCGGTATGAACCCGCTGCCCGACGGCATTCTTCCGGCCAATACGGCCCAGTTCCTATCCGCCAAATTCCCGGTGAATTATCCCACCCACGTAAAGTATGAGCACAAACGCTACGAAGTGGAGTTGGAAAATGACCTCGATCTGGTTTTCGACAAGAACGGCAATTTCGCGGGTTCCGATGATTAAAACCCGGTGGAGACGTGAATTGTTTGTTTCTACCCAAAGACAATATTCAATACAACAAATAATCAACAACTCTAATTTTAAACAATGAAAAAATTATTTTTGATCTTGATAAGCGTGGCTGCCATGAGCGCGTTTGTGTCGTGTGACGACAAACCTGTCACTGCTGACAAACTGCCTTCCAAGGCAAAGACATTCCTGAAAACCTATTTCTCTGGCATTGACATTCTTTCCGTCATCAGAGACGAAGATGGTGTCTATGACGTTGACCTCGTTGACGGAACGGAAGTGGATTTCAGATCCAATGGCAATTGGAAAAAGGTGGATTGTCACGGCAGACTCATGCCCACAGGTTTCTTTCCGGCAAATATCGTCACTTACGTGGCCACTAACTGCCCCGGCCAGTACATTGAGGAGATTGAATTTGAAAACAACCGCTACAAAGTCGGATTATCCGACGAGTCTGGTTGGGAAACCGACGCCGACCTGCTATTCGACAAGAATGGCAATTTTATTGTCTTAGATGATTAACCTACTTGAGACGCAAAATTTTGCGTCTCTTTTTTGTTTTGCCATCCTGTTCCCTTTCAAAGAGAATAACTAAAGAGTTTTAGAGCAAGACATGGGCCTTTTTAGTAAAAAAACGAAAAACAATCCTAACCTCATCTGGCTAATACTCCTGGTAATCTTCACTCCGATGGTGGGATTGGCACTTAACAGGGATGTCTTCACATTCAGGAGTGTGCTTTTGCTCCTGATGTGGACGGTTGTGCTGCTGATCCCTTTCGTTCTCACCCAGAAGAAATGTCTGTATGTAACCGCTGCGAGCCTGCTGTTCGTGGACGGATTCATCAACCTTTTCCACTGGATTTTGCTGAAGTGTCCGCTGAATGCCTCTTCCATCTTTGTGTTTCTGAACACCAACTTCAGCGAGGCGTCGGAATTCATGACCATCAAGATGACCCCTTTGTTGCTGCTGTTCATCCCCTATATCGCATTGTTTGTCATCACGCTGAAGCGGATTCCGAAACTCTCGTTCCGATCAACAGGTGAAATCGTCGTATGGTTGGCCCTGTGGCTGTCCGTCGCCCTGTTCTTCACCGACAACATCGTCCACAACCGTTTCCTGCGCCTGGCGGTACCCGACGTGGAACGTGCCGTAATTTCCTTTTTCAAGGAATCGGAAGAATACAGCAAACTGAAAGACCACACGTTACGCCCACTTGATGCAAAGTTGACAACCGATGATCCCACACTTGTTGTTGTCGTCATTGGCGAATCGTGCAACCGCAATCACATGTCCCTGTACGGGTATGGGCGCGCGACCACGCCGCGCCTGCAGGCGCGGCAAGACATCCTGGTGTTCGACAATGTGGTAAGTGCCAACTCGAACACCTTGTATTCGGTGATGAACTTCCTGACTGAAAACAATTTGGAGCACCATCGGCCCTTGGACAGCTGCATACACATATTCGATGTGCTTCATTCGTCACCATACCGATCATACTGGATTTCAAACCAAGCGCCTATCGGCCTGTGGGAGAATGGCGTGACCAATCTGGTTCAGAGCGCAGACGTGAAGAGATTCGTCAATGTCACGTCCAACTCGTCCATGGAGAGCACGCAGATGGCCTCGTTTGACCAACGGCTATTCGCCCCTTTACAAACGGCCATCCATGACGAAGGGAAACACAAGGTCGTTTTCGTTCATCTTTTAGGTTGCCACACCCAATACAACAAACGTTATCCCAGCGAGTTTGCCTTGTTCGAGGACAAAGGCGACAGACGCACGCGGGCCATCAACACCTACGACAACTCGGTGTATTACAACGATTTTGTTGTCGATAGCATTTTCTCGATGTTAAAATCCTACAGTCTCGTGCATCCTGACATCAGAGTCTCGGCCCTCTATTTCTCAGACCATGGCGAGAACGTGTACGACGAAGGCGACAATTGCGGCCACAACTACTCAGGTAGCATACCAAAATCCAATGTGGAGATTCCGTTTGTTCTATGGCTTTCGCCCTCGCAAATGAAATACCTTGAAGCCCGCCACTCCCTTGTGGACCGGTTGCATGCACCCTACATGATTGATGATTTATTCCATACCCTTATAGACCTCAGCGACATCGCCACCCCTTGTTTCGACAAGAGCAGGAGTTTCATCAACAGCGATTATGATGCCACCCGTCCGCGGATTCTTGAGGACGGAAACCTGTATTAACACAGTCCCAATGGCGGATCAAACGCAAGATTCCCGAAACCAACTTTTTTTCTATTTTTGCACCCGATAAAAGTGGTACACTTTTGGGTGACCTGAGTGGTATAATTTTTAATGATTATATACAGTATGAAACGTGGATTTTTTTCTCTCTTATGGCTATGCATGATGACTGTGACAATGCTCTCGGCGCAAACCACCTATTTCGTTTCCAACAGTGGCAACGACAGCAACAACGGTTTGTCGTGGGCCACGGCTAAGGCCACCATCAACGGGGCGATGGCGCTGATCACCTCTCCTAACGACGATTCGGTGTTCGTGGCGGTGGGTACCTATCCGGCCTGCACCGTCAAGAGCGGTACGCACGTGTATGGAGGGTTTGCAGGTACAGAGGCACACCTCTGCGACCGGCAGCCGCTTACCTTCGGCATCGCCGCCGACAGTTCCTGTTCCCGAATCGATGCTCAACAGAACAGTAGTTATACTGTCCAGATTAACGGCTATTTTTACTACAATAACAGTTATAATTGCTGGAGAAACACCCTTGACGGGTTTTATGTGACGGGAGGAACCTCGTATGGCGTTTATGATGCGGCCAACAACACGCACACCATCTCCAACTGCACTATGACCGGCAATGCCTGCGGCCTCTATTTGACCTTGGCCTATAACAATACGTATTACAGTTCCACATTCCAGGTTTCCGATTGTAAAATCATGGGCAACACCACCTATGGGGGCGTGCAGATGTACAACGGCAACCAGACATACGGAGCTACATTCGAGTTCAATAACTGTGTGATTGCCGGGAATACCGGTAACCAGTTCGGTGGCATGAAGTTCAACACGTATGCATATTCTACAACCAACAATATTATTCTAAACAATTGCGATATTGTGAAGAATGTCGCTTCTGGACCGAATGCCAAGGCCGGCGGCATCCTCACGCAGAGTAACGATTTCGACTACGCCAAGACAAAGTGCGAATGGCGGATCCTCAACTCGCGCATTATTGACAACACCGTCTATACCACCGCCACCACCGCCAGTGCGGATGACAATTGGCCGTATATCGCCGGCGGTGTCAGCGTATATACGCACACTACGCATATTCTGGGTTGCGTGATAGCCAATAACAGCGCCATCTCCACCGAAGGCATCGATGTGACTGGCGGTGTGGCATCGTACGCCAATGGATCAAACACATCCTCCAGTAACACCGGTGATCCTGTGGGCCGGTTGTATATGACCAACTGTGTGGTGTCCAATAATATGGCGCAGACTACTAACACGTCAGGTACGGGTGGTGTCCGAACCGTCAAGGCGGCTACGGTTAAGAATACGGTGGCGTGGCACAACAAGCGAGGCAGTACGGTCTCCAACACCAGATGGTCCACCAGTTACACTGTTCCATACACCTATTGCGCCAGTGATGCGAACCCCACCAGCGACTTCGCTGCCGACAGCACTAACATCGTTTTGGATACGGTTGTTTTGCCGATGTTTGTGAATCCGTCTGTTATGATGGGCGCCGCCACCAGCGCCACAGACCTGTCGAACCTGAACGCCGACTGGCGGGTGCTGCCCATATCCCCGTTGGTGGATGCGGGCGACCCCAACACGGCGTTCATCACCTATTTGCCGGCCACCGACATGGATGGCAATCCGCGCATCTTCAACAATATAGCGGATGTTGGGGCTTACGAGTGCAATCATACCACTATGAGCCAGACCATCACTTGGAACCAGACGCTTGCCGCTACTCTGGGTGATGCTCCTATTCTGCTAACCGCCACCGCTTCATCAGGTTTGCCGGTAACCTATACAAGCAGCGATGAAAATATTGCCCGTGTCCACAACGACACCCTGTTCTTCACGGGTGTGGGATCCGCCCTTATCACCGCTTCGCAGGCCGGCAATGCTGTGTTCCAGCCCGCCGTCGACGTGAACCTGATTGTGAATGTGGCCGCTCCGGTGCTGAACCAGAGCATTGTTTGGAATCAGACACTGACCGTCAGCCTTGACAGTGGCACGTTGGCGCTGAATGCCACCGCCACCTCCGGACTGCCCGTGACTTATACCTGCAGCGATGAGAATGTGGCCACGGTTAGTGGAAATGTGCTCAATCTGGTCGGGGTGGGGCAGGCTGTCATCACAGCCTCGCAACCAGGCAATGCCTATTACCATCCTGCTCCCATTGTGGTGAAGATTCTGACGGTTACGGAATCGGGCGGCGATATTCCCATGCAGGCACAAACTATCCAGTGGGACCAGGACTTGACGGTCAGTCTGAATGACCGCTATGTTCCACTCACCGCCACGGCCACGTCCGGACTGCCGGTGAGCTACACGTGCAATGATGAAGCCATCGCCACCGTGTATGGCGAAATCCTGATGCTCAACGCTCCCGGATTAGCCATCATAACGGCATCGCAAGCAGGCAACGAGATGTACTATTCAGCCCAGGATGTGATGAAAGTGCTGAATGTGCAAAATCCGGACGGAGTGGATGATTATTCGCTGACAACTACGACTCTCTATCCGAATCCAACCACGGGGAAGGCTCAGTTGTCTGCCTCGCAGGATATGAGGACGTATGAATTGTATAATGCGATGGGATTCCGGATCATTGGGGAAGCTGTTCACGGAAATTCAGTTCTTGTTAATCTCACTCCTTATCCTGCTGGCTGGTACCTGCTGAAGGTCTTTTTTGCCAATGGACAGACTACTGTTTTGAAAGTGGTGAAGATGCGGTAGGGGAAGATTGTTCCTGCGAACCCGTTACTTTTTGTGGGATTTCATTTTCTTCCGTTTGCGGACGGCCTCCTTGTACCGTTTCTGGCACCCTTTGATGTACTCGTCCGTGAATTTCGGGTTCCCGTACTTGGCCATGCGCCCCTGGATGACGCCGGCCTGGTGGTTCAGGTAGCCGGAGGGCCTTGCGGGGTTGCGTTTCAGCGGGGCAGGGTAGCAGGCGGTGATGAGAGCGGCTTGGCGGGCGCTTAGATGTTTGGCGCTGCAGTGGAAATAATGCTGGGCGGCCGCCTCCGACCCGTAGATGCCTGGCCCCATCTCGATGACGTTGAGATAGACCTCCATGATGCGTTCCTTGTCCCAGAAGGTCTCTATCAGGAAAGTGTAGTAGGTCTCCAGCCCCTTCCGTATCCAGGAACTTTTGGGCCAGCAGAACACATTCTTGGCCGTCTGCTGCGAGATGGTGCTGCCACCGCGATGGCGCGTTCCCTTCTTGCGCTCCTGCATCACAATATCTAAAGCGATGACATCAAAGCCGTTGTGCCCGAGAAAGTAGTTGTCCTCCGACGCGATGGCCGCCTTGTACATATATGGCGAAATCTCCTCGATAGGCTTCCATTTCTTTTCAATAGGATACCCGTATTGTACCTTTCGGATGATCATCAAAGGCGTGACGGGCGGGTTTACCCATCGGAAAATTACCGTAAAGAATATGCTTAACAGAAAGCAAGTCAGGATGATAAGTCCTATAATCCTCCAAAAACCACGTTTTTTAGTCTTTTTAGCCATTATGATAAACAGATTAGGAATTCCCTTCGGGAAAACGGCGGCAAAAATACAAAAATCCCGATTTTTTTTCCTATTTTTGCCCCCTCTAAAAAACATCCCATACACTAGCTCTCAACTCTCAACTCTCAACCCTCAACTCTAATCCCCCATGTATCTCAAGCACCTGAAACTTACGAATTTCAAAAGCTACGAGGAGGCTGAATTCTCGTTTGATGAGAATGTCAACGCCATCGTCGGCAGGAACGGCAGCGGCAAGACCAACCTGCTGGACGCGATATACTATCTCTCTTTCTGCAAGAGCTATTTCGCTGCCCAGGATGTCTATTCCGTGCGTTTCGACACCGATTTTTTCGCCATACATGGTGAGTTTGTGCAGCGCGAGACGCAGAACCACACGCAGGTGAGCTGCACCTACCGGAACGGGCACAAGTCGGTGCGGGCCAACAAGAAGGAGTACCCCCGTCTCAGCGCCCATATCGGGCTCTTCCCCGCGGTGATGGTCTCGCCCTACGACAGCGACATCATCAACGAGGTGAGCGACACGCGGCGGCGATTCTTCGACACCATCATCTCGCAGTTCGATGCCGAGTATTTGCAGCATCTTATTGCCTACCGCAAACTGCTGATGCAGCGCAACGCCCTGCTTAAGCAGATGCTGGAGAGCCACCGCTCCGATATCGAACTTCTTCGGATCCTTGACGAGCAGATGATCCCGCTGGGCCATCAGATATTCAGCTGCCGGCAGGCGTTCATCGAGGATGTGCTTCCCGTATTCCAGCGCCATTACAACCAGCTGTCAAACGGCTCGGAGGAGGTCTCTATCCAATACAAGTCGGGGTTGCAGACCGCCACGTATGCCGAGGGCCTGCAGCAGACGGCGCAGTCGGACCTGCACAGCGGCTTCACCAACTTCGGCGTTCACAAGGACGACTACCTCTTCTTCATCAACGGACAGCCGATACGGCGCTTCGGCTCGCAAGGACAGCAGAAGTCGTTCTCGCTGGCCCTGCGGTTGGCCCAGTTCGACTATTCTTGCATGCGTAAGAAGGTCAAACCCATCCTTCTGCTGGACGATATCTTCGACAAACTGGACAAAAACCGGATATCCGAGCTCCTTAAAATGGTGGGCGACGACCATTTCGGACAAGTTTTCCTGACCGATACAGATGAGAACCGCGTGCGCCAGATCCTTTCCGAGTACGGCATCCAGCATCAGATTGTGGAGATAAAAGAGTCGTTGAACGATGAACTATAACTGTTAATTATTAATTGTTAATTATTAATTGTAAAGATGCAAACAATCCCCATTCTTTGTCGGAATATTAAAACGGAAGTGCAGGTGCCATACGGCATGACCCTGTTGGAGTTTCTTAAACACGAAGATGTGAAGTCCGAGAATGTGTTTCTCGGAGCTTTGGTGAACAACAAGGTGCGCGATTTGACGTACCAGATTCACAAGCCGGCGGTCATCGAGTTCTTCGACTACTATTCCACCTATGGGCGCGACATGTATATACGCTCGCTCTATTTCCTGCTTTGCAAGGCGGTTCACGACCTGCTGCCTCTGAAGGTGAAGCTGCATATCAAACATTCCATCTCTGGTGGCCGTTTTTGCCGTCTGGAGCAGATGGACGAGCCGCTCACCGAGGAGCTTGTCAAGAAGATGCGCAACCACATGTTCTCGCTGGTGGAGCGCGACATCCCCTTCGAGCGGGTGGGCCTGCCCACGCCCGATGCCATCCGCAAGTTCCAGGAGTACGGGTTGGAGGATAAGTACGAGCTTTTCAAGAACCGCGACCGCATTTACACGTCGGTGTATAAATTGGAGAACACCATCAACTATTATTACGGCTTCATGGTTCCATCCACGGGCTATCTGAAGACATTCGGGTTGGAAAAATACGAGGACGGTCTTCTGCTGAAGCTTCCCTCGTCCAAGAATATCAACGTGCTGCCCAAGACGCGGCTGATGCCGAAGCTGTTCTCCGTGTACAAGGAAAACAAGGCGTGGGCCGAGCAGTTGGGTGTGCCGCACGTGAGCGACCTGAACCGGCTTATCGAGGAGGGCGATGTGCTGCCCACCGTTTTGGTGGCGGAGGCTTTCCAGGAGAAACGTATCGCCGCCGTGGCTGATGCCATCCATCAGCGGGGCAACGTGAAGATGGTGCTCATCAGCGGCCCGTCGAGCTCGGGCAAAACCACCACCTGCAAACGGCTGTCGGTGCAGTTGGGCGTGCATGGCTATCATCCGGTGCAGATCTCGGTGGACGACTTCTTCGTGGAGCGCGACGAGACCCCCAGGGATAAGAACGGCAAGTTTGATTTCGAGGCTCTTGAAGCTGTGGACCTGCCGCTCTTCAACAATACGCTGTCGCGCCTTATCGCGGGCGAGCGCGTGGAACTGCCCACCTTCGATTTTACAAAAGGTTCCAAATTGTGGACCGGCAAGTCCATCCAGCTGGACGACAAGTCCATCATGGTCATCGAGGGCATCCACTGCCTGAATCCCAGGCTCACCGAGCAGGTGCCCGACGATGTGAAGTTTAAGATTTTCGTGTCGGCACTGACCTCTATTTCCATCGATCGTCAGAATCCTATCCCCACTGCCGACAACCGGTTGATACGCCGTATTGTGCGCGATTACAACTATCGTGGCTATTCGGCGGTGGAGACGCTGCGTCGCTGGCGGAGCGTCCGCAACGGTGAGGAGAAAAACATCTTCCCATTCCAGGAGAATGCCGACGAGATGATCAACACTTCGCTGATTTTCGAGCTCGGCCTGCTGAAGCCGTACGCCATGTCGATTTTGGATGCGGTGCCGGAAAATTTGCCCGAGTATGCCGAGGCCGTGCGTCTGCGCAAGTTCTTGTCCTATTTCAAGTCCATCCCTGAGGAGAAGGTGCCGGGCACCTCCATTCTCCGCGAGTTTGTGGGTGGCAGCAAATTCTCCTACTGATGATTGCGCTGATAGGTTCCGGAAATGTGGCGGCTTGGATGGTCCATCGCCTGCGGGATTCCCAAGAATTCCGCATCGGGCAGGTCTATAGCCGTAACCTGGACCACGCCCGCCGCATCGCCGACAGGGTGGGGGCGGAGGCCATTGACGATATTGGACAATTGTCGCCGGAAGCTTCGCTGTATCTCTTCTCGGTGGCGGACGATGCTTATGGCGAATTGTTGCCCCGGATTCCCTTCACGATGCCCGTGGCCCTCCATACGGCGGGCTCGGTGTCGCAGCGCGTGTTCGAAGACTATGCCTGGGAGTATGGCGTGCTGTATCCCTTGCAGACGTTCTCCCAAGATACGGTATATGAGGGTTTGCAGGTGCCTGTTTGTCTGGAAACCGACCATCTGAGAGCTTCGCTTGACAAGGTGGAACGGCTGGCGACGACGTTGTCGGACCGTTGTTGCCGAATGTCGGAGCAGCAGCGTGCGGTGGCGCATCTGGCCGCCGTGTTCGCCTGCAATTTCCCCAACGCCATGTTTACCATCGCGGATGATATCTTGAAGAACAACGGTATGAGCCTGGATTTGCTGCGTCCTCTTATGCAGCAGACCTTGGACAAGCTGGACACCATGTCGCCACGTGAGGCGCAGACTGGCCCTGCAAAGCGTGGGGATGCGGCGGTGATGCGCGCTCAGAGGAATTCCCTGTCCGACTCTTCAGTGCGCGAGATTTATGATTTGATTTCCAGATATATTCGGGAGCAAAGTGAAGTATAACATTGGGTTGGGTGAATCGGTTGAATTGTTTAAATGTTGAAGTGGGGAGTTGGGAAGCTAAAGCTATAAAAAGCCGATATCTGACTGTCAACAGCCAACTTTAATTGTTGTTTGTATATGGTTAACTGTTAATTGGGAAATTCCGTATCTTTGCGCCCTCAAAATTTGGAACGATGCGAAAACTGTTATGGATAGGTTTGATGCTGCTTCCGGTGCTTCTGCAGGCGCAGAGTTTGCGGGGCAGGATCCTGGAAGTCAGGGAGGATGGCGACACGCTGGCTGTGGCTTCCGCTGCCGTCCAGTGGCTGCACACGTCGGTCGGGGAGTTCTCTGCAACTGACGGTTCCTTCTCCATCCCGCGTACGGGTACCGACACGCTCATTGTATCGTTTCCCACCTACGAAAGCGAGACGCTCCGCATCGACAAGCAGCAGAACGACATCACGATTTTCCTGTCGCACGCCCACTCCCTCGCTGAGGTGAGTGTGGTGGCCCGCGACGGCTCCTTCATCTCCACGCAGCCTATCTTGACGTCCGTCATCACCCAGCAGGGCTTGCGTCGCGCCGCTTGCTGCAACCTTGCCGAGAGTTTCGAGAGCAGTGTGGCCATAGACTCGGAATTCCCTGACGCGGTGAGCGGTGCCCGACAAATCGCCATGCTCGGACTGGCAGGCACCTATTCCCAAATTCTACTTGAGAATGTGCCTTTTATTCGTCTTCTTTCGCACCAGTTCGGCCTCGGGTTCATTCCCGGCTCATGGATGGAGTCCATCAGCCTGTCTAAGGGAACCTCTTCTGTGGTAAACGGTTTTGAGGCCATCACAGGACAGATTAACGTCGATTATAAGAAGCCGGAAACCAATTTGGAACGTTTCTTTATGAATTTCTACGCCAACTCGATGGGTAAAGGCGAGCTGGCTATGAATACCCGTATCCCTGTGGGCAAAAACGAAAAGGCGAGTACTAATTTCCTTATTTTTCTGGGCGACCAGCTGGCGAAGATGGACATGAACAAGGATGGTTTCATGGATGTGCCGCGCAGCCGGCAGATCAATGTGATGAACCGCTGGGACTATAAATCTCCCGTGGTCGAGGGACGTTCGATGGTCGGTTTTGTGTGGGATAACCGTTTCGGTGGGCAGATGGCTTTCAAACCGAATCTTCAGAATGAAACGTCAAATCTGCCTTACGGTTTCACTGCTGACAACAAAAGGGTGGATGTCATCACCAAAAACGGCTTCCTGCTGAATGGTGAGCATGAGAGTATCGGGACCATTGTTTCCTACACAGGACATTGGCTCAATTCGCACTATGGGGATAAGGATTATCAGGGAAATCAACATAGTGTTTATGCAAACGTTTTGTATTCCAATAAATTCGGGGCAAAGGAACGCCATAAGTTGACCGCTGGAGGCAGTCTGCAGTTTGATTGTCTGAACGAAAACTATCAGGATGGGGATTTATATTATTACAATCGTCCTCATCATCATGATTTGATTCCCGGCGTTTTTGCAGAATACGCCTATGTTATTGACCCGAAATTGGTAGTGATGGCTGGAATGCGCCTGGATTACAATATGGTGCGCGACAGGCTGCATTCAAATAACTGGGAAAGCATCAACCAGCTGTTCTGGACACCGCGCGTGCATCTCAAATGGCAGGCAACCAAGGATTTGTCAGTGCGTGCTTCGGCGGGCAAGGGCTACCGTAACGCCCATTTTTTCGCCGAGAACCAGTCGTTGCTGTTATCTTCCCGCAGCATCTGTTTTGACGGTCATCCGAAGCCTGAAGAGGCGTGGAATGCTGGGGCAAGTATGGTGTACCAGTTTGATATGCCGGGAGGGAAGGCTTCTGTAGCCGTGGATTATTTCTACACCCATTTCCTGCAGCAGATGATCGTGGATTTGGACTGGAACGTCCACGAGGTGCATTATTATGCCCTCAATGGCGACTATAACGGATACGGGAACCGGTCGCGCTCGCATTCGGCACAGATTGAGCTGACCCTCAAGCCGTTCCAGCGCTTTGAGATGCTGCTGGCCTATCGCTACAACGATGTGCGCTACATGCGTCAGGGGGTGATGCGCCAGAAGGACCTGATGAGCCCCCACAAGGCACTCGTCAATCTTAACTACAGCACCCGCTACGACAAGTGGAAGTTCAATGTGACCTTGCAGGTGAATGGTCCGCAGCACTTGCCCGACATGTCGGACAATCCGGCCAGCTCGCTGCCGGAATATGCGCCCACGTATTGCATTCTTAACGCCCAGGTGACCAAAAAATTCCGCAGATGGGAACTCTATGTGGGCGGTGAGAATCTGCTGAACTACAAGCAGAAAAATCCCATTATTGATGCTCAGAATCCCTTCGGCGACAATTTCGACGCCACCGTGGTGTATGCGCCTATCACCGGCATCATGGGTTATATAGGGGTCCGTGTTATTTTGAAATGATGATTAAACTTATTACAATAAAAACATCTAAAGCCCGTTTCCAAACCGCATAAAAGAATATTCGTAAATAAATTAATGTATAACGGAATTAAATTTTACAAAATGAAAAAAATGCTTTTAATGGTCCTTGTGGCCATCCTTACGTTGGGTGCAAATGCCCAGAACAAAACCGCTGCTCCTGCCGCCAAGGCCGGCCCCACGGTGACCATCCAGACCAATGCCTCCAAGAATTGCCAGAAATGCGTGGATCGTTTCAAAGAGAATGTTCCCTTCTTTAAAGGTGTGAAGGATTATACGTATGACAAGGCAACTGCCAAGCTGACGGTGACGTATGATGCGAAGAAAACTTCTCCCGACCAGATTCGTCAGCAGGTGAGCGACCTGGGCTATGACGCCGACAACTTCAAGGCCAACGCGGCTGCTCGTGCCAAACTTCCGGCCTGTTGCAAGAATTCCGGAACCTGCGGCGAATCGAAAGCTGCTGCTGCTCCGGCTCACCAGTGCCAGGGTGCTGCTAACGGCCAGCATAAATGTGCAGGTGCCGCCAACGGACAACACCAGTGCCAGGGCGCTGCAAACGGCCAGCACAAATGTGCAGGTGCCGCCAACGGACAACACCAATGCCAGGGCGCTGCAAACGGCCAGCACAAATGTCAGGGTGCCGCTAATGGTGAGCATAAATGCCAAGGCGCTGCCAACGGTGAACACAAGTGTCAGGGTGCTGCCAACGGCGAGCACAAATGCCCGCACGCCACCAAATAGGAATTACAATATTACAATCTGATAAAGACAGGCTGTCACTTTGTGGCGGCCTTTTTTTTCGTGAACGCCACGGAGTCGCCCCAGGCGTTGTAGAGAATCTCGTGTCCGATGGCCTTCATGCGGATGTCAAGGCATGAGAAGCACTCTTCGGGCTTGTCGCTCACGCAGGCCTTGTCGGGGTAGATGAGATAATCTTCGCGATACTCGTTGGGCGTGAGGTTGGGCATGATGACGTTGGCGCCAGCCAGGATGGCCTTCTCGCGTCCCATGGGGTCGATGGTTTGGTTGGCAGTGGCCGCCACCATATTGATTTCTGGCATCATCAGCCGCAGGATGGCGATCATCTTGAGTGTCAGGTTCATCCGGTCTTCCACAGACGGAATCCGGTCTGCAAACTGGTACAGCGGCGTGTCAGGGTGGGGGATAAAGGGCCCCATTCCCACCATGGCCACATCTTTTTCCTTGAAAAACAGGAGGTCGTCGGCCAGAATCTCCAGCGTTTGGAAGGGCAGGCCCACCATCACGCCCGTGCCGGTCTGGTAGCCGATACGGAGCAGGCTGTCGATGCAGGCCAGTCGTTTGTGGAAGTCGTGCCGTTCATCGTGCGGGTGGATTTTATAGTAGAGGTCCTCGTTGGAGGATTCGATGCGTAGCAGATAACGGTGTGCACCTGCCTCGAACCATTGGCGGTACACCTCTTCGCTTTGTTCTCCTAACGAAAGCGTGATACCCAGAGAGCCGTTGTCTATTTCCTTGATACGGTGCAATATGCGGGTGATGCTGTCCACAAACGCCTTGTCGTTGCGTTCGCCGCTCTGGATGGCCACGGAGCCGTAGCCCAGCTTGTGGGCCAGCTTGGCGCATTCTACCACCTCGTCCTCCGACAAGGTGTAACGCTCCACATTCCGGTTGTCGCTACGCACTCCGCAGTAGAGACACGATTTGCGGCAGATGTTACTCATCTCGATAAGCCCGCGCAGGTGTATGCGGTTGTCCAAGCGTGAAAGTTTCGTTTCCAACGCTGTCTTCAAAAGTAGTTTCATCTCCTCACCTTGCGAGGCGAGCAGTTGCACGATGTCTTCTTTTTCAAGAACAGGTTTGTTTAATATGTTCTGGACCATTTTAGAAATCAGTATTTTATAAACAAACTACAGGAAACCCTGAGTGAGCATTTCTGTAGGCATTTCTGTCTGCAAAAATAGCAAATTCCTTAATTCTGCAGGTAACGACGAATGATGTTCACACATACCCTCCCCAATTTTTGCATCCCAACCTCAAAAATCCCCATAAATGAGGATGACCACCCATGATACTCTTCGTACTTTTGCGTACTCTTCCGTCTGTAAAATTGGATTTGTATTAACTATTTGATCATCAGAAGAATATATAAATTATTAGTTGTTGTTTTATTATTGTTTTTCAGGCAGGGACGGTTTTTATTCCGTCCCTGTTTTAACAAAAAGAAAAGATCATGGCACATCATCACGAACACGAACATCATCACCATCATCATCACGAGCACCATACGCTTCCTTCCCAGCTGAACACTGCCTTTAAAATCGGTATCATCCTCAATGTGGCATACGTGCTGGTAGAGGCTGTTTTTGGGTTGGTTTTCAACTCCATGGGACTGGTTTCCGATGCAGCCCACAACCTCAGCGATGTTGTCAGTCTGGCTTTGGCCATGATGGCCTTCCGGCTGTCTGGTGTTGCTTCCAATCCAAAATACACTTACGGTTTTAAGAAGAGCACCATCCTCATATCGCTGCTCAATGCACTGATTCTGTGCGGAGCGGTACTTTTTATCATAATAGAAAGCATCCAAAAGCTGATTCATCCGCAACCCATCGAAGGAGGTGTCATCTCCCTCGTGGCGGCGGTCGGTGTGCTTGTCAACGGGTTCACCGCCTACCTTTTCCTGAAAGACCGCAAGAAGGACCTGAACGTCAAGGGGGCCTTTCTGCACATGGTGGCCGACACGCTTGTGTCCGTGGGAGTCATCCTTTCCGGCATCCTTATCCACTTCACCGGATGGTACGTAATCGACGCCATTATCGGACTGGCGGTGGCCGTCATCATCATTTTTGCCACTTGGGACCTGCTCAAAGACAGCATTCGTCTGGCTTTGGATGGTGTTCCAGAACAGATTCATTATGAGGAAATTGCAGAAATCTTCGAGCACACCGACGGCGTGGTTGGGATGCACCATCTGCACATCTGGGCCATCGGCACCACGGAAAACGCCCTCACTGCCCATGTGGTGACAGACGATCTGCAGAACATGGAACAGGTGAAGCAGGCGTTGAAATCCAAATTAAAAGAGAACGGAATCAGTCACGTCACGTTGGAATTTGAGACCACCGACTGCGGATGTTCCGGCCTATGCGAAGAACCTGACGTGCAAAAGGGCTGTTAGAACCGTTTCAGCACGTCCATATCGTAGGGGTCTATCATGAACACATTGCGGCTGTCGGCACGGACCACCACTAGATTTTTTTCATGGGCATAGATGTCCGCATCCAACTCATAGTTGATGGCAGCTATGGCTACCACCACCTCCTTGTCGTGGTACTCGGGATACAAAAGCCTGAACCTTTCCATCTGCTTCAACACATGGTCAACGTCTTTCCGGTCGCAACTCGCCTTCACCTCAATCACCACGGCAGTGGTGTCACCGGAGAGCAGCACGTCAATTTCCATTTCCGCATTCAGGCTTTTGTTCTTGTGATGGAGATTCTTTGCCTTGTTATACACGTCAAAGCCAGCTTTCTGGAACATTTCCATTGATGCGGAGCTCATCAAACCCTCAATTATATGTCCTGTAGTGGAGAAGAAACGCCTTGACATCTCCTGGATTTTCATATCGGTCACCTTCATTTGCTCGCGAAGTTCCCGATTTTGTTTCTCCGCTTCCTCATGCATTCGATCCATCCTTTCGTCAAATTTCTGCCAGAAGCGCTCGTGTCTCTCATCCGCCTCCTTCATTTTGCGCTCATACTCTTCTTCTTCCGCCTTCTTTTTACGTTCATATTCCTCTTCTTCCTCCTTCCGTTTACGCTCATATTCCTCTTCTTCTGCCTTCCTTTTGCGCTCATATTCCTCGTTCCTTTTAGCCGCTTCCTGACGTTCGCGTTCATATCTCGCATCCGCTTCCCGACGTTCGCGCTTATACTCCTCTTCTTCCGCCTTCCTTTTGCGCTCATATTCCTCTTCTTCCACCTTCCGTTTGAGCTCATATTCCTCATTCCTTTTAGCCGCTTCCTGACGTTCACGTTCATATCTCGCATCCGCTTCCCTGCGTTCGCGCTCACATCTTATCGAAGACTCCCTCAACAACCGTTGATTCTCACGAAGCATATCCCAAACATCCTGATGATCAGAATGTCTTTTTTCGCAAGTCTGTTTAAGATTCAAGAATTCTTTTCGTTGCTCCTCACGAAGTTTTTTAGTCAGTTGATTGGTCTCTTCGGCCATAGTTGTGTTGTATTGTAACAATTGGTTAAGACCGTCCCACTCCGATGCTGCATTTTGTATTTTTCCTTCCATCATTTCCTCCTATTATTATTTTTAACCGCAGCAAAAATACAATTTTTTCTTTATAATGAGTGTGTGATTAAAAAATTTTTTAATAATAATTTTTAAGGATCAACTGTTAAAATATGCTTTTTGCGAAACATGAACATCAGAGCCCCGCGTAATATCAAAAAGACAATAAAGGCCATCCACAAGCCATGGTTTCCAAATATCTGATGCAAAACATAATAGAGTACAAAAAAGATTGCCGTAGCCACGAACATGGTGTCGCGCATTGCCTTGGAAGCAGTGGCTCCGATGTAGATACCGTCAAAGATGAAGGCGGCAAAACCCGTGAACGGTACCAGTACAATCCAAATCATATACTGCATTGCCGTATCCACCACCTCCTTATCGTTGGTGAGAATGGAGAGCAGACCGCGTCCGAACAACGCATACAAAAGAGTGAATAGCGTTGCCAACCAGAGGCCCCAGACAAGCAGTCGCCGCACCACATCCCGCAGGGCAACACCGTCGCGTGCACCCACGTAACGTCCTGTCAACGATTCGCCGGCGTAGGCAAATCCATCCATAATATATGAAAGTAACATGAAAAGCTGCATCAGCAAGGTGTTGGCTGCCAGAATCTCATCTCCCATAGCGGCAGAGATGTAAGGGATGAACGAGAATACTGCTAGCAGACAAAGTGATCGCAGGAAAATATCGGTGTTGATTTTGAAAAAACGGACCATCTCACCCATATTCAGACTTTTGCGCAGATTGATTTCGCCACGCATGTCGCCGTAACGATACAGCCAGATGGCTACCGCCATGGCAAAGCCGCTGTACTGGGCAATGACCGTACCCCAGGCCACACCTGCAATGCCGGCATGGAACACGAACACAAAGAGCAGGCTGCACACGATATTTACAATATTGAGCAGGATGGCGATCCACATGGGGGCCTTGGCGTTCTGCATTCCGATGAACCATCCCTTGAGGGCATACAGTCCCAGCGTGGCGGGTGCCGCCCATATACGGATGAAGAAATAGGTGAGCATCAGCTCGATGGTGCGCGGCGTACTCTGTATGAATCTCTTACAAAGCAGCGCAATAGGGTACTGCAGGGCGATAATCAACACGGCCGCTGCTCCTGCGATGGCCATGCCGCGCACCAGTACATGGAGACACTCAGCCCTGTCGTTCGCTCCGTATGCCTGTGCCGCGAGCCCGCTTGTGCCCATACGTAGGAAGCCGAAGTTCCAGTAAATCAGATTGAAGACCATCGTGGCAAGTGCGATGGCTGCTATGTAGCTGGCCTGCCCGATATGGCCCACAATGGCCACATCCACCATGCCCAGCAACGGCACGGTGATGTTGGTCACGATGCTCGGGACCGCCAAACGCAATATCTCCCTATTTCCCACTTTTCACCTTCTCAATGATTTCCTCCTGTTTGGCGGCGGGCATCGGTTGGTATTGGTAGAATTCCATAGAGTAGTTTGCCCGTCCGGACGTGATGTTACGGAGGGCTGTGGCATAGCCGAACATCTCCATCAGCGGGATGAAACCGTCGAGTTTCTGGGAACCCTTGCGGAAACGGCGCATATTCTCAATGCGTCCGCGCCGCTTGTTGAGATCGCGGGTCACATTGCCGATGTAGTCGTCCGGGGTGTTGACCTCGATTTTCATGACCGGCTCCATGATGATGGGGTTGGCTTTGCGGAACGCCTGCTTGAAACACTGTGCGGCGCAGAGCTGGAAGGCCATGTCGCTGGAATCCACCGGATGGTAGCTCCCGTCCACCAGCACGCACCGCACGTCCACCACGGGATATTCGGCAATGGGGCTTTTCTCCATGGCCTTGCGCAAGCCTTTCTCCACCGAGGGGATGAACTCCTTGGGGATCACGCCGCCCTTGGTGACGTCCACGAACTCAAACCCTTTGCCGGGATTGGGCTCGAAGCGGATGACCGTATTTGCGAATTGTCCTTTGCCGCCGCTTTGTTTCACATGTTTGTAAGCCTGCTCCACCGCCGTGGTCAGGGTCTCGCGGAACGACACTGAAGGCTCGCCCACTGAAATCGGCACCTTGAACTCGTCGCGAATGCGCTCCACGAGGATTTCCAGATGCAGTTCGCCCATGCCGGCGATGATGGTTTCCTCAGTCTCCTCGTCAAAATGGGAATGGAACGAAGGATCCTCGTTGCAGAGTTTGGCCAAGGTCTCTCCCAGCTTGTCACGACTTTTCTTGTCCTCCAGAATCACCTTCATCTCAATGACGGCTGGCGGCACGGATATGGACTCCAGCAGAACGGGTTGTCTGTCGTCGCAGAGGGTTTCACCGGTGCGGGTGAACTTCATGCCCACCAGGGCCACAATCTCGCCCGTGCCGGCCTCCGTGATCTCCTCCCGCTCTTTGGCTTTGATGCGGAAGATACGCCCAACCCGCTCGTATTTACCTCTGTTGGTGTTGTAAACACTCATGCCACTCGTCAGTTTGCCGCTGAAAATACGGATGAATGTCTGCTGTCCCACGTAGGGGTCATTGATGAGCTTGAAAGCTAGAGCAGAGAAAGCCTCGTTGTTGGAGGGGTTCCGTTGGATGATTTTCTCCTCGTCGTTGGGGTCATGGGCCATTACACCGCCCAAGTCCGTAGGCGACGGAAGATACTCCACGATGGCATCCAGCAAGAGTTGTATGCCCTTGTTACGATATGCAGCGCCGCACAGCACCGGCGTGACCAGCAGTTTGATGGTCGCTTCGCGGATGGCTTTTTTGAGAAGTTGCTCATCGATTTCGGCATCTTCCAGGTAGAGCATGGCGATGTCATCGTTGTAGTCCGCCAGAATCTCAATCATGTGGCGGCGGGCCTCCGTGGCGGCGGGCATCAGCTCGGACGGGATGTCCGACACGATTCTTTGCTTCTCCTGGAAAGTGATGGCCTTCATGGAGACCAGATCCACCATGCCGAGGAAATCGTTTTCGGCACCGATGGGCATCTGGATGGGCATGGCATTGGCCCCCAAATATTTGTTCATTTGGGATACTACCTCCGCGAAGTCTGCACCGGTGCGGTCCATCTTGTTGACGAAGGCGATGCGGGGCACGCGGTATTTCTCCGACTGATTCCACACCGTCTCGCTCTGGGGTTCCACGCCTCCCACGGCGCAGAATACAGCCACCATGCCGTCGATGACGCGCAGCGAACGTTCCACCTCAATGGTGAAGTCCACGTGGCCCGGCGTGTCTATCAGATTGATCTGATGGTCGTTCCATTGGGCAGTGATGGCGGCGGACGCGATAGTGATGCCTCGTTCCTGCTCCTGTTTCATGAAGTCCATTGTGGCCTGGCCGTCATGGGTTTCCCCCACCTTCCGGTTCACCCCCGTGAAAAAGAGGATACGTTCAGACACAGTAGTCTTGCCGGCATCAATGTGAGCGGCGATGCCGATGTTCCGCAGTTTTGATATTTGCATGAAGAGTGTTTATTCGTTATTTCCGGGTCCAGCGGCAGTTCACGTACTGATACATCAGCTCATCGGTAGTTTTCTTATAGATGACAACAGCTGCGTAGCAGTTCTCAGGCACATATTTGCTGTTCATGTCAAAGGAGAACGTATGCGTGAACTCCGCATTCTGTTCACCGTTGGTGAAGAGCTGCTCGCCGAAATAGTCACTGCCGGAAGAGGCCTCGCGCACCACGAAGTTGTGTACGGGATCAGGATCCGAGCTGCCTGTTTGGGCATAATGCAGACCATCTTCCATCAGATAGGCCACGATATAGAAATCATGAATGTTGGTGATGGTTTCGAAATTACGGGTTTTCACATAGACCAGCATTTTCCCGTCCTTGATTTCATGTGACACGTCAAGGCCAAGGTAGCAGAACTTATTCTGCCAGGTGGTGCAATAGCTGGGAGCTCTGCTGTCCACACCGATGTCATCACACACCGAGAAACTGGGAATACCGCCGCCTGTAGGACGGTCTGCTTTGAAAGAATTGTAAAGAGGTGTGGCAAGAGCCTGCGGATCGCCGGAGGCTTTCAGGGCCATACCAACGCAGTTGCCGCCATTCACGCATTCCCTAATCGTGGCTACGCCCCATTGGCCGCAATACTGGCACCAGCTGGCCGTATAGTTGAATACCAACGCCCAGGTCTTCTGTTGCGGGTTCAGGTTGTCATACGGGGTGGGTTCCGGTAGTGGTTCGGGTTCGGGTTCCGGTTCGGGCTTACATGCGGCTATCACCACAGCCAAAATCACAAATAAAAATAGTTTTCTTTTCATAATCAGTATTCAAAAATGTTAATAAAATCAGCTATTAATAATTCTCGGCATTGACCTCAAAGAAAGACTGGGGATGGGCGCATGTGGGGCAGATGTCCGGTGCGTTGGTGCCTACCACGATATGGCCACAGTTGCGGCATTCCCACACTTTGACTTCGCTTTTGGCGAACACTTGGGCGGTCTCCACATTGTGCAGCAGGGCGCGGTAGCGTTCCTCGTGATGTTTCTCGATGGCGGCCACCATGCGGAATTTCGCGGCCAGCTCAGGGAAACCCTCCTTTTCAGCCGTCTGGGCGAAGCCCTCGTACATGTCTGTCCATTCGTAATTCTCGCCGTCAGCGGCGGCGGCCAGATTCTCAGCCGTGTTGCCGATGCCGTTCAGCTCCTTGAACCACAGTTTGGCGTGTTCTTTCTCATTGTCGGCGGGTTTGAGGAACAGGGCGGCAATCTGCTCAAAGCCTTCCTTCTTGGCTTTGGATGCGAAATAGGTGTATTTGTTGCGGGCTTGGGATTCACCAGCGAACGCCGCCTCCAGGTTCTTCTCCGTCTGCGTGCCGGCATACGGGTTGGCCTTGGGAGCTTCGGCAGAGGTTTCCTCTATCAGTTCAAGGTCTTCGATCCCTACACCACAAATGGGACATACGGGTTCTTCATTGTCGGCGACTTCAAAAATGGCGCCACAGATGTTGCATTTGTACTTTTTCATGTTGTTTGTTTTTTGTTGTTTTTCTATTGTAATAATGTACAAAAATCGCAAAACGACATTCTTGGAAAAAACGCCATTATACGGAATGGCAAAAATACATTTTTTTTATGAAAACCCATGTTAAAATTTTAGAATAAAACTGTATTTTTGCATACTTTTTTATCATTGTCCGCTATTATGGTCATACGAGGCCGTTTACACCCATTATTTTAACGCATGGTACAACAGACCACAGACACTTTCGGAACGCTTTTCACCCTGACAGACTGGGGCGACACCCACGGTGATGCTTTGGAAGGACGTATAGAAGGGTGTCCTGCCGGCATCTATCTGGATACTGACTTCATCCAGATGGAGCTGAACCGCCGCGCCCCCAGTTCGGAAGCCTTGTCCACCCGCCGGCGCGAGCCCGACACAGTCTCGTTTCTTTCCGGCGTGGATGAGCGCCGGCGCACCACCGGCGAGCCCATCCTGTTCCGGATTCCGAACCGGGATGTACGTGTAGTGGAAGAGAACAGACACGTGATCCGTCCCTCGCATGCATCATACACTTACTTCAAAAAATACGGCTACATGGACAACGAGCTTTGTGGGCGGGCATCCGCGCGGCAGACTGTCTGCCGCGTGGTCGCTGGCGCCATCGCCAAGCTGATCCTGAAGCCCCACGGCATCACCTTCGGCAGCGAGGTGCTGCGTACCGGCATGCCTGCGCGCGATGGCGACAGCGTGGGGGCGGTGGTGCGTGGGCACATCCGCCACCTGCCCGCCGGACTGGGCGAGCCTGTCTATAACAAATTTTCCGCCCAATTGGCTTTCGCCATGATGTCCATCAATGCTGCCAAAGGTTTCGAGATTGGCTGCGGCTTTCAGGCAGGCACCATGTGCGGCAGCGAATACAACGATCTCCAGAATCCGGACTTCAGCTTCCGTACCAATCATGACGGCGGCGTGCAGGCCGGCATCACCAACGGACAGGATGTTTGGTTCTCGGTGGCCTTCAAGCCCATCCCGTCGGTGCGTTTTGACCAGCCGAGCATCGATTTCGAAGGGAATCCGGCCGTCCTCAAGGGCTCTGACCGCAATGACCTGTGTGTGGTGCCGCGGGTGCTGCCCGTGGTGGAAGCCATGGCTGCCATCGTTACGGTGAACGCACTTCTGATGAGCCAGCAATCCCATCATACAATTTTCTAACATCCATTTTGGAGAAAATCAGGCATGGGTCGAGGAAGTCCGGTACAAGCAAGATGTCTGCGATTGGTGTCCTCTGTTGGACGGGGACGTCTATATTGGGATCTTCATTGGCACCCACGACGCTGGCGGGCACAGGTTGTCGCTCCGCCTGAAAGCCTATCAAACTCACTGGTCTGCAGCTGGGTCGGCACACCCTTGCCGTGAGCTATTCCCCAAGGTGTGCCGGAAGGTGGTAGGTTCAGCTCGTGGAGTATATCTGTAGTGTTGACGGTAAATTGTCGATTATTTTCAAATTTTAACAATCAATTGTTAAAATATAAAATATTCTCAATGTTTAAATGGATGTATTAAAATATTTCTTATTTTTGCAGCGTTAAACAAATTGTTTAAATGTTGAAACCTTGAATTGTTAATTGTAAAGTTAAAACTATCATGCAAACACCTACTCCCACCATCCGCCCTCAAGACCTGACCTGGACCGAACTTAAGAATATCGTGTTCGCCGTATCGGATCAGGTTAAGGAGACATCCGCACAGGTGAAAGAAACGGAACGAACAGTAAAGGAAACCTCCGTTCAAATCAAAGAGACCGTTCAACTGATGAAGGAAAACGAACGGAAACTCAAGGAGGAGCGGGAAGAAGCCGCAAGACAAGCTGCCATGCGCTCCGCGGAAATCGACCGCCAGATTAAGGAAGACAGGGAACAGGCTGCAAAACGTTCAGCGGAAATCGACCGCCAGATTAAGGAAGAC